>CAXTRX010000065.1:6495-17250 GCA_964246785.1 uncultured Acetobacteraceae bacterium | reverse complement strand
GAAAATTGTGATGATACCCTACGGCTCGCCGACGGTCATGGAGGCGCCACTCGAGCCTATTCTTCAGCTTGGGTTAAAGCCGCGCAACTACTACGTCTGCATATCGCGGATCGAGCCGGAGAACTCCCAACTCGCCATCGTCGAGGCGTTCTCGGCGTCGCGGCGGGGCCAAAAATTGGTCATGCTTGGCAATTTGAACGAAGACAACGCATATCACCGGGCAGTCCGGGCCGCCGCTAGTGACGAGGTCGTCTTTGTCGGCGCGATCTACGACGATGTCACGTTGGCGAGCCTGCGGCGCCATGCCGTGGCTTACTGCCATGGGCACACGGTTGGCGGGACCAATCCGTCGCTTGTCGAGGCGCTCGGTGCGGGCTGCGCCGTAATCGCGCATGACAACCTGTTTAACCGTTGGACAGCCGGCGCCGACCAGTTCTTTTTCCATGATGCGGCAGCGGCACGCCGTATATTTGATACTCTTAGCGATCATCCCGAGGCGGCGGAGAGCGCCCGGCAAGCCGCGCGCGTTCATCATGATCGTAGCTTCGTATTAGAAAGCGTATTGATGCAGTATGAGCAACTGTTGGCCGCCTATCAGGAGGTCCCCGTTCTGGCGGCAGTGGGCGGCAACGGGTTGATGGTTCAGGAACTGGATCATGGCAATGAGGAGCCTGCCTTGGCGCTCCAGAGCGCAGGGCGGCTGGCCTAGCGCAGGGTTCGTGAAATGAAAATTGTCTTTGTGCTGCATTTTCTGCTCGATCGGAACGCCGGAGCGGCCGGGGTGCTGTTCGCCCTCAAGGACCGTCTCACGGCGGCCGGGCACGACGTCTCGGTCATCTCGCATGATGGGCTCAGCCAGCTACCGCCGCTCGTTCGTAGCGCCGTCTTCCCGTTCTATGTCGCCGCCATGCTGTTTCTGCGGCATGCCCGCGCTGATGTGATCGAGGGCGCTACTGGAGATTGCTGGCTCTACTACCTGTTGCGTGCGGGAAACAGGCAGACCTTAAACGTGACATTCAGCCAGGGGCTCCTTCGTCCCTTGCACGACCGGTTGATGCGTGACCGGGCAGCGGGCCGGGCCAAGGTATCGTGGCGGTATTGGCTATTCCATGGCTCGCTGGAGCTTTGGCAAGAAGCGTTGTCGATGCGCGTGGCCGACCTCGTCTATGTTTTGAACGCCGACGAGCGGAAATTTGCCATCGGGCAGGGTATCGATCCCGAGCGTATTAAGATTGTCCGCAATGGTTTGGGCGAGCATTTCAGGCGGCGAGCAGTAGCAGCGCAGGCCGGCTTGGCGCTCCCGCCGCGCGATCGCATCCGGATTGTTCAGGTCGGCTCCTATGAGGCGCGTAAGGGCATCCGGGCGACGGTCGCCGCAACGACGCGCCTGCTGCGGGCAAGGCCAGACCTCCAAATGGCGTTTTTCGGCACCGTTCGCCCGGTTGAACAAACCTTGGCCGATTTCCCCGAGGACCTGCGGGATCGATTGACGATTGTGCCGCATTTCGACAATGAGCAATTGCCCCAGATGCTGGCTGACTATGACGTCTTCATTATGCCATCGATCTATGAGGCATTTGGCATTGCACCGTTGGAGGCGATGGCATGCGGCCTGGTGCCGATCGTCACTAACATCGCCGGTCCGGCGGAGTACATCGCCGACGGCTACAATGGCCTTGTGGTCCCGGTGGATGCGCCAGTCGCACTCGAGGGCGCCATCGCCAGGCTGCTCGATGACACCGCCCTTTACAACCATCTCCGCCGTGGGGCTCTGGCAACGGCGCAGGCCTATGGATGGGATGGGGTCGCAGCGGCCAGGCTTGCCGACTACGAGGCTTACGGGCGCCACAAACGCGCACGGGCCATCCCGCTCGCGAAACAGGCCGCAACGTGATATGCGATGTAGCTGCCAATCATGCGACGCCGCTGCGGCCATGAGGTCGGTCTGCATGCTTGAAGAAAGGTGACCGATGTCTGGTCTGGTCAGGTATAATCCACCGTCGCCACCGCATGTCATACCCGATTTGGGTTGGGATTATGGTCAAAGCGCCGCCGGACAAACGGTGCTGAGTGCTGCCGCATTTACGCGTATGATTCGCTCGCTTTGGCGCCGAAAGTTTCGCTTTGCGCTGATCTTCCTGCTGCTGCTCCTGCCGACGGCCTATTTTATTTTGCGGCTGCCGGCATCCTTCACGGCGGATGCGATGCTCGTCCTCCGCCTGCGTGAGCCGCCGCACATTGATGACCTGCAACCCGCCCCGGGCGCCGCGGGCCTCTCATCGGAATCCGGCCTGAACCTGGTTCGCAGTGAGCTTCAGATTCTCACGAGCAAGGAACTGGCGCAGCGTGTTGTCGCCGACATGCATCTTGATGAGGAGTCTGCCAAGGACAGTGACGTCTCGCCGCTTCAGACCCTGACGGCGTATATTCGCGCCAAGTTGGCACCGGTCTCCCAGAACAAGCCACCCGATAGCGCGATGCGTCTCGAAGAAGCGATTTCTGCCTATCGCAAGCATTTCACCGCCTTCAACGACGGAAAATCATTCGTGATCGGGGTCACGTTCACCGCCAACAGCCCTGCTCTGGCGAAAGCTGTCCTGGCACATCACCTCAAGCTCTATCTCGCCGACCAGGTCACCGAAAAAGAGGCGGCGATCGACTCTGTACGGAGCTGGCTCGACGTCGAACTGACCCAACTTGCCGACAAGGTCCAAAACTCCGAACAGCAATTGCAGCAGTTCCGCGGCAACCATAACCTGCTGCGCAGCGGTGGCGAGACCATCGTCAGCCATCAATCCGACGAGCTTGTGGCCCAACTCGGCCGCTCGCGTGCCGATCTGCTGATGAAGCAGGCGCGCTTGCAAGATATCCAGAATGTCAGTCGGGGCAGTGTCGACGCCGCCATGCTGGCCTCCCCGGTTATTCAAAGGGGCCGAGACCAGGAAGCGGCCCTCACCGCCCGGATCGCCGAGCTGCGCGAGCGTTACTCGTCGGATTATCCAACCGTCAAATCAACGTCGGCCGCCCTCGATGCGACGCGGCAAAGCATCGCGGGTGAAATCTCGCGCATGGCAAGAGCGGCGCAAAACGATGTCAATGTCGCTAGCGCCAACGTCCAAGGCCTCCAGCAGGAGGTCAACGGCCTCAACCAGGCGGCCGGCGCTTCGGAACTGACCGATTTGTCGCAGGCGCAACTGCAGCGCGAGACCGACGCCAATCGGCAGTTGTACAATGACCTGCTACGCCGGTCCAAGCAGTTCGAAATTCAGCGGCAAGTCCAGCATGAGCCGGACGCCCGGCTTGCGTCGCAGCCATCGGCCTCGCTCACCCCCTCCTCAACCCGCCATTTGCTGCTGCTGGGGGTATCAGGCGGCGCCTTCGCGGTTTTAACGGCCGGGATCATTCTGTTCCTCGACCGCCACCATCTGCAGTCACGAAGCCTGCACCAAATCGAGGCGACGTGCCGCGTCTTTGGACTCACATCGGTGCCGCTGGTCCGTTCGCTGCGCCATGGCCGGGGATCGTTTCCCGCCCAAGCCGACTCCCGATCGGTCTTTGCGTTGTCGTTGCAGACATTGCGAAACTCACTGGCCTTCCATGCCGGTGGCGGTCAACCGCAGGCGATCGCCTTCACCTCGGCTTTACCCGGCGAGGGCAAGACGTTCCTCGCTGCATTTTACGCCCGCAGCCTCGCTTCGGCCGGCCTGCGCGTCCTGCTGATTGACGCCGATCTGCGCCAGTCCGGGTTGGCGCATATGTTCAAGGTCAAGCCTGATGTGGGCGTTGAATCGGCGTTGGCCGGGTCGGCTGGCCTGAAGGACTGCATTCGGCGCATCACCGGGTTCAACTTCGACGTCCTGCTCTCCGAGACGGGCTATGAAAACCCGCAGGATTTGCTCGGCTCAGCCGCCTTCACCCGGCTCATCGACCAAGCGCGCACCCTCTATGACGCCATCATCATCGACACACCGCCGATCGCCGCGGTGGACGACGCCTTGCCAGTGGCCAAGGCCACCGATGCGACCGTCCTGGTTGTTCGCTGGGGTGAGACGCCGCACGAGGTTATCCGTGGGGCGGTCAAGCGGCTGCAACTCGGCGGCGGGCGGGTCACCGGTGCCGTGCTCAACGCCGTGGACATGGGCGAGTATCAGTCCAGCTCGCAGGATCTCGAGGCATACCGTCCGCTGCGGTCCTCGTATATCACCTATCAAAGGTGATGTACGATCGCATTGGGACGCAAGAACTGCGTCTCGATGACAAGCGCTCTGATATGAACAGGCTGCTATCGGTTAATTCGTACCATTATCGGCGTGGTGGCTCGGACATTGTCTATCTTGATCATGCGGCTTTGTTCGAACGGCACGGATGGACCAATGCATTTTTCTCTATGCAGCATCCAAAAAACATTCCGGACGTGTCCGATTCCTACTTTGCCGAGCGGATCGATTACGAAGATGGCAGCAGCCTTCGAACACGGCTCAGTCAAGCTGCGCGCATCATCTATTCGCAAGATGCCCAACGCCGATTGAGCGCGCTCCTCGACAGGAACCCTGTCGACGTCGCCCATTTTCATATTATCCACCATCATCTCTCCCCCTCCGTGCTTGTAGAGGCGAAGCGGCGCGGCATTCCCACCGTTATGACGGCCCATGACCTGAAGCTGGCCTGCCCCAACTACAAGATGATGAACGCCGATGGCCTCTGCGAACGCTGTAAGGGCGGCCGCGTATGGAACACGCTCCGGCATCGATGCATCAAGGGGTCACTCCCGGCGAGTGCTCTCGTGACGGTGGAATCGACGGTGCACAAAGCGCTTGATCTTTATTCCAAAAACCTTTCGGCCGTTGTTGCGCCGAGCCGGTTCTATCGTGACAAACTACTGGAGTGGGGCTGGGCTGACAGTCAGGTTCATTACATTCCAAATTTCATTGCCTTGCCCGAGACAGGTGAGTTTGGCGAACCCGGCGACCATGTCCTGTTCTTTGGCCGGCTGGCTCCAGAAAAAGGCGTGGCGACCCTGATCCGGGCGGCTGCTCAGTCGAAGATGCCCGTTATGATCGCCGGCAACGGTCCCGAGGAGGGTGCCTTGCGGCAGCTCGCCGCACAGCTTGATGCGCCGGTGCGGTTCCTGGGTTTTCTGGCCGGCCAGGATCTCTGGACGGCGGTTGAGGCCTGCCGGGCCGTAGTGCTTCCGTCTGAATGGTATGAGAATGCGCCAGTCAGCGTGCTCGAGGCATTTGCGCGCCATCGGCCAGTGGCTGGCGCCAATATTGGCGGCATACCCGAGATGATCGAGCCCGGTGTCACTGGCTGGCATTTCGCTTCTGGCGATGTAACCGATTTGGCGGCAACGCTATCAGCGATCCGGGTCACCTCGGCAGCCAGGTTGGCGGAGATGGGCCGTAGCGCGAGGGCGTTTGTGGAGGCGCAGTTTGGCGAGGGACGCTACTACGCCAGCATGTCTGCGCTTTACCGCAGCCTATCGGTGACAATGGCCACTCCTAATATCGCGGGTCTGACTGACGACTAACCCGGCTCAGGTAATGAGCTTGGCTTTGAACCAAGCTCCCAGTTTACAACGAGGCGCGACCTGCCGCCATGTGACAAGGTTGAAAAATGCGACGGAACCAGCGAAGTCGGCAAGGCAACGATGGCTTACGCATTGCCGTCGTATGCTTCCCGGTCAATCCAGGTTTTGTCGACTATCTGGTGGGTTTGGTCGCCGGGTTGCGGCCGCATGCCGACGTGGCCGTCCTGACCAGCGACACTATGGAGGCGACAGATAAGGCTCAGCTTGGGGAGGCCGAGTTCTGCTTTCGCCGCTCACGACATTTGGCAATCGATATTTGGAAGTTTGTCTACCGTGTATTCGTCATACGGCCCGATGTCTTGCTCATGCAGGCGTGGCTCAAGGTTCCGCTGCTTGAAACGCCGATGATTTGGCTGTTTCGAATGTTTGGCGTCCGCTGTGTAGTGACTGTCCATGATGTTCTGCCGCACGAGCCCCGGCGGTGGCACAAACCGATCTTGAGGCTTTACTACGGCGCGTTCGATGCCCTGGTTGCTCACTCGGCTTTGGCGCGCGAGCAGCTTTTGGCATTGGGCGTCAAGCGTCCTGTCGCAGTCATTCCATGCGGCCTGCTCGACCGCTTTGATGTCGACCACCTGTCGCAGGCGCAGGCGCGGGTCCGGTTACCCGGTGTTGCAGATGATAGCTTTGTGGCCTTGTTTTTCGGCCATGTCAGCCGGCGCAAAGGCGCGCTCGCGTTTGCCCAAGCGGCCGCGCATCTGCCACCAGAGGCAAACGTGAGATTGATTCTGGCGGGTAAGCCAGACTTTCCAGCCAGCGACCTCGAAGCGCTACGCGCTGAGTGTTCCCAACGCAACGTGATGTTCTACGAAGGCCATGTGCCGTTCGAGGATGTGCAGACCTTCTTCATCGGCTCTGATTGCGTTGTCATTCCATACCTAGAGGGCACGACGAGCGCGGTGCTCAAGATTGCAATCGCGTTTGAAAAGCCAATCGTCGCGACCAGGATTGGTGACGTTCCAGAGACAGTAGATGATCGAAGTGCTGTTCTCATAGGGCTCGACGACCTCCCGGCCGCCATCGCGGCGGGCATAATCGAGGCTCAACGGCGGTCGACAGCGCTGGAAGTCGGTGTCCGAGCCCTGAAGAGCAGCCTGTCTTGGGACGTAATCGGCAAGCAATATTATGACGAACTGAGTGCTGCCGCCAAGACGCGTTCGCGGCTGCGCGATAACGCCACGCTCGCCAACTCGACCTCCCAAATGTGACGTCGGCGCTGTGATCTCAGATATCGCGGCGGGAAAGCTTAAGCCTAAGTCAATACGCTACCAGCAAGGTGGCATCAATGCCGCAGACCGTCGTGGTCAAAAGGATATGATCGAGTGTTGTCCAAATTCTACATGGCTCTGTCTATTTTCATTAGGATGCTGGTCGGGCTCGTGGTCTTCGCGCTACTTGCGCGCGGGCTTGGCCCAAAGGAATTCGGGTTTGTAGCTTTGGTGTTTAGCTACGCCTCACTCGGATCGCTGCTGACTGATTTCGGGCTTGCCATCAAAACATTGCGCGACATTGCGCATCGGCCTGAGAGCGGCAGGGCGATCCTGGAGGCGACGCTGAGGATCAAGGCCGCATTTTCCCTGATCGTGACGCTCGCCGGGTTCGTGGTCGTGCTGATGTTGCCGATCGCTGGCGAGGCGAAGCTTGCAAGCCTCGCCCTCACCTTGGGCGTCATGGTTGCGTCTTTCGGCGATCTTGCTTTGGTGGGGTTTCGAGCGACCAACCGATTTGGCCGGGAAAGCTGGATCGTCGGTTGGACGTCAGTCGTTTATGGCACGGTCCTGCTGGCGATCATCCGCCTTGGCGGCGGGATCCTAGAAGTTTCAGTCGGTTTTCTGGCCTGTCGGATTTTGTATGCCCTGGTTGCGCGAGCGGCGGTGCTGCGGAGCTTCCCCGTGAGCATGGCCCCTATTGCGGTCCAGAGCCTGCGCGCAACGATCAAGGCGTCTTTCGCCTGGGCGCTGCTGAGCAATCTCAGCTACATCAATGGGCAGCTTGATGGCGTCGTCATCGCGCCGCTGCTAGGCCTGCATGACATCGGCATTTATCAATCAGGGGTGAAGTTTGTCTCGAGTGCCGTAACCTTTGCCTCTGTGGTCACCAACACGCAGGTGCCCCGGTTGGCAGCGGCCGTGGCGGGTGGCCGACCTACGCTTCGACTGGAGGCGCTTGCCTGGCTTCAGATGCTGGCGTTGGGGGCGTTCGGCGGTGCGTCGCTTTATTTTGCGGGCCCCTACATAACGCAATACCTAATCGGCAAGCAGTATGCGGAGGTCAATCAGCTTTGGCTTGGGTTTGGCTTCCTGGTGTTTTTTCGGTTTGCCAGTTCGTCGATCCTCGTTTCGTTGGTGGCGCTGAACCGGGCCAAAACCAACCTGGTGGGGGAGGCGGCCACGACGGTCGTGAGCATTCCGCTGCTGATTTATGCCGTTCCCCAATATGGACTGGCGGCGGTGCCTTGGGTCATGTGCGCTGGGGCAGTAGCGACCGCGATTGTCCTCGTGATTGGGCGATTTATCAGCAACGGGATGCCCAGCCATAGGGCTGCCTCGCCCAGCGCGATTGCCAAACTGACTTCGGCCTGAGATGCACGGTCACTGAGGCCGGTCTGGGGCGGCGCTCATTCGCCTTACGCCATTTATGTAGAAGCGCAGGATCGTATAGATGGCTTTGGCATCGTCTGCCGTGAGGGATGCCCCCGCATGCAGCACAGCGCAAACCGCCTGGTTGCTCGGCTCAAGACGCAGCGTTGCTGGCTCCGAGCGTATGCTCGGATTTATTCCGCCCTGTGGGTTGGTTGCGCTGCCATCAAGATATAGGGCGATGGTATCGGCCGTCTGGCTTAGCAGAACATGGCTTTCGGACTGTGCGGGATTTGGCCTAGAGGTGCGAGCGCCGGATCGCAGCGCCACAGAGGATGAGTCTATGGTGAGCAGCGGTGCTCCCGCCTGATCGGCAATGCTCACGTGTTGCTCACCAGGCCCGACGAGGAAAAGCCCGACGTGATTGCCATCCGGTGAGGCAGCCACGTCCACGCTAATCGCCGGAACATTGATGGAGCCGGCTTGGTGGAGGGCGTTGGCAACACCGTGATTTGCCACGAACTTCAGCGTGACGGCATCGAGCCGCGCCGGCTGCCCGGTTTTCCAATCAATCTGAGCCTCTGCCAGGTCCTTGCCAGCGAACACATAGAGGACATGCAGCTTGTCCCAGACTTGATCGTTCTTGAGCAGGCGGATCGTGGCGTTGATCAACGCCTTCGTTGCCGGGCTGGCCTCACGGGTTTGCGGTTTGAACAAGGCGGCGGCTTCGTCCGTGTCATCGGGTGGTGCGGTCCGCCCCAATGCGATCAGAAAGCCATTCCGTACTCGCCAGGATCCATCCTCTGCCGTGATGTCCCAGTAGTCGGGAGAGTTGTAGGTCCAGATCGTGCGGCAAAAGCCTGCAGCTTCATGTGCGCGATCAATGTCCTGCACCCAAGCCATGCGGGAGGTCAGTGAGGCGCCGCGGAAATCATGGTCGTTATGGCTGCCGAATTCAGTCACGAAAATCCGACTGCTTGGCACGCTGTTGCGCCGTTGCCAGTCAACGATCTCCTGGACCTTGGCTGCAATATAATCGGGGCCTTGCGGCACGGTGAAATAGGTATCGAGCCGTCTTGTCCGGTCGCGTAGGATCGCAGCCTTTTCCGCATCCGACAGGCTGCTCGCCTTCACCCGCATGGTCATCCCAGTGATCGCCTCGGCGTGGTCGCTCGCAATGGGCGGATAGTGCAGACGTTCCACAAAGCGTGTGTAGGAGGCGGCGTTCTGGTGTGTAAAAATCGTCGGATTATAGTTATGAACAACGAATCCGGTGTTCGCATCATAGGCGCTTGCCTTGAGATCCTGCAGCCCCTCGATGCTTGAATAGAACGACCCGCCCATCAGCAGAGTGGTCTTTAGATTGGCCGCCCTAATTGCATTCCACAGGCTTTTTGACCGATCGGCCCAGCCGCTATTGCCATAGCTCTCGTTGTTCGAGTTTTCGTTATAAGGCTCCAGCGCCAACTGAGCCGTGGGGTAGTTGGCGCACAGGCGGGCAAACCCTCGGGCTATGTCGAGGTAGCGCAGCCATTTCGGTTTGGCCGGGTAATCCGCCTCAATGGCCGATGTGTTCCAGTCCCCCGAAGTGGCCACGTGCAGGTCGAGAATCGCCTTGAACCCGGCGCGCAACGTGGCGTCGATGGCGTGCCGGGCCACATCCAGCACGCCGTCCAAAGCGGCAAGATCCGTTGCAGCCAATGCAGGGGTAGGATCGAAGGCAATGCGGATGTGGTCAAAACCCGCCATTTGCAGTGCCGTAAGCCGCTTCTCGGTCATCGCCGCGTCCCAGGACGTGACGGAGACCGGCTGATATACCGCGAAACCCAGCGGGACGACGTTGACGCCCGACCGGGCTGAAAAGATGGCGCCATCCGCCGGCGTCAGCGGGCTGGTTGCAGGATTGTGGGCTGGCGCCAGGCGTCCAGCTTGGATTGGCACCAGCAGTGGCGGGTGATCCAGATCGACCAGCTTGATGAGGCTCAACGAGAGTAGCGCGCGACGAGTGGGGTCCGGCATCGCTTACCCATCCTTGGATCACGCCTGCACTCGGCCGGACGCTGACTAATGTGTAGCTGGCGTTAGGGTGGATTAGCCGCCGCATGCTGCAAAAGCGGATTTGTCACTCCCATAGGTGCTCCATCATCGGGCGGCTTCGGGCGCCCGGCCGTGGCCTGTCCGAGCATGACCAACTCGATCAAGCCGGGAAACGGCATTGTGGTTCGGCTGCCGTAAGCAAGGCTGACCGCTCCTGTGAGTCCCGCCGCCCGCAGCACCGACTCGGCGGCAGGGCGATCCTCGGCAAAGAAGTAGTGGGCGCCGGGCCTGGCGCCCAGGCGGGCGGCCGGTGAACTATCGACCACAAAACCGGCGGCTCGAAGGGAAGAAGCCAGATCTTCAGCGCGAGCAGCCGCGCCGGGCTCGCCACGCGCATAGCGCAACACAACCCGCACGAGCGCGCCGAGGGGCAGCGGGTCCGGTGGGACCACGTGGTCCCTGACGTCGGTCACATCCGTCGCATGCAGCGGCGTGCCCGGCGCCGCAAGCGGCACCCCCAGGGGCTGAGCCGATGCGGCCGCCTGCGGG
>CAXTRX010000065.1:0-6485 GCA_964246785.1 uncultured Acetobacteraceae bacterium | reverse complement strand
GGCCGCTGGCGGGGCGGCCGGCTCATGCGCCGGCGGCGGCGGTGCGGCGGCAGGAAGAACCGCCGGCACCGGCGCCGTCACGCCAGATGCTGGCAAGCTCCTCGACACCACGATGGATCTCGTCTGCTTTCGTGGCGGAGATGCCGCGCTTCGCTCGACGGCCATCTGCGGCTGATGCATCGCGTCGCTTGATCCAAGCAGCAGCCAGGCGCCGGCGCCGATAATGCCGGATACTGTACAAACCACAACGGCGGTAAGGCGTAGGCTTGGCAGACGTCGCTGCGGGACGAGAGGCGCCGCGACAAACGGCGTTATGCCGGATACAGGCGTGAGGATGACGGTCGATGTTTTCTCGGGCCGGGTCGGTGCAGGCGTCAGCGCCTCGCCCACATCATCGGCCGCCTGGACGTGCACGGCTCCGACACGATCAGCGCCTTGCGATTGGGCGAGGTCAGCCGCCCTCTCCGCCAGGATATTGAGCACGCGGGGCACGCCGTCAGAACACGCCGCCAGGCGTTCTACTGCCGCCTCGTCGAAATCGGCATGACGCCCTCTGCCCGCAAGCCACGCCTTGAGAAACAGGCCAACCTCGTCCCCAGGCAGAGGCGCCAGGCGCACAACGGCCGCGCCGGGAAAATGCTCGCCGTCGCCGCCGCTCGGGTCGGTTCGCCCGGCCAGCACCACCATGCCGCCAAGCCAGCCCAATCGTTCCAGCGCTGCACCCGTCATGCGGTCCGCGTCGTCGATCAGCACGATGCGACGCTTGCTCGCGGGCCGGCTCTGGATTGCATCTGCGGGTAGATCGCCCTCTGGCAGCATCAGCACATTGGCCCCGGCCGCTTCCAGCGTGCGGGCGAGATCTTGCAGCAACAGGCTCTTGCCCGTGCCGCCTGGTCCAAGCAACAGAATGAGGTTGTGCCCGGCAAGAGCGGCAGCCAGCACCTGGGTGCGCGCCTCGGACCAGCCCCGATGCGCAACAATAAACTCGGCGCCGGATGCCTCGAGTGCCGGATCTAGCGGCTCGAACTCGCCTACACTGGGCTCATCCATGGGTGCAGCAACTGACACTTGCATGCGTCGTGACCTCTCACCCCATGATTATCAGCTAAACGATGCAGCGTCCCTTATAAATGAGCATCATCTCTAAAATCTCGCAGGCTAAGCATGCCAGCCTGGCCGCCAGGCGCCCCGCTTCACGCAACACAACCCCGATCCCGCCGCAAATGCGGCGCTGCCGCTACGAGTTCAGCCGTATAGGCCTCCATCGGGGCATCGATCAGCGTCTGCGTTGTCGTCAGCTCCACCAGCCGGCCATCCCGCAGCACCGCGATCCGATGCGCCAGATAGCTGACGCAGGCGAGATCATGGCTGATGAAAACCATCATGAGGTCGCGGTCCTTCGCCAGATCTTTCAGCAGGTTGAGCAGCGTCGCCTGGGTTGAGACATCCAGGCTGGATGTCGGTTCGTCCAGCACCAGCACCTCGGGCTCCGCAGCGAGCGCGCGCGCGATGGCCACCCGCTGGGCCTGCCCGCCCGACAACGACCCGGGGCGGCGTCCGGCCAGCGCCAGATCGAGCCCGACCGCCTGCAGCAGCGCCGTCACCCGCGCTTGGCGCATCGCCCTCGGCTGCCCGGCCAAGCCGAGCGGCTCGGCAATGCTCTCACCCACCAGCATTCGCGGGTTCAGTGATTCGCGCGGGTCCTGGAACACCACTTGGATCCGCCGCCGGCGCTGTCGAAGTGCCGCGCCGCGCAATCCGGTGAAATCCACACCGTCAAGCGCCACCCGTCCCTCGTAGCCCACCATCTGCAAAATCGCCCGTCCCAGCGTCGACTTGCCGGATCCGCTCTCTCCCACCACGCCGAGGCACTCGCCGCGGCCGAGCTGCAGTGACACGTCGTCCACCGCCGGCCGGGTGCCATAGCGCACCGTCAACCCGGCGATGTCCAACTGGACCGGACCGATCCGCGGCAGGGCGAGCCGTCCCGCGGCTGCCACCTCCTCGATGGCCCCGGCCTGCGGGAAGCAGCAGGCGGCCAATGTCGGGCCGGGCGCCATTGGCGGATAGTCAGCGTCGCACACCGGCTGATGCGCTGGACAGCGCGGCGCGAAGCGGCAGCCGGCGGGGCGACGCTCCGGCTCAGGGATGCCGCCGGGGATGTTGCGCAGGCGCTGCTGCCCCAAACGCGGCACCGCCCCCATCAACGCCCGGCTATACGGGTGGCGGGGTGTAGCGAAAAATGGCGCGGCCGACCCCTGCTCCACCGTGCGTCCAGCATACAGGACGTGGACGCTGTCGGCGTAAGCCTCGATCACCGAAAGGTCATGGGTGATGAACAGCAATCCCATGCCCAATTCACGCCGCAGCCGGGCGATCAGCGCCAGGATTTGCGTGGCAACAATGGGATCGAGCCCGGTGGTCGGCTCGTCGGCGATCAGCAATTTGGGCCGACAGGCCAGCGCCATGGCGATCATCACCCGCTGCCGCATGCCGCCGGAGAATTGGTGCGGATAATCGTCCAGCCGTGCGCCAGGGTCGCGGATGCCCACCTCGCCCAGCAGGTCACGGGCATGGGCGCGGGCGGCGGCTGGGCTTGCCGCGATGTGGGTACGGTATCCCTCGATGATCTGGCTGCCCACGGTCCGCGTCGGGTTCAGCGCCGCAAGCGGGTTCTGGAACACCATGCCGACCTCGCGCCCGCGCACCCGGCGCAGCGAGCGCTCATCGAGCCCCGTCAAATCCACCCCATCCAGCAGGATCCGCCCGGTGACGGCTGCACCCGGTGGCAGCAGCCGCGTGACGGCCAGCGAGGCGATCGTCTTGCCGGAGCCTGACTCCCCCACCAGGCCGACCATTTCGCCAGGTGCGACGGTAAGGTCCAGATGGTCGAGCACCTGCACCAGCCGGCCAGCACGCGGCAGGGCGACCGAAACGTCGCGCATGTCCAACAGGGCGCTCATCGGTCGCTGCCCGCGCGGGCAAGCAGCCCCTGCCCCACCATCGAGGTCGCCAGCAAGGAGGCGAAGATCGCCAGACCCGGCGCCAGGATCAGCCACCATGGATTAAGAGCCACGAGGTTCAGGCCGTCCTGCAGCAGCTCGCCCCAACTCGCTCGCGGCGGCTGCACGCCTAAGCCCAGGAAGCTCAGCGCCGACAGCGCGAAGATCGCGTCGCCTACGAGAAATGTCGCGTTCACCACCAGCAGCGGCGCGATGATCCGCACCAGGTGCACCCGTCCCAGATACCAGGCGCCGGCGCCGAACTGGCGGGAGGCGAGCATGAAGTCCCGTCGGTTATGGGCGGCAGCCTCGTTGCGCACCAGGCGCGCCAGGCTCGGCCAGGCCAAGAAACCGATCAGCCCGATCAGGTTGACGATGTCGAGACTCACCAGCGAGGCGGCGAAGATCAGCACCACCAGCGTGGGCAAGGCGAGCACCGTATCCAGCAGGCGCATCAGCACCCGGTCCAGCCAGCGCGGCCCAAGCGCGGCGGCCAGGCCGTAGACCAGCCCCACCACGAAGGCCAGCAACGCGCCCGGCAGCGCCACCAGCAGCGTGGCATTGCCGCCGGAGAGCAGCCGCGCCAGTTCGTCGCGTCCCAATTGGTCGGTGCCGAGCGGGTATGTCCAGGAGGGCGGCGCCAGCGCGTCGGTGGGATGCAGCGCTGCCGGGTCGACCGGCCACAATGCGCTGCCGATGGCGCAGCCGAGCACGATCGTCGCCGCCAGCGCCACGCCACCCAGCAGCATGCCGCGGCCGGCGAGCCACCCCAGGCCACGCCGGGGCAGCACGCCGGGGGCGACCATGATGTCACTCATAGCGTGTGCGGGGATCGAGTGCGGTGTTGATCAGGTCGGCGCCCAAATTGCCGATGATGGTGAACACGCCGATCAGCAGGACGATGGCGATCAGCACGGGATAATCGTGGCTCAGCGCCGACCGCCACAGCAGCCAGCCGAGGCCCGGATAGCCGAACACCGTCTCCACCACCACGCCGCCGGCGAAGATGGCCGGGAACGACAGGCCGAGGATGGTGACCAGGGGGCGCAGCGCGTTGCGCAGCACGTGGCCAAACAGGATGCGCGCCGGCGGCACGCCCTTGGCGGCGGCGGTGCGCACATATTCGCGGTCCAGCTCCTCCGCCACCGCCTGGCCGAAGAAGCGCGACAGCCCGGCGGTGGTGAAGATGGTGATGGTGACGATCGGCAGCACGGCGTGGCGGATGATGTCGATCGCCCCGGGGTGCTCCAGCCGGATGCTGGCCACACCCGAGGCCGGCAGGATCGGCCAGGCGACCGAGAAGCCGAGCACCAGCATGGTGGCGATGAAGAAGCTCGGCAGGGCATAGACCGCGAGCTGTGCGCCGCCGATCGCCTGCCCGAGCCAGGTCTTGGCGTGCACCCCCTGCACCAGGCCGATGCCGATCGAGGCCAGCGTGCTGAGCACGATCGCGGCGACGCTGATGGTGAGCGTGTTGGCCTCGTAGACGCCGATCAGCGTGCCGACAGGCTGGTTCATCAGATACGAGTAGCCGAAATCGCCCTGCAGCAGATGCAGCCACCAGGTGGCGAACTGACGCCACAGCGGCACGTCGAGCCCCAGCTTCATGTTCACCGCGTCGACCGACACGGGCGTGGCCTTCAGCCCAAGGATCGCGTAGGCCGGGCCGCCCGGCGACAGATGCGCGATGAAGAACGTCAGCGTCACCAGCAGCACCAGCGAGAGCAGCCCGCTGCTAAGACGGTTTAGGATCGTGCGCATTGGTGCAGGCCATCGGGCCGGTCAGGCGCAGGTATTCCGGCGCCCAGGTGTTCAGCGGGCTGATGAACTCGTCGATGCCCTCGATCCCGTCCCGCGCCAGGACAGCGTATTTGGCATGCGGGATGAAGATCACCGGCTGCTGCTGGGCTGCGTAGTCCTGGAACGCAAACGAGGCGGTATCGCCGTTGACGGTGGTGATTGCAGCCGTCAACCGGTCCATCGTCGGGTCGCTGTAGCCGCCATAGTTGTTCACCCCTCCGGTGCCGTATTGCGTCTGCCCCTCCACGTAAGGCCCGAGCGTCCAACCAACCATGAACGCGTCCCAACCCAGCGGATCGCCGTTGGTCTGCGCGATCATTTGGCCGAACGAGATCTCGCTGATCTGCATGTCGATGCCGACCGCTGCCATGTTGCGCTGGGCGATCTCCGCGGTCTCGCTCTGCTCATCGCGCCCGGCGCTGACCAGCAGGGTGAAGCTGAACCGGTGGCCGTCTTTCACGCGGACGCCGTCCGGACCGGGCAGCCAGCCGGCCTCGGTGAGCAGGGCGCGCGCATGGTCCGGGTCGTAGCCGGTTGGGAACTGGCCGGCGCGGGCGGCGGGCGAGAGCATGCTGGCCGGTTCCAGCGGCAGCGGGCCATGCCCCTCCTCGGCGCTGCCGTGATAGACCAGGCGGACGATCAAGGCCTGGTCGAGGGCGTCGGCCATGGCTTGGCGCACCCGCAAATCGTGAAAGTCGGGCGTAGCCGGATTGCGGAAGTTGAGGTTGAGGTAATCGACCGAATTGGCGACCGCGAGCGGCACCCGGTGGAAGCCCGGCAGCTTGAGGGCTGCGTCCCAAACCGAGAATTGCAAATTGGCGGCGTCCGCCTCGCCTGATTGCAGCGCCCGCAATTCGCTGGTGCCTTCAAGGAAGTTGACGACGATATGCGCAATGTGTGGCGCCGGGCCGGAATAGGCGGGATTGGCGTCCAAGGTCAGGAACCGCGCCAGCTCGAACCGGCTGATTGTGTAGGGCCCGCTGACCACTTGGAAGAACGCCGGGTCGCTCTGGCGCTGCCACATCTGGTCGGTGGTGGTGGCCCCCCAGGCGTGGCGCGGCAGCGGGATCAGCAGGCCCAAGGCGTTGAGGATGAAGCCCTCGGGGTTGACCTTGCTGCCCAGGGTGATGGTGAAGTCGTGCGGTCCGTCGACGTGGAGCTCCTTGATGATGCCGGGCATGCCGGCGGTCCCGAAGCCGCTCCAGGTCTCGCCGAGCGCACGCAGCAATTCGAGGCAGTAGAGCACGTCGTCGGCGGTGATTGGCGTGCCGTCCGACCAAACCCAGCGCTTGAGGGCGATGTGGAAGCCGATGCCGCCGCCAATTGTGTCGATGTGGTCGGCGATGCTCAGCACCGGGTCGATCGTGTGCTCGGGCGTGATGTAGAGCAGCGGGCGGTAGAGCATTTGGGCGACCTGCTGGTTGTAGAGCGAGGCGCCCAGCAGCGGGTGGAGTCCGGTGACGGCGGTGGGCGGTCCGACGCCCAAGCCCGGCGGGATGACGATGGTCCCGCACGGCGTCTCGGCATGCGCGGGCGGATATGGTGCGGTGGCGAGCAGCGCGGCCAGAGCAAGCCCCAGCCTACGCCCGGCTGGGCGCAGGCTGCTGCGGTCAAGCACGGTCAGAAGCGCGCGGTGACGTCGAACGTGACCACGGTTGGGGCGCCGGGAACGGCGGTCGAGTA
>CAXTRX010000064.1:0-17321 GCA_964246785.1 uncultured Acetobacteraceae bacterium | reverse complement strand
GGAGCGGAGGGGGCTGTTGCTGCATCAGGGGGCGGGCGGGGCGGGCCGGGCGGAAGCGCCGGGCCAGGTAGTGCTGCAGACGTTCAGCCCGGAGCACCCGGTGATGCAGGCATTGGTGGGGGGTGATTTGCGCGCCTTCATGGCCCAGGAAAGTGCCGCCCGGCGCCCTGGCCTATGGCCGCCGCATGGCCGGCTGGCCGCAGTGATTGTCTCCGGCGATGACGCCCAATCGGCGGACGAGGCCGCACGGGACCTTGGCCGGGCGGCGCCGCGGGTGGACGGTGTCACGGTCCTGGGCCCGGCGCCAGCGCCGCTGGCGATCTTGCGCGGCCGCCACCGTCGCCGGTTGCTGCTCAAGGCCCGGCGGGAGGTCTCAGTGCAACCGTTGTTGCGGGAGTGGCTGGCGCGGGTGAAGGTCGGGCGCGGTGTGCGGGTGGATGTGGATGTGGACCCGGTCTCGTTCCTGTAGCATCACCAAATCTGCGGCATTTCGGAGTCGAGCAAGTCGCTTGGCGGGGCCTGCAGACGCAGCGCCGCTGGATTGAGCACGGTCACCCGCCCGGGCTCCACGGTGACGATGCCGGCGGCCTGCCATTCCCGCAGCTTCTTGTTCACCGTCTCCCGCGCAGTGCCGATACGTTCGCTCAACGCGCCCTGGGTGATGTAGACGCGGTATCCAGGCTGGGACTGCCCCAACATCAGCAACGTCAACGCCAATCGGCCGCCGGCGTCATGGAACAGCATCGCCTCCAACAGCCAATTGGTGGCGCGCAGCCGCTCGCTCAACAGCGTGAGCACGGCAAGCGCCAGGTCGGGATGGCTGCGCAGGATGTCGAGCAAGTCCCGCCGGTCGATCGTCAGCAGGCGGCCGTTGCTCTCGGCCACCGCATCGGCATTCCGGCTGCAGCCGGCGAGCAGCGCCAGTTCGCCCAGCACATCGCCGGATTGCAGCACGCGAAGCACCTGCTCCTTGCCGTCCCGGCTGGGCAGCACGATGCGCACCCGCCCGGTCAGGATCACCAGCATGCTGCTGTTGTCGTCGCCACGACGGAGCAACACCTCGCCCAACCGCATCTGCCGGTCGCGGGTGCGGGCGGCGAGTGCCTGCAGGCTTTCACGCGCGACGTTGCGGAACATGGGCGTGCGGGCGAGGAGCCGTGCGTACTCGTTGGTTCGATCGAGTGTGTCAGCGTCCATCATGATGTCCACGAGGTAGCCGCATTTAGGTCACTATCACGGTTTAATTTCGGAATCGATTACCACGCATGCGTGCAGTGTGACGTAGGTCAAACGGGCTTGGTCAAAGTTAGGCTAGTACGGTCACGAAATGGAGAGCCTTCCGATGCACACCAACGTCGTCTTGTTTCCACGCCAGGCCAATCGTCCCCGAAGAGCACCGGAAGACTGCTTCAAACTGTTTGCAGCGGACAAGATCGAGCTGTTTCGATGGGAAACCGAGGGTGATTCGGCAACCGTGGTGCGGATCGCCGTCCACGAAGGTGGCGGCCTCTGTGAAGAGGATTCCGACGTGGCCCTGTTGTACGCACCGGGTGGGTTGTGGGCTCGTTGGGGCCTGGCGCGCCATGGCAACATCATCCTGGTGTGGCGCTGCACCGACGGGCAGGACCTGGGCCGGTTCGGCAGTGTCCGCGAGGCGCTGGAAGCGGTGGCATTGTGCGGGCCGGGCGAGGTTGCGCAGAGCCGCCCGCAACGCGTGACGGCTTGCAGCGCATAACCGCCGCGGACGCTGGATTGCGCTGGCCCATGCTACACCGAGAAGTATTTGGCCCGCGGATTGAGCACGACGATGGCGCTGGTGCTTTGTTCCGGGTGGAGCTGCCATTCGTCGCTGAGTGAGACGCCGATCCGCTCGGCGCCCAGCAACTGCAGCAGCGGAGCCTGGTCTTCCAGCTTTGGGCAGGCCGGGTAGCCGAAGCTGTAGCGGCTGCCGCGATAGCCCTGGGACAGCATGCGATCCATGTCGCGGTCGTCTTCGCCGGCAAACCCGCATTCCGCACGGATGCGCTTGTGGGTGTATTCCGCCATGGCCTCGGCCAACTCCACGCTGAGGCCGTGCAAATAGAGGTAGTCCTGATACCGGTTGTCCTCGAACCAGAGCCGCGCCGTGTCGCTGGCCTTCTGTCCGACGGTGACGACCTGCAACCCGATCACGTCGCGCTCGGCGTCGTCCACGTCGCGGAAGAAGTCGGCAATGCACTCGCCATCGTCGCGCGGCTGGCGCGGCAGGGTGACGCGGGCAAGTTCAGTGCTGCCGTCCGGGTCGAACACGATCAGGTCATTGCCCTGTCCGGCGGCTTTCCAGTAGCCGTAGCTGGCTTGCGGCGACAGGATGGCTTGCTGCTCGCACAGAGCGAACATGCGCTTCATCACCGGGCGCAATTCCTGCTTGGCCCAGCCGAGGAAGTCATCGAGCGAACGGCCCTGTTTGCGGAAGCCCCACTGGAATTGATACAGGCTGCGTTCGTTAAGGAACGGCAACACCGCCTTGGCCGTGCTTTGCAGCACCCGCGCCCCCCAAAACGGCGGCTGCACCACGGGAACGTCGCGGGTTAGGCGGCGCCTACGTTCCCGCACCGCTGCCACGTCCACCGGACGGAACGCGGTGCGGTCAGCCTCGCCCAGGGTGCGCTTGGTGTTGCGGGCCCGGCCGACCCGCTTGGCCTGGATGGCGGCCAGGAAGTCGTCGAAGCCGTTGCCGGTGATGCGGTCCATCAGGTGCAGGCCGTCGAAGGCATCGCGCGCATAGGCGACCCGGCCGCAGGCATAGGATCGCGCGCAGTCATCCTCGACGTAATTGCGCGTTAATGCAGCCCCGCCCAGCATGACGGGGATATCGAGGCCCTGGCGGCTCATTTCCTCGAGGTTTTCGCGCATCACCACCGTCGACTTCACCAGCAGCCCGGACATGCCGATGGCATGGGCGCGGTGCTCGCGGGCGGCGGCCACCATGTCGGCCAAGGGCACCTTGATGCCGAGATTGACCACGCGGTAGCCGTTGTTGGTGAGGATGATGTCGACCAGGTTCTTGCCGATGTCGTGCACGTCCCCCTTCACGGTGGCGAGCACCACGGTGCCTTTTTCCTGGCCCGCGACCCGTTCCATGTGCGGCTCGAGGTAGGCGACCGCGGCCTTCATGGTCTCGGCGGATTGCAGTACGAAGGGGAGCTGCATCTTGCCGGCGCCAAATAGCTCGCCCACCACTTTCATGCCGTCGAGCAAGACCTCGTTGATGATGGCCAGCGGCGGCATGGTTTTCAGCGCGTCATCGAGTTCCTCGGCCAGGCCCTTGCGGTCGCCGTCGATGATGCGGTCCTTCAGGCGGCCTTCGACCGTGGCGGCCCGCTGCTTCTTGGCGGCGTCCACGGCCTTGCGGTCGGCAAACAGTTCGAGCAGGCGCTGCAGCGGGTCATAGCCCTCGCGGCGGCGGTCAAAGATCAGGTCCTCGCATACCTGCACCTCTTCGGCGGCGATCTGGTGCAGCGGCCGGATTTTGGACACGTGCACGATGGCGCCTGTCATGCCGGCGCGCACGGCGTGGTCGAGAAAGACGCTGTTGAGCACGGCGCGGGCGGCGGGATTGAGGCCGAAGGAGACGTTGGACAAGCCTAAAATGATCTGAATGTCGGGGAATTCGGCCCGGATGGCGGCGATGCCTTCGAGCGTCCAGGCGGCGAGCTTGCGGTCGTCCTCGCTGCCGGTGGCGACGGTGAAGGTCAGCGGGTCGATCAGCAGGTCGCTTGGCGGCAGGCCGTGCTGGCCGCAGGCGAACTCGACCAGGCGGCGGGCCACGGCGAGCTTGGCGTCCGGCGTTTTGGCCATGCCGGTCTCGTCGATGGTGAGCGCGATGATGGCGGCGCCGAACTTGCGCGCCAGCAGCAGGCGGGCGCGGGCGGCGTCCTCGCCATCCTCAAAGTTGATCGAGTTGATGATCGGCTTGCCGCCATGCAGCTTGAGCGCGACCTCGAGCACGTTGGTTTCCGTGCTGTCGATCACCAGGGGGGCGTTCACGCTGCTGGTGAAGCGGGTGATCACCTGCGTCATCTCGGCCACCTCGTCGCGGCCGACGAAGGCGGTGCATACGTCCAGGCTGTTGGAGCCTTCGCCCACCTGCTCGCGGCCGACAGCGACGCAGCCATCCCAATCGTGCCGCTCCTGCAGCTCGCGCCACTTCTTGGAGCCGTTGGCGTTGCAGCGTTCGCCGATGGAAAAATAGCTGTTTTCCTGGCGCAACGGCGTCTGGCCATACAGGCTGGCCACTGATGGCACCCAGTGATGGATGCGTGCAACGGGAGCCGGGCGGGGTTCGCCCAGGCGGCGCAACATCGCGTCCAGCGCCTCGATGTGGGGGATGCTGGTGCCGCAGCAGCCGCCGACCAGGTTCAAGCCATCTTCCCGCACGAAGCGCTCCACCCAGCTCGCCATCTCGGCGGCGCCAAGCGGGTAGTGCGTCTCGCCGTTGACCAGCTCGGGCAGGCCGGCGTTGGGCTGGATGGAGAGCAGGCCGGGCCAATTCGTCGCGAGCCAGCGCACGTGTTCCGCCATTTCCTGCGGCCCGGTGGCGCAATTCAGCCCGATGAGCGGCACGTCGAGCGCATGGACCACGGTGGCGGCGGCAGCGATGTCGGGGCCGACCAGCAGCGTCCCCGTGGTCTCTACGGTCACTTGAACGAAGATGGGCGTGTCCGTTCCGGCGGCGGCACGGGCGATCTTGGCGCCGTTCACCGCAGCTTTGATCTGCAGCGTGTCCTGGCAGGTCTCGATCAGGATGGCGTCCACCCCGCCTGCGATCAGCCCGGCGGCTTGCTGCGCCAAGGCGGCTTCCAGCGGGTCGTAGGCGATGTTGCCGAGGCTGGGCAGCTTGGTGCCGGGGCCGACGGAGCCCAGCACCCAGCGATGGCGCCCGTCGGCAAAGCTGCCGGCGGCCTCGCGGGCCAGCTCGCCGGCGCGCTGGTTGATCTCGTGGGTGCGGTCCGCCAGGTCGAATTCGGCCAGGGTGATCGGGCTGCCGCCAAAACTGTTGGTTTCCACCATGTCGGCGCCGGCCGCGAAGTAGCCGCGATGGATATCACGCACCAGGTCGGGGCGCGACAGGTTCAGCACCTCGGTGCAGTTCTCGCGGTCCCAATAATCCTTTTCCACGTCGAGCGTCAGTGCCTGGACGCGGCTGCCCATACCGCCATCGCACAGCAGCACGTGGTCGCGCAGGGCGTCGAGCAGAGCGGGGCGGGTCATGCCAATTCCTTTGCCGGCGTGAGGGCGGCGGTGTCGAAGGCGCAGGTGGCGCGCCAGAGCTGCACTGGCAGCGCACCCGGGATGGTGGCGCAGGTTGCGGCGGCGAGCCCAGCGTCGGCCAACATGGTGGCCAGGGTCGCCGGGTCAAAGCCGGGCCAGCGATGGGCGAATTGGGCCAGCAAGTCGGCGCGGTCGTGCTGGACGAGTTCCACCACCACCACCTTGCCGCCGGGCTGCAGCACGCGGCGGGCTTCGGCGAGCACGGCGGCTGGGTCCTCGGCATGATGCAGCACCATCTGCAGCACGACGCTGTCGAACGAGGCGCTGGCCAGCGGGAGGCGGTACATGTCGGCCTGGCGCACGGCGCAGCGGGCAAAACCCGGATGGGATAGGCGAGCGCGGGCGAGGGCGAGCATGGCCCGGCTGGCGTCGATGCCGAGCGCGAACTCCACCTCGCCGGCAAGCAATTCAAGCAACTGTCCGGTGCCGGTGCCGATGTCGAGTAGCCTGCCCACATGCGGGCCAAGCGCCTGGCGGACGGATGCGGCGATGGCTTGGGTGGGCAGGGCCAGTGCGGTCGCCTCGTCCCAGTTGACGCCGCGGCCGCGGAAGCTTTCGGATGCTGCTCGGGCGCGCTCGGCCAGCACGCGGGCAGCCTGGCGGCGGTCAGCCTCAAGCACGGGGTCGTCCGCGGGGAGCTTTGCCACCAGGTCGCGGGCCAGGCCTAGGCCAGGCGGCACGGCAAACCAGGTGTTGGCGCCTTCCCGCGCCCGCTCCAGAACGCCGGCTTCCACCAGCAGGCGCAGGTGGCGGGACAGGCGTGGCTGCGACTGGCCGAGGATTTCGGTCAGCTCCACCACGCAGAAGGCGCCGCGGCAGGCCAGCGCCAGCAGCCGCAGGCGGGTTGGCTCGGCACAGGCGCGCAGGGCAAGGAGGAGGGAGTCCATGGCTTGCTATTACATAAAGACATCTTTATGTCTAGCCTGTGTTCATCGATGCCCGCATTCCCGTCGTGTTCGCGACCACACCTCAGCAGGACGACGCCTTGCTGGTGCCGGAGGCGCCGGGTCACGCTGCCGGCTGCGCCTGCTGCATTGCGCGCGGGCCAGCGGCGGCGGCGTTCGACCGGCTGTTCCTCGACCGTGTGCGGGGCGCAGTGCCGTGGTTCACCCGCGTTGTGGTGGCGCGTGACGACCCGGCGGTTCGTGCCACGGTCGCGCAGGATCCGGTCGTTTCCACCCGGTTTCGCCTGGCGTGAGAGCACGGGCTTGATGCTCCAATGAGAGCGCGGCTGGGATGATTGCGTGAGCCCGCCGATTTGGACCATCGGCTATGAGAAGGCGAGCTGGGCGGCGGTTCGCGACGCGCTGCTGGAGGCCGGCATCCGCCGCGTGATTGACGTGAGGGACTTGCCGCTGTCCCGCCGCCCTGGCTTCTCGAAGCGGCAACTGGCGGCTGGCTTGGCGGAGGCTGGTATCGCCTACACCCATTTGCGCGCGCTCGGCACCCCTGCGGCGGGGCGTGCGGCCCACCGGCGGCGGGACTGGCCGGTGTTCTGGGCGAGCGTGGAGCAGCGCCTGGCGACGGTGGAAGCGGCGGTGGCGCTGGCGCAGGCGAGCGAGCTGGCGGCCCAAGCGCGCACATGCCTGCTCTGCTACGAGGCCGACCCGGTGATTTGCCATCGCTGCCGGGTGGCTGCGCGAATGGGCGGACACGTCTGCGATTTGGTCGCGCGCTCGCCGGCCTAATGGCCACAGGGCGTCGCTTTCACTGCCCGATGTATGATGTTATGGGGCCGGATGGCTGATTCGAACGGCAGCGCGATGCTGCGCGGCTTCTGGTATATCGCGTGTGCGTCCCGCAGCGTGGCGCCCGGGTCGACCAAAGCGCTCACTCTGCTGGGGGAGGCAATCCTGGTCGGGCGAGACGCGGCGGGCCGCGTGTTCGCGTTTGGCGACCGCTGTCCGCATCGAGGCATGCCAATGCGGCATGGCAGCTTTGATGGCGAGCAACTGCGTTGTTGCTACCATGGCTGGGCATTCGCCGCATCCAGCGGAGTGTGCACCGAAATTCCGGCTTTGGCGGATGGCGACCAGCGAGACGTCACGCGGCTGCGCTTGCGCTCGTTCCCATGTCGCGAAGTGCAGGGCAACCTGTGGGTGTTTGCGCCAGACGGTGCCAAGCTGCCGCAGACCCTGCCGGACGTCCCTCGAGTGCCGGAGTTCGATGGGGTGGCGCCACAGGTCAGTGCCACCATGCGGTTTCCCAGCAACGCCGACATCGCCACGTTCGGTTTCTGCGACCCGGCGCATCCGGCCTTCGTGCACACATCGCGCTGGTGGAAGTCCAAATCCGCACTGAAGCTGCGGCCGAAGCAGAAGTCCTTCGAGCCGACCGCCATGGGGTTCCGCATGGCGTCCCACCATCTCAAGCAAGGTGCCAACCCCTACCGCCTGCTCGGCCGCGATGTGCGGGTGGACATCAGTCTTTCATTGCCGGGCGTGCGGATCGAGTTCATTTCGGGCACCCGCCATTGTGCGGCGGTGCTGGCGGCCGTCACCCCCGTCACCCCGACGCAAACCGACGTGCATTACTGCGTGTACTGGACGATGCCGTGGCTTTGGCCGCTGCGCCCGTTTGCCGCTTGGATGGCGCGGGACTTCCTGCGCCAGGACCGCGACATGGCGTCCTATTTGGCGCATGACGACGCCACTCCGCCCATGCTGTTCGTAGGCGATCCCGATACCCAGATCGCCTGGATGATGCGGCTGAAGCGGGAATACCTATCGAGCCAAACGGAGCGGCGCGCCTTTAACAATCCGCTGGCGGCACAAACTCTGCAGTGGAAGAGCTGACCGGAACCCCGTAGCGACTGGATCGTTGGTGCGGCCGAGGAGAAGCGGATGCACATGACGCAAGCCGTGACGCAACCCGGGAGAGCCAGCTCCTTCGGGTCGGTTCGAGGTTACACCGAGCGCCTCTGCAAACATCTCACGTCCGAAGACCAGTGTATTCAGTCGATGCCGGACGCGAGCCCCGCGAAATGGCATCGCGCGCATACAACGTGGTTTTTCGAGCAGTTTGTGCTGTTGCCGTATGGGCGGAATTACCAGGTCTTCAGCGCCGACTTTGCCTACCTGTTCAACTCGTACTACGTCTCGCTGGGTGATCGTCAGCCTCGGTTTGCCCGCGGCATGATCACGCGTCCTGGGGCCGATGCGGTGACGGCGTATCGTGCGTATGTCGATGCCGAGATGGAACAATTGCTCGCCAGCCCACCTGGCGACGTTGCCCGGCTGGTGACACTCGGCCTGCACCACGAGCAGCAGCACCAGGAATTGCTGGTGGCAGACATGCTGCACGGGTTCAGCCAAAATCCGTTGCGCCCGGCGATGAACCCCGAGTGGCGCGAACCGGGCATCGACCAGGCTGCGGAGCAGTTCGTTACGTTTGGGGGCGGGCAAGCTCGATTTGGGCATGCTGGGGATGGTTTCGCGTTTGACAACGAAGGCCCAGCGCATACCGGATTTCTGCAGCCGTTCCGTATGGCTTCTCATCTGGTGCGCAACGGTGCGTGGCTGGAGTTCATTGCGGATGGCGGCTACCGGACGCCGTCGCTTTGGATGTCTGAGGGTTGGGCGCAAGTGCAGGAAAGCGGCTGGCAAGCGCCGATGCACTGGCGGTTGCACGACGGCGCCTGGCATATGTTCACGCCGGGCGGCGAGATGGTGGTGGACCCGGAACAACCGGTTCGCCACGTGAGTTGGTACGAGGCCGATGCCTTTGCACGCTGGGCCGGCGCGCGCTTGCCGACGGAATTCGAATGGGAGACGGCCAGCCAGCATGAGGCTATGGCTGAACTGGACAGCCACGTCTGGCAATGGACTGGCAGCGCTTACCTCCCCTATCCAGGTTTCCGCGCGCCCGCCGGCGCGGTCGGCGAATACAACGGCAAGTTCATGATCAATCAGATGGTGCTCCGGGGCGGCTCAATGGTGACGCCGCCGGGGCATGCGCGGCCCAGTTACCGCAATTTCTTCCACCCAGACCGTCGCTGGCAATTTTCCGGCGTGCGGCTCGCCATGGATGCATAATGGACTATTCCAATGACACGACGCCCGCTGGTTCGCTGGTGGACTTGGAGCCGGGCGCACAGGATCGTCCGGGCGACCTGCGGGAGGTGTTGGCGGGGCTGAGCCAGCCGCAAAAGACTCTGCCAGCCAAGCTGTTCTACGACGCCGAGGGCTGCCGCCTTTTCGGCGAGATCACTCGTCTTCCAGAATACTATCTTACTCGCACCGAGCACGGTTTGTTGCGCGACATCGGCCCAGAGTTGCCACGCCAGCCTGGCTGCACCCTGGTGGAGTATGGCGCGAGCGACGAGACCAAGGCGCTGCTGATCCTGGACGCCATCGGTGCGGACGCCTACGTGCCAGTGGACGTGGCGGCGGAAGCGCTCGCGGAGTTGCAGGCTCGGCTCGCGCAGACGCGGCGTGAGTTGCGGGTGTATCCGGTGGCAGCCGATTTCCTGTGCCCGGTTGAGCTGCCCAGGGTTTTACCGGCGCGTCCCAGGTTCGGCTTCTTTCCAGGGTCCACGATCGGCAACTGTACGCCTCGGGATGCGGGCGGTTTTCTCGCGCAGGCGCGGGCGACGCTGGGACAGCATGCCATGATGTTGGTCGGGGTCGACCTGCAGAAGCCGCTGGAGACTTTGTTGCCGGCTTATGACGACGCGCATGGGATTACCGCAGCGTTCAACCGCAACATCTTGGCGCACCTGAACCGCGTTTTTGCTGCCGAGTTCGACCTTGCGGCGTTCGACCATGTCGCGTTGTGGAACCAGGCGGAAGGCCGCATCGAAATGCATTTGCGCAGCCGCCGCGAGCAGAGGCTGCGTGTCGCCGGCGTGGACGTGGCGTTCGCGGCGGGTGAGACCATCCACACCGAGAACAGCTACAAGCACACTGTGGCGGGCTTCCAGCATTTGGCGCAGAGCGCTGGCTGGCAGCCATCGCGCGCATGGACCGACGCCGCTGGGCTATTCTCCATCCACCTACTCACGACTTAGGCCTGGCCTACGCCCCTCGTGCTCGCGTGAAGCGTCCGGGCAGAGCAGGTTACTTGAGAGAAGCAAGCACCGCACGTAGTCCGGCGTCCATCTCGCCGGCCGCGGCGGGCGCTGGCTCAGCACTGATGGCGGCAAGCAACGCGTCGAGGTCGCCGTCCGACCCGTGTCCTGCCGGCGCGGGCGCGATGGCGGCGGGCGCGGGCGGTGTCCAGCGGCCGGCCAAGGTGGCGGCGCCCGACACGGCGCCGAAGCTGGCGACACGCACTTTCGACCGGCCCGGTATGCTCACCAACGGAATGACGCCGAGGTCAGTAAGCTGGGCGACCTGCGGGTCGGTGAGCAAGCGTTCGGTACAGGGCAATGCTACCTCGTTGCCGCGGGCATCTTGATACATGTGAACCGGCACGCTGCCCGCCATGTTGGCGCTGCCGAGCTTCATAAGCCGGCCGTCTTTTTGCCAGCTTGTGGCCGCGAGTTCAGCCACCAGCAGCGCCGGGTTGCCCCATAGCATGCCGGGTAGGCCGCTTTCTGGGGTGAACTCCTCGAACGTGAACGCCTTCACCGGGTCGGTGCGCTCGCCATAGGGCAGCCGCAGCAGGAAGCGCGGCGTGGCCAAGCCGAGAAAACCGGCGGCTGGGTGCGCTTGCAAGGCCGACCAGGCTTGCTGCACCAGGCCGTGCCATTGATCGCGCGGCACCTGCAACGGGTTCGCGCCAATGGCCGTGACAAACGGCGCGCCGGCAGCCGCGGCAATCTGTCCCATGCGGCCAAGCAGGTCGGCATGCGGCGGCGACAACTCGAAGTCATACAGCCCGGCGATCAAGCTGATCGGGCGGGCGTCTAGGCTGGACGCTGGCTTGGCCAGCAGCGCATACAGACCGGTTTGCTCCAGCGCATCGGTGGCGGCCAGGTCGGCCGCAAACTCTTCGGCCGAGACGTCATAGAGCACGATCTGCAGCCGCGCCCCCGTGGCCAGCCGCCGGACCAGCCGCTCAACGCCGCGCCACAGCGCTTCGGCGGATTGAAACTCGGGGTGGTGCAGCACGTGCCGCATCGCGTCCGACAGTGCGGCGTCCATCCGGGCGATCAGCGCGTCCTGCCGGGTGTCTCTGGCGGGGATCAGGGAGGAACCGACCAGCCGGCGGATGAGCTCGTCGGGATCGGTTTCTGCCAGCTCAGAGCGGCCAGTAAGGCGGGCAAAATCGCTCAGCTTGCGGTCGGTTGCGATGGCGCTGCCGCGGGGCCGCCGGGTGCGAGGTTGCGGCAACGGCTCGGCACCTGTCCAGGACAGCACCTGTCTGGCCACGCGATCGAAGCCGGCGCGGCTTTGCAAGATGCGGCGCAGCGTGGACAGATGATCCAACAGCGGCAGCGTTGCGGCCAAGTGGCTGGGGTGGAAATCGTCCATGCTGGCGATGCCGACCGACACGTTGCCGCCGTCGCCAAGCGGGATCAGGACTGTGGGTGCGAGCCGGGCGAGCACGGTGTCGAGCTTGTCGATATCCACCGCAAGCGGCTGCCGCGCCGCGAGGTCAGCGCCGGTTTGGATGCTGCCTCGGCTGGCCCGACCGGAAAAATCACCCATCAGGGCGAGGCGGAAGACAGTGCCCGGGACGGCGGGCGATTGAGCGGCCAAGGTTCCGAAGCTAGGCGCGTAGGCCATGCGCTATGCCTCCGTGGATTGCACGCAATCGCGTCAAGTTTGCACCATGCGGCTGCAGTGCCTGGCAAAAGAGGAAGTGAGCGTCGATACCGCACTGCATCCACCAGAAGCGCGAAAGCCAGCGCAGGTTGGCAACGGCCTGAATAATAAACATGGTGGCCGCATAAGACCGGGCAACGGATACCGTGCGGTCATGCAGAAGGAGAACGATGATGGAGATCAAGCGGGCCGGATCACAGCCTTCCGGCAAGGGCTCGGCCGAGTGGTTCACTGGGACCGTGCGGATCGACCCGCTGCACAGCCCGCCGGACCCAGCCCGGGTCGGCCTGGCGCTGGTCACGTTCGAGCCGGGGGCGCGGACGGCTTGGCACACCCACCCGTTCGGCCAGACGCTGGTGGTGACCGCCGGCTGCGGCTGGGCGCGACGGGAGGGCGGCCCGGTCGAGGAAATCCGGCCCGGCGATGTGGTGTGGTTTCCACCGGGTGAGAAGCATTGGCATGGTGCCACGGCCGCGACGGCTATGAGCCACATCGCA
The DNA here is from genome assembly GCA_964246785.1 of uncultured Acetobacteraceae bacterium. Classification (GTDB taxonomy): domain Bacteria; phylum Pseudomonadota; class Alphaproteobacteria; order Acetobacterales; family Acetobacteraceae; genus LMUY01. The sequence continues at coordinate 4,801 of CAXTRX010000064.1, read as the reverse complement.
ATCCAGGAAAGGCTGAATGGTTCGCCAGTGGACTGGCTGGAGCAGGTCAGCGACGAGCAGTATAGGCCGTGATCCCGCTCATCATTGAAGGAACGCATCCATGCCGCATGTCATCGTCAAGCTCGCGCAAGGCAGGTCCGACGCGCAGAAGGTCAAGCTGGCTGATGCCGTGACCAAAGCGGTCATGGCCGAAGCACACTGCCCAGAAACTGCGGTTTCAGTCAGCATCGAGGACATTGCGGCCGACCGTTGGACCGAGGATGTCTATGCGCCCGACATCCTCGGCCATTGGGAAAGGGTTTATAAGAAGCCGGGCTACACACCATCGTAGCTGGGCGGGAGAGAGGCTTCGGTCGAAGTCAGTCGGCTGCCAGCATCGTCATTTCGTGGCTTTGACGACGAAGCAAGTCGCGGAACGGCCCGTTGCTGCGCTCGAGTTCGGCTGGCGTGCCGTCCTGCAGGATGCGCCCGTTCTGCATCACCAGGATACGGTCGAAATCCTGCAGGGTGGACAGGCGATGCGCGACGGCGATCACCGTGCGGCCTTGCATCAGCCGGTTGAGCGCACGCTGCACCGCCGCTTCAGACTCGGAGTCAAGCGCGCTGGTGGCTTCGTCCAGCAGCAGGATCGGCGAGTTGCGCAGGAAGGCGCGCGCGATCGCCAATCGCTGACGCTGGCCGCCGGAGAGCTTCACACCCCGATCGCCTACTTCGGTGTCATAGCCTTCAGGCAGCATGTCGATGAACTGGCGGCAGCTCGCAGCCTCGGCGGCGGCACGAACTTCGGCATCGGTCGCATCGGGGCGGCCGTAGCGGATGTTCTCCATCACCGAGCGATGGAACAACGACACGTCTTGCGGCACGACGCCGATGGCATTGCGCAGGCTTTCCTGGGTGAGCGTCGCGATGTCGTGCCCATCGATCAGGATGCGGCCCGACGGCACGTCCCGCAGGCGCTGCAGCAGGGACAGCACGGTGGACTTGCCCGAGCCGGAGCGGCCGACCAGGCCAACCCGCGTGCCAGCCTCGATGATGGTGGAGAAATCGTCCAGCACCGACTGGCTGCTCGCCGGGTAGGAATAGGTGACGTTGCGGAACTCGACCCGGCCGCGGGGCGCTTCCAGCGACTGAGCCTCATGCGCATCCACCAGTTCGTGCGGCAGCAGCAGCGTCGCGAGCGCTTCCGACAAGCGGGCGACGTGCTGGATGGTGTCCACCAAGGCTACCGCCAAGTCGCGCGTGCCGTGCAGGATGGTGAAGCCGAGCGAGGTCACCAGCACCACGTCCCCCGACGTGGCCGAACCGTTCTCCCACAGCAGGATGGCCCAGGCGAGCAGCCCGGCAGTCAGCCCGGCGGTGATGGCGGCATGAAACAGGCGCAGCTTCTCGAGATAGCGCAAGGAGCGGCCGCGCGTGGCCATCTCCTGCTCGACGCGGGCGCCGAAGCGGGCGCGCTCCCGCAGAGTGGCGCCGAACGCGCGCACCAGCGGCATGTTGTTAATCACGTCGACCAGTTCGCCATCCACCGCTGCCGCGTCGGTCGCATATTGATGGTGCAATGGGCGGCCGCGTGCAGCCAGGCGGCTTAGCGCGTAGGCCAGCACGGCGGACACGGCGATCAGCGCGGTGGCCATGAGCGGGCTCACCGTGATCATGACCGCGATGGACCCGGCGACCGCGAGCAAAGGCGGCAGCACGTTCCAGGCAAAGGTGTTTTCCACCGTATAGATGGCGTTGCCGGTTGCGGTGATCCGGCCGGCCAGGGTGCCTGGCGGACGGTCCGCAAAGTAGCTTGGCGAATGGCCGGTGAGGTGATGGAACAGGTCACGCCGCAGATCACCGGTGACGGCCACGAAGCAGTGCGAGGCCACCCAGCCGCCCACACGCCATAGCATGTTGTCGGCGGCGATCAGCACGGCCAGGATGATGAATGCGGTCCAGACCGGGCCATGCTGCCCGGCAGTCAGCGTGTCGACCAGGTGTTTGACCGAATACTGCGACGCGATGGAGCAGCCGACCGCGAGCACGACCGATACCAGTACTATGGCATGGCCCACCGCGTGGCGGCGGATGTATCGCATCAGGAACGCCATTGGACGCTGCGATACGTCGACGCTTTGCGGATCGTTACGGCCCATCACTACACCCCTTCTGCACCCACCGGACCGGTCGAACGAGCATGTTCCACAAGGCTGTTTTTCAACAGACGCAGAACCCATGCCAACGTCTCACCAACATTATTGTGATGCGTCACAATCGCTGGCCGACCGGCTTATTCGGTGAAATAGCCGCCGACTTGGGCGGATGTATGGCGAGGGCGCCGCATTCATGCCCCGATCGTGGTCTTTAAGGGGGCAAGTTAAGGAGTTGCCAAGCATGCGCATCGCTCAGATTGCACCCCTCCACGAAGCAGTGCCCCCCAAGCTCTATGGCGGCACCGAGCGCGTGGTTTCGTTTCTAACCGAAGAACTGGTGGCGCTTGGTCATGAGGTGACCCTGTTCGCCAGCGGCGACTCAGTGACCAGCGCGAATTTGCATGCGGCTTGGCCGCGGGCGCTGCGGCTTGACCCGGCCATTCGCGACCCGATCGCACCGCACATGCTGCTCATGGAGACGGTGCGGCGGGTGGCGGAAGAGTTCGACGTGCTGCACTTCCATATGGATTATTGGCCGTTCAGCCTGTTCGGCCGCCAGCGCACGCCGTTCGTCACCACGCTGCACGGCCGGCTCGACCTGCCGGAGCTGCAGCCGGTGTTCGACATGTTCCCGAACGTGCCCGTGGTCAGCATTTCGGACAGCCAGCGGCGCCCGTTGCCGCAGGCCAACTTCGTCGACACGGTGCTGCATGGGCTGCCGGAAAACCTGCTGACGCCGGTGGGCAATCCGGCGGGCTACCTGGCCTTTCTTGGCCGCATCGCGCCGGAGAAGTGCCCCGACCGCGCCATCAACATCGCGCAGGCGTGCGGCATGCCGATCAAGCTGGCCGCCAAGGTGGACGTGGCCGACAAGATCTACTTCGAAAAGCACATCCGCCATCTGCTCGAATTGCCGAACGTGGACATGATCGGCGAGATTTCGGACCGCGATAAGCCCGCGTTCCTGTCGGGGGCGAGCGCGTTGCTGATGCCGATCGATTGGCCGGAGCCTTTTGGCCTGGTGATGATCGAGGCGATGGCATGCGGCACGCCGGTGATCGCGTTCAATCGCGGCTCGGTGCCCGAGGTCGTCGAAGACGGGGTGACCGGGTTCATCGTGGAAGACATGGTCGGCGCGGTGGCGGCGGTGCAGAAGCTGCACACGCTGGACCGTGCGTTGGTACGCCGGCGGTTCGAGGAGCGGTTCACAGCGCGGCGGATGGCGAAGGACTACCTGACGGTTTACCGCAGCCTGGCGGGCGAGGACCGCTCGGTGCTGCGCGCCATCCGGTGATCGCGGGCTCCATGAAAGCCCTCTCCTTTTAGGCAGGGCAATCGCATGTGGCGTCTCCCTCTCTCGCTCTTCGCGGGAGAGGGTCGAATGCGAGCGCCCTGCTCACAGGCAAAGGGAGCATCATAAGCCAAGCAGGTCGAGGGTGCGGGCGACGGTGGCGGCTTCGTCGTAGCGGTGTTGCGCGCGGGTGCGGCCGGCGGCTCCCATGGCGGCGCGCAGGTCCGGATCTCCGGTCAGGCGGGTGAGTGCGGCGGTCAGCGGCGCCACGGCGGCGGGCGGCACGAGCAAGCCGGTGACGCCGTCAACCACCTGCTCGCGCGGGCCGCGGATGGCGGTGGCGACGACGGGCAGGCCGGCGAGCATGGCCTCGATCACCGACATGGGCAGGCCTTCGAAATGGCTCGGCAGGCAGAAGATGTCGGCGGCAGCCAGGATGGCGGGCACGTCGCTGCGGTAGCCAAGGCGGCGCGCGCGCCCGGCCGACACGGCGGCGTCCAGAACGGCGGCGAGATCGAGGCCGCGGTCGCTGGGCAGGCGCTCGCCAACGACCCAGAGTTCAGCGCCGGGCACGTGCTCCATGGCGGCAAGCAGTTCGGGATAGCCCTTGTGGCGGACCAGGCGGGAGACGGCGGCAACCACCACTTGGGTGCCGGACACGCCCAATTCGGAGCGGATGCGGCGGCGGGCCTCGGGATCGGGGTGGAACAGCGCCGGGTCGCGGCCGTTGCCGATGGCAATCGCGTGGCGGGCGATACCGAGCCGGCGTGCGTCGGCGGCCTCTTCCTCGGAGACGGTGAGGAAGACGTCGGTCAGGCGGCCGCCGAGCCATTCCGCCAAGAGCGAGGCAGCCCGGCGCGGCCACGGTCCCGGCTGGTTGAACAGGAAGCCGTGGCAGGTGTAAGCGACGCGTGGCACGCCAGCCACCCGCGCGGCGAGCCGGGCCAAGAGGCCGCTGATCGGCATGTGGCCGTGCACCAGGTCCGGTTGCTCGCGGCGCAGCAGTGCAACAAGAGCCCGGAAAGCCCGTAACTGGGCCAGCAGCGAAAATCGGCGGACGAACGGCGCTGGTTCGATGCGGAACCCCTCGGCGCGCACGTCGGCCAGCAGGGGACCTTCGGCGACGACGCCCACCACCTCGTGGCCCCGGGCGCGGATGCCGCGCATGAGGGGAAGCAGGAAATGGCGGAGCGAGAAGTCGACGTTGATGACCTCGACGACTTTCATGCCGACGCGAAGCGCCCTGTCTCCTTCGGGCGGCATGCGGCTGTCGCATATAGCTTCTCCGTCTCCCGTTCTGCACGGGAGAGGGTCGGGGTGAGGGTTTCCTGGGTACTGTGTCGCCCGGGATTTTCCAGCTCTCGCACCCTCACCC
>CAXTRX010000063.1:0-17649 GCA_964246785.1 uncultured Acetobacteraceae bacterium | reverse complement strand
ACTCGCCAACGCCGGCCTCACCGCCCGCGACATCGTCCACACCGCAGTGACCGCAGTGACCGCAATGGCCGCAGCAGGCGCCAAAGCAGCCGGGCCGGCTGCCAAGCTGGTGGGCCGTCGATGAACCGCTTCGCCCTTCTCATCGCCGCTTGCATCATGAGCCTGCCATTTGCCGTGCAGGCGCAGGTTCCGGCCCCGGCAGCAGCGATTTCGGCGCTTGATCAAGGGCTGATCGAGGCCATGCGTGCCGGCAAGTCCACCCCGTTTCAACAACGCTATGCCATGCTGGCCCCCCTGGTGCAGAACGCGTTCGACCTGGAGGCGATCCTGCAAACGTCGGTCGGCCCGCGCTGGCAGAGCTTTACCCCGGAGCAACAGGGTGAGCTGCAGAACGTGTTCATGCGTTTTACCGTGGCGAGCTACGTGAGCAACTTCTCCTCCTATGGTGGTGAGGCGTTCGCCATCGATCCAACCCTGCGAGACGTCGGCGAGGAACGCGTTGTCTCCACTCACATCGTCAACAAAGGCGCCGACATCGCCCGCATCGATTACGTGATGCGGCAGACTCCGGCAGGTTGGCGCGCGGTGGACGTGTTGCTCGATGGATCGATCAGCCGCGTCGCAGTGCAACGCTCTGATTTCCGATCCCAATTGGAGGGCGGTCCGGAAGCTTTAGTGGCAACTCTTAGAAAAAAGGTGGCGGACCTCTCGGGGAACGCCAGCGCTCTGTGACCCCATGCAGGATCTAGCGCTTATAGCAGCGGCGGTATGCGCCGTGATCGGGCTTGCCGGCGTCGCCCAGGCCATTATCGGCTGGCAAGTGGTGCGGCGCCACAGCCGCATATTGCCTACGACGCAGAGGGCCGACCGGCCTATCACTATACTTAAGCCATTGCATGGGGACGAGCCTTTGCTGGAGCAGGCTCTCGCTTCGTTCTGCACGCAAGACTATGAAGTGTTTCAAATTGTGTTTGGCCTGCAGGACCCTGCCGACCCGGCGTTGCACGTAATCCGCCGCCTGCGCGCCCGCTTTCCCCAGGCCCACATCGACGTGGTGGTGGATACCGCACAGCACGGGGTCAATCGCAAAGTTAGTAACCTGATCAATATGCTGCCCCAAGCCGAGCACGACCTGCTGGTGATTGCCGACAGCGACATCCACGCCCCGCCCACCTACCTGCGGGAGATCGCATCCGCGCTCAGCCGGCCAGGCGTGGGGCTGGTGACAACCCTTTATGCCGGGCTGGGTGCCTCCAAGACGCTCGCTGCACGGCTCGGGACGGCGCAAATCAACCAAATCTTCCTTCCTGGCGCCCTGCTCGCCCGCAAGCTCGGACGGCAGGACTGCCTCGGCGCCACCATGGCGTTGACCCGGCAGACGCTGGAGCAGGTAGGAGGCCTGCAAGCGATCGTGCACCACCTGGCCGATGATGCGGTGCTCGGACGGCTGGTGCGCGACCAAGGCGGAAGCGTGGTGCTCGCCACCACCATTCCGTCCACCACCGTGCCGGAAATGACCTTGGCAGATTTGTTTGCCCATGAACTTCGCTGGGGTCGGACCATCCAATCGATAGCGCCGATCGGCTTCCCGCTTTCGACGCTACAATACCCATTGTTTTGGGCGGCGTTAGCGGTGCTGCTTTCTTGCGGGGCTGCGTGGTCGGTCGAGTTGTTCAGCGCAATCTGGTTGGTCCGGATCGCGACGACGCTCGGGATTAATGGCGCGCTCGGGGTTGCGGCGTCCATGCCGGGCTGGCTATTGCCGTTGCGCGACCTCATGTCAGTCGCGGTGATCCTGGCAAGCTACTGCGGCACACAGGTGGCGTGGCGCGGCCATGTCCTCCACATATCTCCGCCTAGCCTGGTGCCCGGCAAAGGATAATACCCATGATGAAGACCTTGTTCTTGCAACCGCCCTCGTTTGGCGGGTTCGACGGGGGCGCCGGGTCGCGCTACCAGGCAAAGCGGGAAATCAAGTCGTTCTGGTATCCGACCTGGCTGGCCCAGCCCGCCGCGCTGGTGCCCGGCAGCCGCCTGATCGACGCGCCGCCGGCCCGGCTCGGGATGGAGCCGGTGCTGGAGGCCGCGAAGGCGCACGAACTGGTGGTGCTGCACACCTCCACGCCCTCTTTCGCCTCGGACGTGAAAGTGGCGGAGGCGTTGAAGCAGGCCAATCCGTCGCTCAAGATCGGTTTCATCGGCGCCAAGGTGGCGGTGCAGCCGGCGGAAAGCCTGGCGGCAAGCGCCTGCATCGATTTTGTGGCCCGCAATGAGTTCGACTTCACCATCCAGGACGTCGCTGCTGGCAAGGACCTTGCCGCCATCGACGGCATCTCCTATCGCAACAGCGCCGGCAGCCTGGTGCACAATCCTGAGCGCGCCATGATCGAGAACATGGACACGCTGCCGTTCGTGACCGAGGTCTATAAGCGGGACCTGCGGATCGAGGACTACTTCATCGGCTATCTGCTGCACCCGTATGTGTCGCTTTACACCGGGCGCGGCTGCAAGTCCCGCTGCACCTTCTGCCTATGGCCGCAGACCGTGGGCGGGCATCGCTACCGCACCCGCAGCCCAGCGCACGTGGCCGAGGAAATCCGCCAGGCGCAGAAGCTGTTCCCGCAGGCGCGCGAATTCTTTTTCGACGACGACACCTTCACCGACGACCTGCCGCGGGCGGAAGCGATCGCGCGTGAGCTGGGCAAGCTGGGCGTCACTTGGTCGTGCAACGCCAAGGCCAATGTGCCGCGCGACACATTGAAGGTGTTGAAGGACAACGGCTTGCGGCTGCTGCTGGTGGGTTATGAAAGCGGCGACCAGCAAATCCTGCACAACATCAAGAAGGGCATGCTGGTGGACGTAGCCCGGCGCTTCACCAAGGACTGCCATGAGCTCGGCATCAAGATCCATGGCACGTTCATCGTGGGCCTGCCTGGCGAAACCCGGGAGACGATCGAGCAAACCATCCGATTCGCCACCGAGATCAATCCGCATACGCTGCAGGTGTCGCTGGCAGCGCCCTACCCGGGGACGGCGTTGCACAAGCAGGCGCTGGAGAATGGCTGGCTGTCCGAAGCGCATGCCGAGCTGATCGACGAGACGGGCATCCAGATCGCGCCGCTGGACTATCCGCACCTGTCGCACGGCGAGATTTTTGACAGCGTGGAAACCTTCTACAAGCGGTTCTACTTCCGCGCGCCAAAGATCGCGGCCATCGTGGGCGAGATGGTGCGCAGCCCCGAGATGATGAAGCGGCGGCTGCGCGAGGGCGTGGAGTTCTTCCAGTTCATGCGCGACCGGAACAAAGCCGCCTGAGTCACGGCTTGTCCCGCCGGGTCATCGTCACGGCGGACGATTTCGGGCTTTCGGAAGCAGTCAACGCCGCAGTGGAGCAGGCCTACCGGAATGGCGTGCTCACCACGGCGAGCCTGATGGTTGCGGGTGCGGCGGCGCGAGACGCGGTGGATCGGGCGCGGCGATTGCCTGGTTTGCGCGTCGGGCTGCATCTCGTTGTGATCGAAGGTGCGGCGGCGATGCCGGCGGCGGAGATAGCCGGGCTGGTGAACGAGGATGGCTGGTTCGGCATGGATCAGCTTAAGTTAGGCGTGGCCTACTTCTTTCGACCCGGCGTGCGGCGGCAATTGCGGTCGGAAATCCGGGCGCAGTATGCGGCGTTCGCAGCCACGGGGCTGCCGCTCGATCACGCCAACGCGCACAAGCACATGCATCTGCATCCAACGGTCGGGCGGATGCTGATCCAAGAAGGGCAGCGCTACGGATTGGCTGCGGTACGGGTGCCGGCGGAACCGGCCAGCGTGCTGCAGCAGTGCGGGGAGCGGCCGGGACCAGGCGCCGCAGTGCTCTACCGATGGACGACTCTTCTGCGGCGGCAGGTGCGTCGGGCCGGGCTGGCGACGGCGGACCAGGTGTTCGGGCTGCATTGGACCGGCGGCATGACCGGGGAGCGGCTACTACGGCTGGCCCCAGCGCTGCCGCCGGGGGTGAGCGAACTCTACTTCCACCCGGCCACGCATGCCGACGCAGCCATCCAGCGCCTCATGCCCGGCTACCATCATGCCGGCGAACTGGCGGCGCTAGTGGACCCGGCGGTGGCCGCCGCGTTGCCGCCGCGCACCACGTTCGCCGCTCTGCCCCGCGCGGCTGGCTGAGCACGCCCGACCCGATACCAGGCGGCGTAGAGCGCGGGAACGAAGCACAGCGTCAACACGGTGGCGCTGACCAGGCCCCCCATGATGGCGATGGCCATCGGCCCCCAGAACACGCTGAACGCCAGCGGCACCAGCGCCAGGATGGCGGCGGCCGCCGTAAGCAGGATGGGACGGGCGCGGCGCACGGTGGCCTCCACGATCGCGTCAGCCAGGGCCAGGCCGTCCGCGACGTCCTGCTCGATCTGGGTGACCAGGATGACGCTGTTGCGCATGATGATGCCGGCCAATGCAATGAAGCCCAGCATGGCAACGAAGCCGAACGGCGCTCCCGTCACCAGCAGGGCCGCGGTCACGCCGATGAGGCCGAGCGGCGCTGTCAGTATCACCATGGCCATGCGGCCGAACGACTGCAGTTGGAGCATCAGCAGCGCCAGCATGGCGAGGATCATGACCGGCATTTGCGCGTTGATGCTGACCTGGCCCTTGGCCGCTTCGGACACCGCGCCGGCGGTCTCGATCCGGTAGCCCGCAGGCAGCGCGGCCTTGATGCTCTGCAGCCGAGGCAGCACGTCCGCCGTGGCGACCGGCGCCTGAATGCCCGGCATCGTGTCGCCGCGAACGATCAGCATGGGCGTGCGGTCCCGCCGCCAAACCAGCGGCTGCTCCAGCGACCACCCGATATGGGCGATCTGCGCCAGCGGCACGCTGCGGCCACCGGCGGCCGGGATGGTGACGTCGGCGATGGCGCCAGTGTCCTGCCGTTCGGACGGGATCGCGCGAGCGATCACCGGGATGAGGTCGGTGCCCTCGCGGTATTGGGTGATGGTGGCGCCCTGCTGGATGGTGGCCAAGGTGGTGGCCACGTCCTGGCTGGAAAGGCCGAGCAAGCGGGCCTTGTCCTGATCCACGTCGACCGTGATGGCCTTGCCCATCTCGCCCCAGGCATTGCTGACGTTGCGCACGTCCGGTGAGGCGCGCATGGCGTCCCGCACCTGTGCTGCAATGGCGCGCAGCTCCAGCGGGTCGGGGCCGACGATGCGGAACTGGACGGGGTAGCCGACAGGCGGCCCCAATTCCAGGCGGGAGGCGCGAACCCGCGCGTCCGGGAACGGACCGGATGGCCCGGCGTCAACCACCCTGTCGAGCGTGCGCAGCAGCGCTTCGCGGTCGGCAATGGTCTTGGTGTTGATCACGAGTTGGGCGTAGTTGGGCTGCTGCAACTCGGGCGAGAAAGCCAGGAAGAAGCGCGGTGTGCCTTGGCCGGCATAGGCGGCGTAGCTGGCAATGCCGGGCTGCGCGTCCAGCAGCTTTTCCATGCGGCCGACCGCCTCGGCGGTGGCGGCGAAACTGGCGCCTTCGGGCAGGCGCAGGTCGATCAGCACTTCCAGCCGGTCGGAGGCGGGAAAGAACTGCTGCGGCACAAGGGTGAAGCCCACCACGGAGGCAGCGAACGCCATCACCGTGGCACCGATCACCAGCCAGCGGCGATGCACGCACCATGCGACCAGGCGGCGGAAGCGGTGGTAGACCGGCGTGCCATAGACGTCTTCATGCGCAGCGCCCGGCTTGGGCATCGGCAGCAGCGCGGCCCCTAGATAAGGCACGAACAGCACGGCAACGAACCAGGACAGGATCAGCGCCATGCCGACCACGCGGAAGATGTCCTGCGTGTATTCGCCGGTGCTGGATTGGGCCAGGCCGACCGGCAGGTAGCCTGCGGCGGTCACCAGCGTGCCGGTCAGCATGGGGAAGGCGGTGGAGGTATAGGCGAAGCTGCCGGCGCGGACGCGGTCCCAGCCCTGTTCCAGCTTCACCGCCATGGTCTCGACGGCGATGATGGCGTCGTCCACCAGCAAGCCCAGCGCGATCACCATGGCACCGAGCGAGATGCGCTGGAGATCGATGCCTAGCAGGCGCATGCCGATGAACACGCCGGCAAGCACCAAGGGCACGCTGATGGCGACCACGATGCCGGTGCGCCAACCCAGGCTCAGGAAGCTCACCAGCAGCACGATGGCCAGCGCCTCCAGGAAGCTCTCCTGGAAGTCGTCCACGTCGTGGTTGACGACGCTGCTCTGGTCGTTGAAGCGGGCGATATGGACGCCGAGCGGCAGGGTCGGTTCAATCTGCGCCAGCCGCTGCGCCACGAGCTTGCCGAGCGAGACGATGTTGCCGCCATCGGCCATGGTGATGCCGATGCCCAGCGCCGGGCGGCCATTGAGGTGCATCGTGGCCTGCGGCGGGTCCTGGACGGTGCGGCTGACGGTGGCCAGGTCCGCCAGGTGAAGCAGGTGGCCGTGCGCCTGGATCGGCAGGTCCATCAGGGTCTGCTCGGCGTTGACCGAGGGGCGGGTGCGGAGCTGGATGCGGTCGGTGCCGGTCTCGGCGAAGCCGCTCACCGCCACGGTGTTCTCGGCGCGAACGGCGGCCAGCACGTCCTGCAGGGTGAGGCCGAGCTCGGCGATCTTGCGGTAGGAGACGTCGAGCTCAATGCGCTCGGGCTGCTGGCCGAACAGGGCGATCTTGCCGACGCCGGGCACCCCGAGCAGGCCCTCGCGCACGTCTTCGGCAATGTGCTTGAGCTGCGGCAGGGTGAAGCCGTCGCCGGTCAGGCCGTAGAGCAGGACGTAGGTGTCGCCGAACTCGTCGTTGAAATACGGGCCTTGAACGCCGGCCGGCAGGTCGCCTGCGATGTCGCCGATCTTCTTGCGCACCTGATACCAGAGCGGCTCGACCAGCTTGGGCGCCGTGTCGTCGCGCAGGCTGACGGTGATGGTGGTGTGGCCGGCCTCCGTCTGGCTTTCGGTATAGTCGAGATGGGCTAGGTCCTGCAGCTTGCGCTCGATCGGGTCGGCCAGGAGGCGGGCGGTCTCGTCGGCGCTGGCGCCGGGCCAGTCGGCGGTAATGACCATCTGCTTGATGGTGAAGGCCGGGTCCTCGGCGCGGCCGAGCGAGGTGAAGCTCCAGATGCCGCCAGCGATGATGGCCAGGATGGCGAACAGTGTCAGCGAGCGGTGGCGCAGGGCCAGGGCGGAGAGGTTCATCGTGCCGGCCCCGTCCAGGCGGTGAGCGCCATGCCGGGGTCGATCTGCCCGGCGCCGGCGCTGACAACTTGCTCGCCCGCCCGCAGCCCGGCGGCAATGGCGACGGTGGCATCCGGGCCGAAGCCGGCGACGGTCACGGGGCGGAGCGCGGCATGCTGACTTGCCGAGTCGAGCACCCAGACGGCGGGCTGGCCGCGCTGGTCGGTGAGCGCGGCGGCGGGCAGGATGGCCACGGGCGGGCGGTTGTCGGTGAAGCGGACGGCGGCGGTCATGCCCAAGGCAAGCAAGCCGGCGGGTGCGGCGTCGACGGTGATCTTGACGGCAAAGGTGCGGGTCGCCGGGTCGGCCAGGGCGCCGATTTCGCGCACGTGGCCATGCAGCGGCTGGTCGGGCGCGGCCCACAGGGTGATGCCCACGTTCCCGGCGGAACGCACCGCCTGCAACCGGTTTTCCGGCACGTCCACCACGACCTCGATGTCCCCGGTATGGGCCAGGCTGGCGACAGTCTGCCCGGCGCCCACCACTTGGCCGACCTGAACAGGCAGCGCGGTGATCACGCCGTCCGCGTCGGCCACCAATGCGCCGTAGCCAGCCTGATCGGTGGCGAGCGTGGCTTGCCGCTGCGCCTGCACCAGCCGGGCATCTGCCATCCGGCTGGCAGACAGGCGGCTGTCATATTCGGAGGGCAGGTAGGCAGGCGAGCTGTGGCCAAGGGCCTCATAGCGGGCCAGGGCGGCGCGGGCGTTGGTGGCGTCCGCTTGCGCGGCCTGCAGCGCAGCGATGGCGACTTGCTCGTTCAGGCGAAGGTCGGACGGGTCCAGCCGGGCGAGCACCTGGCCGGCCTGCACGTGGTCGCCCACCTCGATGGGGCGCTGCACCACCTTGCCGCCAACGCGGAAGGCCAAGTCGGCCAGGGTGCGTGCCTGCACGGTGCCCGAGAGGGTAACCGCCAGGCCGGGTTGCACCATCGTGACGCTGGTGACGCGGACAGGGCGGGGCGGATCGGCGGCGGCAGCGAGAAGGGCGGCGCAGAGGAGGAGGCTGGAACGGTGGAGCATGAGCAAACCCTCAAGCAGACTGTTCCGCTTTAAGCTAACGCCGTTCAGTTAACAAGGGTCAGTTGACCATGTTGCGGCACAAACCCGCGATTGCCGTTTCAATGACCTGCTCGATGAGCTGCTCGTGGTCCGATTCCAGCGCTTCCGGGAAGGTCACCAGCAGCGCGGCAAGCCCGTGCAGGCAGGCCCAGAACGTTTCGGCCAACAGGAGGGCCGGTTCGCCCTGGCAACGACCGGAATCGATCAAGGCTTGAACACCGTCAAGCAGCACGCAAAACCCCTGCTCCGCCTCTTCGATTTCCTTGCAGTAGTCCGGCTCGTCCTTGCGGCCGGTGCGCAGGAACACCAGGCAATATTCGTCCGGGTGCGCGCGGGCGAAATTGATATAGACCCGTGCACCGGCGCGCAGGTTCTGTTCGGGCGTGGCGTCCGGGCGGAGGATAGCCTCGTGCTGTTCCCGCAGCAGGAGGAAGCTTTCCACGGCAATGGCGCGCATGATCGCATCCTTGTCGGGAAAATACACGTAGAGCGCGGTGGCCGAGACGCCGACGGCCTGGGCGATGCCGCGCATGGTGACGTGCTGCACGCCCTGTTCAATGAACAAGCGCTTGGCGGCCTGCAGGATCTCGTTCCGCCGCTCAGCCCCTTGGCCACGCGCCTTGCGGGTGCGCGGAGCAATGCCTGTGATGGAGTTCATACCTGAACAGTGTTAAGTCTTCGGCTGCGAAACGGCAAGCGCCCGGCCGGTGTTTTCACCGGGACGGCCCGGTCAAGCCTGCAGGACTGCACTCAATTGCGTTCCCAGCCGCTCGCGGTCATAAGGCTTGCTGAGCAGCGGCAGGTCACACAGGTCTTCCTCGCGATAGGTGCCGGTGAAGCCCGAGGTCAGCAGCACCCTAAGGCCGGGCCGCAGCCGTTGCGCCTCCTTGGCGAGCTGGAAACCATTGATGCCACCCGGCATGACGACATCGGAAAACAGCACGTCGATCTGGTCGGAGGTTCGCAAACAGTCCAACGCGGCATGGGCCGAGGCAAACGCCTTGGTGGAGTAACCCAAGCCGTGCAGGCTTTCGACCGCCATTTCGCGCACGCCGGGTTCGTCCTCCACCACCATGACCACCTGGCCGCCGCCCTGTTGGCTAACCAGGGCGTCGGAGTCCGGCATCGCACCGGCCGCCGCGTCGTGCATCACTCGGGGCAGCAGCAACTCGACGGTGGTGCCTTCGGCCGGGGCGGAAACGATGCGCACGTCGCCGCCAGCCTGCTTGGCGAAACCGTAAACCTGGCTCAGGCCCAGCCCGGTGCCCTGGCCAATCTCCTTGGTGGTGAAGAACGGCTCGAACGCACGGGCCATCGTCGCCGGATCCATGCCAACGCCGTTGTCGGCGACGGCGATCCGGATGTATTCGCCCGGGCCCAACTCGCCCTGCCCGGTGGTGCTCAGCACGTTGCGGCTGGAGATCACCACCCGGCCGCCGTGAGGCATCGCGTCGCGGGCGTTGCCGACCAGGTTCAGGATGGCGGCTTCGAAATGGCCCGGGTCGAGCCGGACGGTGCCCAGCATGGGGTCGAGGTCGAACGCCACCGAGACGGCCTCGCGCGCGGCCCGGTCCAGCAGCGGCTTGAAGTCTTGCAGGCGTTGGTTGAGGTCGAGCAGCTCCGGGTTGATGAGCTGGCGCCGCGAGAAGGCCAGCAGTTGCTGCGTCACCTCGCCCCCCCGGCGCGCGGCCAGGGCAATCTGTTCCGCCACCCGGGTGACGCGCGCCGGGTCGTCCGGGCGGCGGGTGAGCATGTCGGCGCTGCCGAGAATGACGGTAAGCAAGTTGTTGAAATCGTGTGCAACCCCGCCCGTCATCTGGCCAATGGCCTCAAGCCGTTGGGCGCGCAGCAACGCGGCTTCGGCGGTTTCGCGGCGCTTGATTTCAAGCCGCGCCCGGGCCAGCGCCAGCGCCTCGCGCCGGGTCCGCACCAGCGCCGTGCGCGCGACGGCAAACAGCGCCAGCGTTGCCGGGACGCCGAAGATGAGGTGGCTGGCCATGGTGTTGCGCCAGTCCCGCACGATGGAGGCCTCGCTGCGGGCCACCACCACATAGACGGGATAGTCCTGCACTTTGCGGTAGGAATAGATGCGCGGCGATTCGTGCGCCTCGTTGATGAAACGGCCGTGAAAGACGCCCGAGACCGGGTTGTCGCGGACGGCGCGCAAGAACGAGTTCCCAGGTGGAATGACCGGCATGGCGTCCACCGCTGCCGGGTAGCGGACCAGAACCTCCCCGTTTTCGCGCACCATGGCGAGGATCTTGCCGCCGTCCGCCACGCGCTCCTCGCCGGCGAGCGCCTCGTAGAAGTCCTGGAAATAGCCCGGCGAAACAATGACATCCACCACGCCGCTCATCGCGCCGGCCATCGTCAGCCAGGGCCGCGCAAGGCCAAAGAACGGCAGCTTGTTGACTTCGCCGACCTGCAACCCGGTGATGTAGGTGCTCGAATGGCCGTCCACGATGGCGTGGTAATAGTCGCGGTCGGCGACGCTGACGGCTGTGGGCACCGGAAACGTGGAGGCGCTGACCAGCGGCTGGCCGGCCGTATCGGCGACCAGGACGCTTTGGATCACGGGCAAATGGGCGACGATGCGCACCAGCGCTTCGTGCAGCGAACTCTCCTGCGCGCGCACGACCGGGACGTCCATGCCGCGCAACAGCTCGTTGACTTGGTCGACCACCTGGCTTTCGCTGTCAAAGATCTTGGCCGCTTGCTCGCGCGCAACCTCGCTGGTGCGCAACAGGTCATTGGTCGCCTGCTCGAAAGTGTTGCGGTAGTTCAGCCAGGCGGCAAGGATGAACACGCTGAGCGGCACCAGCAGCGAGGCGGCCAGCAACACGCGCAGCAGGTCGATTGCGCTAGGACTGGCGTTTGCCCAGCGCAATCGAGCCCACTTGATGCTTCCCGCGTCGCGGGTTCGGTTGCTCATTCGACCGTTCCGGCTGCATTCTGACTATGGTATGTAGAAATGCCTCGTTGCGCCAGAGTAGTCGCAGTCCGGGTGTCGTTTCGACCCTATCATAGGCGCCAAGCGAGCGTTATCGGTCCGCTAACGTAGCCCGTAGAGCCTTGCCCGACGCTTTGGTGCAGCGCAAGGAGGCAGCAGAGTAGAACGCACCCGCATCCGCTTAAAAGACAAAGCCTGGTTGCTGTAGCATCCAGCGCCTGATGCAGCGAGCCGGCTAAAGGCGGCCCACGTGGGACGGCGAGCGCCAGTCTGCGATCACAGCCATGCGCTCAGGCTGCAGCAGAGTGACGCTGCCGCCGCGCAGTTCGAGCAACCCGTCGCGCCGGATTTGCTGCAAGGTCCGGTTCACGTGCACCACGCTGAGGCCAAGCGCGTCGGCCAAGGTTTCCTGCGTCAGTGGCAGGCTGAAGCAGGAATGCTCGGACAACCCGGCCGCACCCAGCCGGTCGTGGAAGTCGAGCAACAAATGCACCATGCGCTCATAGGCCGTCTGCCGTCCCAGGCGCACAACATGGTCCCGCAGGCCCTGCTCGTCACGCGCGGTCATGATGCGCACCAGGTGGGATAGGCCGGACGGTGCCTGCCGATCCTCGGCCGCGGCAACCAAGCTTCTCGCATCGATCGTGGCCACCGAAGTCAGCGCAACGACCGTGCAGGTGGCGGGCAGGCCGGAGTTCAGCATCGAGCCGATCGCATCACCGGGCAGGATGAAACTCACGATCTGCCGCCGTCCGTCCCCCAGCAACCGGTGGTAGCAGGCCCAGCCGGACAACAGCAGTTGCGGCGACTGGATCGCGCCCGTGGACAGAAGTTCCGATCGGGCCGGAAAGCTCCGCGCCGAACTGCAAAGGTCCTCGATCACCCGCAATTCGGTCGGCGACAGAGGCGCCAGCCCCGAGAGACGATGGACCAGGCCATGCCGCTCATGCCGCAATGCAGCGGCATTCGAGCGCGTCTCCTGTGCCATCATCGGACTATCCCTTCGTTCAAGCAATCTACACCTTGAATAAGGCTCTTTATACGTCTTGGAAGAGTCCATCCCCCGCGGTGTCGGTCTCAAAGCTTCGGCCGCCGCCAAACGGGCGCTGCAGAATAACGCGCAAATGACGTTTTGTTGCAGTGGCTCGATCGAAAGATCATCGCGGCATGGCCGGCGCCAACCGGCTGACCGATGGCGTGACAATATCAAGCTGGATGACCCACTGGATGCCGCCGGGCCGGAACTCCAGCGCGGTCGACGCGCCGAGCTCGTTGGGCAGCCCCACTTCAAGCAGCTCCCGGCCAAAGCCGTAGCGGTCCGGCTGTAAGTCCGTCACCGGCACGCCGCTTTCCTGCCAATCAAACACCAGGCGTTGCTGCAACTGGTCGGCCAGTCCGAGTGGGTAAAGCTGCCAGCGGATCCGCAAACGCCCTGATGGGACAGCCAGGGCGCCGAATTTGATGGCGTTCGTCGTCAACTCATGCAGTGCGAGGCCAAAGCTTTCGGCAATCTTGCCCGGCAGCAGGACGGCTGGGCCGTCGATGTCGGTTTGGCTCTCGATATGGCCGCCGTGAGCGGCCAGTTCCTCGTCGACCAGCTCAGACAGCATCACCGCATCGGCAGCGTTGCGGGCAACGACGCTTTGCACCCGGGCGATGGCGTTGACCCGGCCGGATAGATGGGCCGACAAGCTGTCCACCGACGTGCTCGATTCCACCGTGCGCAGCATCACCGAGCGGACCACGGCAAGGATGTTTTTCACGCGGCACTGCAGCTCGGCCAGCAGGTCGCGCTGGCGGCCGGCAGCCTGCTGGCGAGCATCGATGTCGGTGCAGGAGCCGAACCAGGCCACCGCGCGGCCCTCGCCGTCCAGCTTGGGCACCGCGCGGAGCAGGAACCAACAGTCGCATCCGTCACGACGGCGCAGCCGGCATTCTACCTCCAATGGTGCCAGGGTCTGCAGCGCCGTGCGCCATGCCTCGCGGGTGCCAGCGAGGTCCTCGGCGTGCACCACCTGCCACCAGCCATCGCCCAAAGCACGTTGCGCGGACAGGCCGGTGGAGGCGTAGAACGGCGGGTTGACATACTGCCACAAGCCTTGCGGGTCGGCGATGAACAAGAACGCCGGCACCACCTCCGCCATCATGCGGAAGCGCTCTTCGCTGTCCCGCGTGGCGCATTCGGCGGCATGGGTTGCCGAGATGTCCACGAACGTGACCACGACACCGGCGATAAAGTTGTCGATGCGCCGATACGGCAGCAGGCGCACAAGGTAGCGCCGCTTGCCATCCGCGGTGCCGACCTCGCGTTCCAGCGTCGCCAGGGTGCGCAGCACATAGCGTGCGTCCGCCACCAGCCCGGCATAGTCGACGCGCAGCGCCAGCCGGCCCAGCGGTTCCCCGATGTCGCTGTCGGTAACCGCCGCAAGCTCTGTTGCGGCCGGAGTGAAACTCTGCAGCAGCAACTGGTTGTCGAGGAAAATGATGGCGATGCGGGTGCTTTCCAGCACGTTGCGCATGTCTGAGTTCACGCGCGCCAGGTCGGAAATACGCGCCGCCAGTTCGATGTTGACGCCCTGGAACTCTTCCTGGAGCGAGCGGAACTCCTCACGGGAAGTCTGCAGTTCTCCGCGAGTAAGCTCCAGCGCCGGCCGGCTATCGCGCTCGCTGGGCCAGGCGAGCCCGGCGGAGCCGTCTTGGAACATCACCAAGGTGTGGCGTCGTTCGCTGGCATTGCCCATCATCGGCGTGGCGAGCAGCGTCACCGCAAACGTGCTGTCGTCGTCAGTGAACAGCAGCGGGCTGCTCTGTGCCGGCTCGCCGGAGAGCGTGACCCGGCGCACCAGGTCCGCCAAGCTCGGCCGGAATTCGGCACGCACCATGCGCAGCAGGTTGAGGGTCGCCGCAACCGGCGCCGGCGCGAGATAGCGGCCCATTCGAGCAGAGAAGTGCAACACGTCCAACGCGGCATCGACCACCACGAAAGGCGGGCTATGACGGGCGGCCAGGCGCTCGGCCTCCGCTATCATGCCCGCCGACGCGGCTTCGCGCCAGCGGGTCAGGGTCGGCCCGCTCTCGCGCTTGGCTGTCCACGACGGCACCCGCTCGGGCTTGGCGCAGCGCCGGAACAGATGCGGGGTTCGGCCCAGGGGCTCAAACCAGGCGTTGGCGCCGGGCGCATCCTCGCTCCATTGCAGCCGCAGGGCACCGTGCGGGTTGAGCGCGAAATGCAAGGTCCGCAGCAGATGGTCGTGCAGCGGGGCGCCCAATTGGCCGAGTAGGCCGCCAGACCAGATGACGTCAATGCGGGAGAATGGCGGGTCCTGCAGCACGTTGTGGGAGGAGAAGATGCAGAGTTCGCGCAGCTCCGGCTTGACGGTATACGTGGTGCGCTTGCGGACGAACCAGCGTTCCAGCCGCTCCGGCGAAACCTGCCCGGCGATCGCCTCGTCGAAACAGCCGGCGCGGGCTGCGGCCAGGGATTGGCCATCCACGTCGGTGGCAAAGATTTGCAACGGAATGACCCCCCAGCCTCCGCTCTCCTGGGCCCAAACCTCCTGTAGCGCGATGGCAAGGCTGTAGGCCGCCTCCCCCGTGCCGCAGCCCGGCACCCAAACCCGCAGCCCGGCGCCGTCCCGCTTGCTGCGGATCAGCCCGGGAAAGACGTGGTGGCGCAGGCTTTCCAATTCGCCGGCAGCGTCGAAGAACTTGGCAGTGCCGGGAGGTAGGCTGCCGTGCTGTGGCCTGCCGCCTAGCAGGTGGGCCTCGATGCTTGCCAGTATCGACCGCAGCGCGCGTTCGTCATTGGCCGGCCACCGCATCAGCCCAGGGCTCATCCCGGTTCCAGCATCCACCGCGGCCAACGCCAGACCACCCCGTGCACGCAGCGCGGCAGCACCCATCGCGCCGCTGAACCGTGGCCCCGCCAGCATGACCAGCATGCCAGGGTGTGCGGAACGGGCGAGCGACAGCAGGAATGCATCCAGCGCATGGGCGGACGGCCCAGGTGTGACGGCAAGCCGGTCCTCTACGATGGCGATGCCAGCACCCGGGGGCGCCATCAGCAGCATACCCGGGCGCAACCGCATGCCATGTTCCGCCCAGACCGCGCCACGGCGGCCCAGCCAGTCCAGGGTGAGCGGGGCGGCTGCCTCAGCAGAGTCGGCCGGCATGCCATCGAAGGTGTCGAACATGATGCAAACCGCCGGCGCGCTCGCCGGCAAGGCGTCCAGCAAGCGCAGCAACGCCTCCCGCGCGGGCCAGGCGGCGCCGAGCGCGATCACCGGCACAGCGTCCTCCGGCCGGGCATGCCGAAGCGTCGGGCCGATACTTGCGTGCCGGGGGTGCTCGATCAGATCCTCCAGCGTTTCGAACTGTAATCGGGCTGGCTGCGACACTACGCGCAGGCACGCAGCTATGCCACGATATGAACAGACTTCCATACAACTTGACACGGCCGTGCATCCTCTGGAGGCTTTTAGCAAGCCTGGGGACAACACCCGGCGATGCCACAAGCGGGAGGGCGCCATGGCGCGACTGGATCACAAATCAGCCCTGGTGACGGGTGCCGCATCGGGCTTTGGCGCGGCCATCGCCCGGCTATTTGCCGCCGAAGGCGCGCGGGTGATGCTGATGGACCGCAATGGCCCAGGCCTGGAAGCGGTCGCCGGCGCCATCGGCCGCGCCGCCGGCACCGTGGTCGGCGACGTCACGGATGCAGCCGACATCGCAAACGCGGTCGCAGCCACCACGGCGCATGGCGGCCACTTGGACATCGTGGTGAACAACGCCGGCTGGAGCTACCCCAACCAGGCGCTGCTGGACACGACGGAGGAGCAGTTCGACCGGGTGTTTGCGGTGAATGTCAAATCCATATTTCACATGGTTACCGCCGCCGTGCCGGTGATGCGCATGGCCGGCGGCGGCTGCATGATCAATATCGGTTCCACCGGCGGGATCCGGCCGCGCCCGGGCTTGGCATGGTACAACGCCACCAAGGGCGCGGTGAACCTGGTGTCCTCGGCGCTGGCAGCCGAACTGGCGGCCGACCGCATCCGGGTGAACTGTGTAGCGCCGGTGATGGGCGCCACCGGGCTGCTGGAGGCGTTCATGGGCCGGCCTGACACGCCCGAGAACCGCGCCCGGATCACCAGCGGCATCCCGCTCGGGCGCTTGTCGGAAGGCGAGGACATCGCACAAGCCTGCCTTTACCTCGCCTCCGACGCCGCCAACTTCATCACCGGCGTGGTGCTGCCCGTGGATGGCGGACGCACAATCTAGAGCGTGAAGGGCAAGCTTGCGTCTCTCCACGCCCGGTCGGCCGGGATAAGAGTCATTGTTTCCTAACTCGTTTCGGTTAAGTTGCGGCCGACACGGGATTACCATCGCATGACGACCATCTCCTCCGGCAGCAGCAAGACGGGCTTTGTCGTGTCTTCCGGCACGACCCTGAGCGTGCTGTCGGGCGGGCTTTCCACCAGCACGGCCATCGCCGGCACCGAGCTGCTGTCCGGCGGAGTGGACAGGTCCGGCACGGTGGCGGCCGGCGGCACGCAAGTGGTGTCCGCCGGCGGCATGGCGCTGGCCGACACGGTGGACGCGGGCGGCGCACAGACCATCAGCACGGGCGGCCTCGCCAGCGCTGCCACCGTGGGCGGAACCGAGACCGTGCTGGCCGGCGGCACCACCAGCAGCACCACGGTCGAAAACGGCTTGGTGGGCTACGGCGCCGCGACGGAGGATGTTTCTGGCCGGGCTGTGTCCACCACGGTCAGCAGCGGCGGCACCGAAGTCGTGCTGGCGGGCGGCGTGGCCAGTGCCACCGTGGTGTCTGCCTATGGCATGGCGATGGTGTCCTCCGGCGGCATGGCCTTGTCCGCCACCGTGGCGGCCAGTGGCAGCCTCCACGTGCTGGCCGGCGGCAGGGTCGCCAGCGAGGTCATCCTGGGCAGCGAATTGCTCATGGGCGGCACCGATAGCGCCGGGGTGATCAGCGGCCAGCAATTGGTCGGGCCCGGCGGCCGAACGGTGAGCGATACCGTGGCCAAGGGCGGGCACGAGGTGGTGGGGGCAGGCGGCGTCGTATCCGCCTCCGTGGTTCGGGGCAGTGTCGCGCTCAGCGGCGGCTCGGCGGCGGGCGTGCTGGTCGCCAGTGGCGGCAGCCTGCAGGTTTCGGGCGGCAGCGCCTCCGCCACGTTGGTCGCCGCCGGCGGCAGCGTGGTGGTCAGCAGCGGCACCACATCGGGCACAGTGCTCTCGGCCGGCCCTGCCGGGGTCAGCGGCGCGGTGGAGCAGGTGCTATCGGGCGGCTCGGCGGACGGCACCCGCGTGGGCTCGGGCGCGCATCAACTCTTGGCGGGCGGGCTCACCACGGGAACGGTGGTGTCGTC
>CAXTRX010000062.1:0-17765 GCA_964246785.1 uncultured Acetobacteraceae bacterium | reverse complement strand
GCACCCGCGGCGCGCTGCAACTCGCCCCACAGCTCGCTCAAGCCGGTGCCGGAGGTGGCGACGATCACGGCGTAGAACACGAAGGCGGAAAGCGCGCCGCCGCTCAGCCGCCCGGCCAGCACCTGCTGCCCGCCCACCCACAAGGCCAGCGTGATGGCGCCGCAGCCGAGCAGGATCACCACGAAGATCACCGCCGCGCGGGAGGCGATGCGGGCCCGGGCGGCGGCCACCGAGGCCTCCGTGGCGGCGGCGAAGCGGGCGCGGGCAAACGGCTCGCCGGTGAACGCCTGCACCGTGCGCAGCGCGTTCAGCGTTTCCTCCGCCAGTGCGCCCAGGTCGGCAACCCGCTCCTGCGACACGCGGGACAGGCGGCGCTCGCGGCGGGAGAACACCACCAGCGGCACCACCACCACGGGCACCACGGTGGCCACCAGGGCGGAGAGCAGCGGCGACGTGACCACCAGCATGGCGAAGGCGCCCACCAGCAGCAGGCTCGACCGCAGCCATTGCGACAGCGCCGAGCCGGTGAGCGCCTGCAGCACCGCCGTGTCCGCCTGCAACCGGGACAGCACGTCACCGGTGCGGGCGGTCTCGAACCAGGCGGGGGAAAGCGCGATCACGCGGCTGAACACGGCCTGCCGCAGGTCCGCGCCGACGCGCTCGCCAAGCCAGGTGATAAGGGCGAAGCGGGCGCTGGTGGCCACGGCGAGCAGCGCCACCACGGCGGCCACACCCAGCGCGGTGGCGTTCAGCCGGGCCGGGCTGTGGCTGGCGAACCCGCCGTCGATCAGGTGGCGCACCCCCTGGCCCAGCACCAGCAACAGCCCGGCGGCGGCGAGTAGGGCGGCAACGGCGCCCGCCGTCTGCAGCCGGTAGCGCAGCAGGAACGGCAGCAGCAGCCGCAGCGCGCCCGACTTGTTCAATTACTCCGCCATATAGCGGCCGAATGCCGCGGCGTAGTCCGGGTGCCAGCGTGAGAGGGCAGGGCGGTTCTGGATGATGTCGTCCGCGGCCCAGCGCATGCGCTTTTCGTCCATGGCGCGGGTGGTGTCGTTGTCGGGGCAGAGGATGTAGAAATCGCCTTCATCCAGGCGGTCTAGCATGAAATCCATCACCTGCTCAGGCGTCCAGGCGCCGTCGGGCTTGGTATCGGTGCGCACGCGGGTAAAGCCGGTGAAGGTGAAGCCGGGGATCAGCAGGTGGGCGCTCACCGGCGTGCCCAGCAGGTCGTGCGCCAGCCCCTCGGTCAGAACCTTGATGCCGGCCTTGCTGACGTTGTAGGCGGTGTTGCCCGGCGGCGTGGTGATGCCTTGTTTCGACCCGGTGTTGATGATCGCCGCCGGCTTGCCCGCCTCGATCAAGGCCGGGGTGAAGGCCTGCACGCCGTTGATCACGCCCCAGAGATTGGTCTCCAGGATCGCGCGCCAGCGTTCCGGCCCGGCGGAGATGGCGCCACCATCCTCGCGCCCGGCATTGTTCATCACCACGGCGATGTCGCCAAAATGCTGCAAGGCCTGGTCGCGCAGGGCGGTCACGGAGGCGGTCTGGCTCACGTCGGTCGCCACGGCCAACACGCGGGCGCCGTTTGCGGCGAGCGCGGCGGCTTCGCGCTCCAGGCTCGCCTCGTTGAGGTCGGCCATGCAGACGGCCAGCCCCATGGCGGCGAACCGTTGCGCGGCGGCAAGGCCGATGCCGCTGGCGGCGCCGGTGATGACGGCGGTGCGCCCGGGGGTGAAAGCGGGATGGGGCATTGCGGAAACGTCCTTCGGTGAGAGCAGCTATGCAGGCCGAGCGACAATCGCCGCGCAAAGTTGCCGCACTCGGTCGCTCACCTGTGTGTGGCTCGTTGTCCTGCAAGCCGGCCCACGAGAGAGCCCAACCCCGGCTATCTGTGGGTGCCTGCTCTGCCGCTCCGTCCAGGGCGCCCGCCCCGCCCAGAGCCGAACGGACGGCCGCCTCCTCGATAAGCTAGCGAGGTGTCGCGTTCTCCTGCGTAAGGCTCCAACGGCGAGGCTTGGCCGCACCGTGCAGCCAATGCACCAAGGTTACGACGTCGAACACGGGCAGCCCGACGGCCTCGGCCACGGCGGCCGCATAGGGCGGCATGTTGGTGCATTCGAGCACGATGGCGCCGAGGTTTGGATGTGCCGCGACCAGCCGGTGCGCGGCCGCCAGCACGTCTCGCGCGGCCGCCGCCGTATCCAAGTCGTCGCGGGCAGCCTGGATCAGCACGGGGAACAACTCGGTGCCGCCGTCACAGCCCTCGATCGGCGTGTCCGCGGGCACGCCGGCAGCAGCAAGGTGGGCCGGTGTCAGGCTTGCGGCCGAAATCGTGATGACGCCGACGCAGCGGCCCGGCGGCAAAGTCGCCTGCACCCAAGGCACCTGCATCAGCGCGCTGGCGGCGACCGGACGGCCGGTATGGGCGGCGATCTCGCGGCCAAAGGGGGCTAGGAACCCACAATTCGTGGTGAGCACGGTGGCGCCCATCGCCACCAAATCCGTGGCCGCGTCGAGGAACGGGCGCAGCAAACCCGCGGCCCCGCCCAGCACCACCCGCTCCGGACTGGCGCCGCGCACCACGCGGTAATGCACCGGAAACGGCCAGGTGCTGGCGTTGCCCATGTCGCCAGGCACGCGGGCGAAGCGGGCTTCCAGCATCAGGATGCCCAGCGCCACGCCGTAAACCGCCTGTCCGCCCCGCGCCACTACCATCTTTGCCTCCCTGTTGCCTCCGTGTGGCACCCGGTGGATGCTGCGGCAAAAGCTCAGGGGGGAGAAGCATGGCCTATCCATTCACCGCCGAAGACCTCGACGCGCTGGCTGTCTGGGACACGCCGACCATCTGCAACGGCCTGGAACTGATCGTGCCGGAGCGGCGGGCGATCGGGTTCACCACCGGCGCCATGGTCGCCGCCGTGCCGGAAGGCAAGCCAATCGTGGGCCTGGCGCGCGTGGGCTTCATCCGGGCCAAGGAGCCACCCCGTGCGCCGCCGGCGGACCGGCTTGACTGGTATGATTATGTCGGGCGCGCGGAGATGCCGACGGTGGTCGTGCTGCAGGACCTGGATGACGAACCCGGCTATGGCGCCTGGTGGGGCGAGGTGCATTCCACCGTCCACAAGGCTTTGGGCGCGTTAGGTTGCGTGACCAATGGGTCGTTCCGCGACACGGCTATGTTGGCGCCCGGCTTCCAGATCGTGGCGGGCAAGGTGGGGCCGAGCCACGCGCACGTGCACATGGCCGGGTTCGGCTCACCAGTGAACATCTTTGGCATGAACTGCGCCCATGATGACGTGGTACACGCCGACGCCCATGGCGCGGTGGTGATCCCGGCTGCGGCAGTAAAGCAATTGCCGGCGGCCATCGAGCTGGTGGCGCGGCGCGAGAAGGTGATTTTGGACGTATGCGCCGACCCGGCGTTCACGGTGGAGAAGCTGCGGGCGGCGGTGTTGCGCTCGGGAGAGATCCACTAGGCCGCCGATCTGCCTGCGTTGCCACTCCCTCATGCTTTGGAAGCGAGCCCGGGTGAGGGGCATCATGCTCCCAACCTCGATCTGTGTGCGCCAACCCGCTACCGGCCGGTGAGGGTTGTTCGTCAACGGAAGGGCTCACCCGGCCGCATCAGGTGATTGCGCTGGTGCGGTTCTGCTTGCGGGACTGCCACAGGGCCACGAAGTCGATCGGCTGCAACAGCACGGGCGGGAAACCACCGTCCCGGGTGATATCGGCCAGGATGTTGCGGGCGTAGGGGAACAACAGCCTCGGGCACTCGATCAGCAACACTGGCTCAATCGCGTTGTCCGGCATGCCATTCAGCGTGAAAACGCCCGCATAGGACAGCTCGGCGATGAACACGATACGAGGTGAGTCGTCTTTCGGTTCGGTTGCTTCGGCCTTCACCACCAGCACCACTTCGAAGACGCTCTTGCCCTCCTCCAGCCGCCGGGCCTGGACGTCGAGGTTGATCTGCACGTTGGGTTGGGCGCGCAGGGTGGTGAAGATTTCTGGTGCGGAAGGCACCTCGAACGACAGGTCTTTGACAAACTGGATGTTGACGACCAAGGGCGGCGTGGCAGGCACACCGTTCGGCGGGCCGGCATTGGCCATCGGGGGCGCGGGGGTGGTTTCAGACATGGCGGGCTACTCCTGGGCGCTTAGCTTGACGTCGCGCGGGGGCGGTAGCACGGCGGACGATCACCCGCCAGCGCCGCGTCTTAGGGGCGCCAGACGATCTCCGCCGGGGCGGCTGAACGGGGGTCGTAGCGCAGCCAGGTGCCGTTCTCCAGACTTTTGCCGGTCAGCGCCAGGATGAAGCCCCAGTGGCTCACCACCAATGTGTGTTGCCAGTCAGGATGCGCGGCCATGTCGCTGCGGAACGCGTTGGCGCGGGTGATCACATGGTCCGCCGGCTCGGTTTGGGTCGGCCACCAAACCTCGTCGAGGCCGGAGAAGTCATGGCCGGGCCAGCCCTGTTGCAGGTCCGCCACCTTGCTGCCGATGTCGCACTTGAAGGCGTAGCGCTCCCGCACCGCGACGTGGACGAGCACGGCAAGGCCGAGCCGGCGGGCCAACGGGGCGGCGGTTTGCAGGGCGCGGGTGTAGGGCGAGGCGATGATACGGGTGATGCCTGCCTCGGCCAATGCCACAGCGGCTTGCTCGGCTTGCTCGCGGCCCAGATCGGTCAGCACAGGGTCGATCAGCCCTGGGTCCTTGCGGGTGGCGGTAAAGTGCAGGTTGAATTCGCTTTGGCCATGGCGCAGGAGGATCATGCGTCACCCGTAGCCGAGCGAGCGGCGGTGGGCAAATGCGGGCGGCGATTCAGCCATCCTTCATTTGTGTTGTGATAGCTTGTTCGCGATCCCATGTCCGTTGGGACAGGAGTGTCTGCTATGGGTGCTGGTTTCCCGATCGACCTGGTGCTGTTCGGCATGATCGCCGCGTTTCTAGTGCTGCGCCTGCGCAGTATCCTTGGGCGACGCGATGGCTATGAGCCGAGCCAAGGGCCTGCCCGGCCAGCCGCCCGTCCCGCCGGCCCGGTGATTGAGGGCAAGGCAGAGGCTCCCGCTGCACCTGGCCGTCCCCTGCCGGACCAGGCCAGCGCAGTGGGCCAAACGCTCGCCCGTATTGCCCGGGTTGACCCGGCGTTTGATCCGGAGCGTTTTCTAGCGGGCGCAGAGGCGGCGTTCCGCTTGATTGTGGCCGAGTTTGCTGCCGGCAATCGCGAGGCGCTTCGCCCATTGCTGACCCAGCAGACGTTTGGCGTGTTCGACGGCGTGATTGCAGCTCGCGAAGCCGCAGGGGAAACGCAGACCAGTGAAATCCGCTCCGTGCAGGAGGCGGTGATCGAGGAGGCGGTGCTGAACGACACCATGGCCGAGATTACCGTGCGCTTCGTCTCGGACCAGATCAGCCAAACCCTTGGTTCAGATGGCAAAGTGGTTGCGGGCGCCGATGCGGTGACCGAGTTGCGCGATAGCTGGAGCTTCCTGCGCGACCTTTCGGTGCGTAGCGACCCGACGTGGCGCTTGGCGCAGGCACGCTCGGCCTAGCTGTTGCGGCGAGATGACGAGCCGGCAGTCTCGAAGCATGAGTGACCCCCCTCCACGCGTCGCCTTGTTCGTGACCTGTCTGGTCGATCTCTACCGGCCGACCGTGGGCTTTGCCGCAATTCGGCTGCTGGAGGCCGCGGGCTGCCGTGTGGAAGTGCCTCGCGCGCAAACATGCTGCGGCCAGCCCGCCTACAACACCGGGGATCGCACCACCGCGCGCGACTTGGCCAGGAGCATCCTCACCGCGTTCGAAGGTTACGATTACGTTGTTGTCCCTTCCGGCTCCTGTGGCGGCATGGTGTCGCACCACTTCCCCGGCTTGTTCGACGACGATCCGAATTGGCGCGGCCGGGCGCAGACGCTTGCGGACCGCACGCACGAGTTGGTCTCATTCCTGGCGGACGTCATGGGGGTGCAAAGCGTCGCTGCTCGCTGCCCGGCCACAGCCACTTACCATGACGCGTGCTCCGGCCTGCGCGAGATGGGGGTGAAAACCCAGCCGCGGCGCTTGCTGGCGACCGTGGATGGGCTCGCACTGGTGGAAATGGCCGAACCTGAACTTTGCTGCGGCTTTGGCGGCACGTTTTGCGTCAAGTATCCCGAGATTTCTGCCCGCATGGTGTCGGACAAGACGCGGGACATCACAGCCACCGGAGCGGACCTGCTGTTATCGGGTGATCTCGGCTGCTTGTTGAACATGGCGGGCCGTCTGTCACGCGAGGGCAGCACGGTGGCGGTGCGGCACGTGGCCGAGGTGCTGGCGGACATGACCGACCAGGTTGCCCCGATCGGGATGCCAAGGTCGGTTACCAGTGCTCCTTCCTTTGCAAGATCGTCAGACCCGCAAGGCTAGCTCTGGCGCCGGAACTCGCTTCCTTGTGGAACGCACTGCTCTTGTGAAGCTCATTCCTAGAATGATGTCCTATTCCTTGTGGTAAGTTTGCGGAATCATCCTGTTGCGCACCGCCTCACCGCTTTGCATCTTCCGATGTGGCGTTGAACGGAGCTTCGAAGTGGTTTCCAGCGTGACGCGACGGGCTTTCGGGCTGGCATCGGGACTTCTTGCCTTTCCTGCACTGGGCCGCTCCGTCTTGGCTTGGGCCGGCAGTGCCACCGTTCGCATCGGCTATCAGAAGAATGGCAGTCTGGTCATCGTGAAGCAGCAACTGCGTCTCGGTGCTGCTGGGGTCGCGGCGGAATGGATAGAATTCTCGTCTGGGCCGCCGTTGCTGGAGGCACTCGCGGCTGGCGCGGTTGATTTGGGAGCGACGGGCGACACGCCGCCGATTTTTGCTCAGGCTGCCGGGTCGGACCTGGTTTATGTCGGCGCGCAACCATCGGCTGGCGGCAACGAGGCGATCCTGGTGCCAGCCAACTCCCAGGTCCAGACCGTTGCTGACTTGCGCGGCAAGCGTGTCGCGTTCACCAAGGGCTCCAGCGCGCATGCGGCGGTGCTGCTGAACCTGGAAGCGGTCGGCCTGCGGATTGCTGATATTCAGCCGATCTATCTGCAGCCGCCTGACGCAGGAGCCGCTTTCCGCTCAGGCGCGGTGGATGCCTGGGCCATCTGGGACCCGTTCTTTGCCGTGGCCCAACTCGAGCCGACCACCCGCGTGTTGATCACCGACGAGACCGCCGCGCCGTCCAACGCGTTCTTCCTGGCCAGCCGCCGCTTTGCCCAGCGCCAGCCGCAGACCGTATCGGCGGTGCTGGCGGCCATCAACGCTGCGGCCGACTGGGCGCGGGCGCACACCGAGGAACTGTCGCAAGTGATGGCAACGGTGACGGGGGTGCCATTGGCGGCCGAGCGCCTGGCCGCGCCCCGAGGCGTTTACGCCGTGCAGCGGATGGACGAGGAGGTGGTGGCCCGGCAGCAGCACCTCGCGGACCTGTTCGCGGCCGCCCGCATCATACCAGGCAAGATCGACGTGCGCGCCATTGTTTGGACGCCGCCGCAAACCACGGGGAAGATCTGATGAACGCCCAAACCGGACGCATTTCGCCCGAACCCGACCCGCGCAGCAGCGGCCAACTCGATTTCCTCTGGTTCCTGCCCACCGGTGGGGACGGGCGCTACCTGGGCTCCGAGCAGGGCACGCGGCAGAACGACAACCGCTACCTGCGCCAGATTGCCCAGGCAGCCGACCAGTTGGGCTACCTTGGCGTGCTGCTTCCCACCGGGCGCGGCTGCGAAGATGCCTGGACCACCGCGGCCACCATCGCGCCGTTCACCGAGCGGCTGCGCTACCTGGTGGCGCTGCGGCCCGGCGCCATCGTGCCCGGCGAGGCTGCGCGCGCCGCCGCCACGTTCGACCGCGCAACCGACGGCCGCCTGATGCTGAACGTGGTCGCCGGCGGTTCGCCTGGGGACCTGGCGGCGGACGGCATCACGCTCGGGCATGACGGGCGCTACGAGCAAGCGGCCGAGTTCCTGCAGATCTTCCGCGGCTTCATGCGCGGCGACACGGTGAACTTCAGCGGCAAATACCTGTCGAGCACGCGGGGCAACCTGTTGTTTCCGCCAGTGCAGTCGCCCTATCCGCCGCTGTATTTTGGCGGGTCCTCCGAGCCGGCGCGGCAGTTGGCGGCCGAGCAATGCGATGTCTATCTCACCTGGGGCGAGCCGCCGGCGATGGTGGCGGAAAAGATTGACGACGTGCGGCGGCGCGCGGCTGCGGTCGGGCGCACGTTGCGGTTCGGCATCCGGCTGCACTTCATTGTGCGCGAGACCGAAGCTGAGGCTTGGGACGCAGCGCGCACGCTGATCTCCCGCCTGTCGGATGAAACCATTGCCAGCGCGCAGGCAAAGCTGACCGCCGGGTCGGACAGCGAGGGGCAGCGGCGCATGCTGGCGCTGCATGGCGGCTCGCGGGAGCGGCTGGAGGTGGCGCCGAACCTGTGGGCGGGCGTGGGCCTGGTGCGCGGCGGCGCGGGCACGGCCCTGGTGGGCGACCCGCAGACCGTGGCTGCCCGGATCCGCGAGTACCGGGACATGGGCATCGATACCGTGATCGGCAGCGGCTACCCGCATCTCGAGGAGTGCTACCGCACAGCCGAGCTGCTGTTCCCGCTGCTGCAGGACACGGGCGGAAGCCGGCGCCTGCCGGGCGGCCCGGCGATGCTCACGGGTGGCGGCAGCTTGAGCACCGACCGGGTTTACACCGGCGGGTTAGCCGGCGGGGCTTTGTGAGTGGTGCGCTGAGCCTGGACGTCTTCCTCTCCCTTTGAGAAAGGGCGTGGTGAGGGGCCGCTGCTGCAATGATCGCGCGTGGACCCCTCACCCAACCCTCTCCCAGAGGGAGAGGGCTCTAAGCGTCAGCGTTTCGGCCTCGTTCAGAGCACCGCCAGCATGCCGCCATCAACGTAGATGATCTGGCCGTTGACGTAATCCGAGGCGGTCGAGGCCAGGAACACCGCGGTGCCGACCAGCTCCTCCGGCTTGCCCCAGCGCCGCGCCGGCGTGCGTCCGACCACCCAGGCATTGAACGCCGGGTCGGCAACAAGCGCCTCGTTCATGTCGGTCAGCATGTAGCCGGGCCCGATGGCGTTGGACTGCAAGCCGTGCACGGCCCATTCCGCGGCCATGGCTTGGGTCAGCATCTTGAGACCGCCTTTGGCCACCGCATAGGGCGCGATGGTCGGCCGGGCGAGGGCGCTGGTGAGCGAGCCGATGTTGATGATCTTGCCGTAGCCGCGCGGGATCATGCGCCGCGCAGCCTCGCGGCCAACCACGAAGGCGCTGGTGAGGTTGGTGTCGATCACCCGCTGCCAGTCGCCGGTGGCGAGATCGAGCAGCGGCTTGCGGAATTGGATGCCGGCATTGTTGACCAGGATGTCGACCGCAATGCCCTGGGCGTCCAGCGCTGCGAACGCTGCGAGCACGGCCGCCTCGTCGGTCACGTCGAATTGGGCCGCGTGTACGGTGTGGCCCGCGGCGCGCATGGCGGCGGCCGTTTCCGCCAGCCGGCCAGCGTCCGAGCCGTTGAGCACCACGGCGGCACCGGCCTGTGCGAGCCCCTCCGCCATGGCCCGGCCAAGCCCGCGGGAGGAGCCGGTGATGAGCGCCGTGCGGCCGGCGAGATCGAACAAGGTCATGATGTAAGCTCCGTCTTGCGCGAGTGTGAGGTCCGCGCGGCGAGCACCGCCGGCTGCAGCTTGGTGCCGAGGTCTAACTCGCCTAACATGCGTCCAATGCAAGCCGCCGTCATCCATGCTCCGCACGATCTCCGCATCGAGACCATCGACACGCCGGCCGTTGGGCCGCGGCAGGTGGCCGTGCGCATCCGTGCCGGCGGCATTTGCGGGTCGGACCTGCATTACTACCACGACGGCGGGTTCGGCACGGTGCGGCTGCAGCAGCCAATGATCCTGGGCCACGAGATCGCTGGCGAGGTGATGGAGGTGGGCACCGCGGTGACACGCGTGCGGCCCGGCGACCCCGTGGCGGTGAACCCGAGTTTGGCGTGCGGCCAATGCCGGTTCTGCCTCGGCGGCCAGGCCAACCACTGCCTTGACATGCGCTTCTACGGCAGTGCCATGCGGATGCCGCATGTGCAGGGCGGGTTCCGTGAGATTCTGGTGTGCAGCGAGGAGCAGGCATTTGCCGTGCCTCCCGGAGTGGCGCTCGAAACCGCAGCGTTTGCCGAGCCGCTGGCGGTTTGCCTGCATGCCGCACGGCAGGCCGGGCCGCTGCTGGGCCGCCGCGTGCTGGTCACCGGCGCCGGGCCGATCGGCGCGCTGTGCCTGCTGGTGGCGCGACATGCTGGGGCGCGGGATGTGGTGGTGACCGACATCATCGACGCCCCGCTCGCCATGGCACGCCGGATCGGTGCGGACCACGCCATCAACACGGCAGTCGACCCGGACGCGCTGCGGGCGTTCGAGGTGGACAAGGGCTATTTCGACGTGGTGATCGAGGCCTCGGGCAGTGGCGCCGCCTTGGCGGGGGCGATTGCGGCGGCGCGGCCTGGCGCGGTGATCGTTCAGCTCGGGATCGGCGCAGAGCGGCCGCTGCCGCTTAATGCCCTAGTGTCCAAGGAGATCACCGTTCGCGGCAGCTTTCGCTTCCACGAGGAGTTCGGCTTGGCCGTGGACGTGCTGGCGAGCGGAGCAATCAAGGTGGCGCCGTTGCTGACCGAGACCGTCCCGCTTGCCGAGGCGGTTCGGGCGTTCGACCTGGCAAGCGACAAGTCCCGCGCCATGAAGGTTCAGCTCGCGTTCTAGCGTTGCCCCGGTTCAATCCTGCTCGTAGCCATGTACCTTGGGCCGGATGAACAACGCGGCGAGCAGACCGGCAGGTGGCAAGATGGCGCAAAACAGAGTCGCCCCTTGGCGGGCGCCCTTTCCATCCCGGGGGTTAGCGCCGCTGGCTCGAAGGCTGCACGTTTGCTGGTTCGGCTTGCACGATCGTCTGGCCGCCGCGGTCACGCTGAACGAGAATCGTATCTCGCTGCGTCAACACGAAGCGGTAAGCATGGTTTGCCATATGATGGCTCGCCAACCCGTTGATGACCTCGGACTGGATGCCCTGAACCAGTCCGGCAAAGCCGTTCACACAGGCACGGGCACAACGCAAGACCATGGGCACCGGAGCACCGGACCGATCGGCGGAAGCTTTTGCCTGGCGGCGGTTTGATGCGGACATCTGACCTCCATCTGTTTCTTTGATGGAAGGTTAAGACTCGCTTCTTGGCATGTTCAAGCAAAACAAACAAAATCGCGCGTGTCGGGCAAATTTCTTTCGCCAGAGCCTCAGGAGCGCGTCATACGTCCACCGCCTCGGCGGCCATGTGGCTCGCGTGCTCCTGGATGAAGCGGAAGCGCAACTCAGGCTTGCGCCCCATCAGGCTTTCCACCAGCTCGCTGGTCTCGGCTCGGCTCTCGGCCAGCGCCACCACCTTCAACAGCGTTCGACGAGCCGGGTCCATGGTGGTCTCGCGCAGGGTTACCGCTGGCATTTCACCAAGGCCCTTGAAGCGGCTGACTTCGACCTTGGCGCCCGGCTTGAACGCCTTCATCTGCCGCTCGCGGTCGGCGTCGTTCATGGCGTAGACGGATTTGGCGCCTTGCGTCATGCGGTAGAGCGGCGGTTGCGCCAAATAGACATGCCCGTGCCGCACCAAGTCGGGCAGTTCGCGATAGAAGAAGGTCATCAGCAGGCTGGCAATATGGGCGCCGTCCACGTCGGCGTCGGTCATGATGATAATCCGGCCGTAGCGTAGTTTCTTGAGGTCGAACTGGGCGCCGACGCCGCAGCCGAGCGCCTCGATCAGGTCGCGCAGCTCCTGGTTTTGCCGCAGCTTGTCGACGGACGCGCTGGCTACGTTGAGGATCTTGCCGCGCAGTGGGAGCACGGCCTGCGTCTCCCGCCGCCGCGCCTGCTTGGCGGAGCCGCCGGCGCTGTCGCCCTCCACCAGGAACAGCTCGGTTTCCGCCACCACCTCGCTGGTGCAATCGGTCAGCTTGCCGGGCAGGCGCAGGCGTTTGGTGGCGGATTTACGGGCAATGTCCTTGTTCTCGCGCCGCCGCAACCGCTCCTCGGCGCGCTCGATCAAGGCCGAAAGCAGGTTGTCCGCCTGCTGCGGATTGCCCGCGAGCCAGTGGTCGAACCGGTCGCGCATTACCGCCTCCACCAGGCGTGCGGCGTCAGGGCTGGTGAGCTTCTCCTTGGTTTGGCCCTGGAACTGCGGGTCCCGCACGAAGGCGGAGAGCTTGCCAGCCATGCCGCCGGTGACGTCTTCGGCCGTCACCTGTGAAGCGCGGCGATTGCTGCGGTGGTCGCCCCAAGCGCGCACGCCCTTCAGCAGCGCGGCGCGGAACCCGGCCTCATGCGTGCCGCCCAGGGGCGTGGGCACGGTGTTGCAATACGAGTGCAGGAAGCCGTCCGCGTGCTCCAGCCAGGTCACGGCCCATTCGGCGCGGCCACCGGTGCGGCCGTCCTCCCGCGCCGGCAGCTCGGCCTCGCCGGCCCAGATCTCCGGGATGGTCATGGTGGTGTCGCCGATGTCCTCGTCCAGGCTGTCGCGCAGGCCGCCCGGGAAGTGCAGCAAGGCTTCGGCGGGAACGTCGTCCTGTGCGGCAAGCAGCGCCGGGTCACAAACCCAGCGGATTTGCACGCCGCGGAACAGATAGGCTTTGGAGCGGCAGAGTTTGTAAAGCCGGGCAGGGCTGAATTGCAGCGAGCCGAAGATGACCGCGTCGGGCTTGAAGCGGATGGTAGTGCCGCGGCGGTTCTGCACCGGCCCGGCGTTCACCAGCTTGGTCAGGGGCTTGCCCTGCGCGTAGCTTTGCCGCCACAGCGTACGGTCCCGCGCGATTTCCACTTCGAGCCGCTCGCTGAGGGCGTTCACCACCGAGCTGCCGACGCCATGCAGGCCGCCCGAGGTGGCGTAGGCGTCGCCGCCGAACTTGCCGCCCGAGTGCAGGGTGGTGAGGATGACCTCGAGCGCACTCAGCGGTTTGAATTTCGGGTGCGGGTCGACCGGTATGCCGCGACCGTTGTCGCGGACACTGAGCCAGTTGCCGCCCTGCAAAGTAACTTCGATGGTGGTGGCGTGCCCGGCCACCGCCTCGTCCATGGCATTGTCGAGGATTTCGGCGGCGAGGTGATGCAGCGCGTTGTCGTCCGTGCCGCCAACATACATGCCGGGGCGGCGGCGCACCGGCTCGAGCCCTTCAAGAACCTCGATGTCTTTGGCGGAGTAGGCGTCCTCGGTCGGCGTGGCGGCTCGCGCGGGCAAGCTTCGGAATGCTGCTTTTGACCCTGGCTTGGCGCCGCCAAACAAGTCGTTCATGCTGTGTTCCCTAACTTCCCCGCACCTTACGGATGCAGGGAAGCCGGGCGCAACCCCTCCTAGTTGGTCGGGAAGGTCTCGCTCGCGGACCGTTCCTGGGTGTGGGCCTCAAGGAACCAGAGCTGCTTGTCCATGCCACGGGATACCTCGGTGAACAGGTCGGCCGTGTCCGGATCGCCCGCCTCGTCCACTTCGTCTATGTTGGCGCGAATGGCGTTCGCAAACGTCGCATACCGGTCGATGAGCGCATGGATGTGGTCGCTTACCTGGTAGATGTCGACGGGATAAGGCTCCAGCGCGGTCTTCTTGCCAACCTCCTGCACCGTCCCACGCGCGGTGCCGCCAAGCTGGGTGATGCGCTCGGCCATCATATCGACGAACTCGTCCTGCTGGTCGCGGAACGTGTCGAGCATCATGTGCACACCGATGAACTGCGGGCCCTTGAGATTCCAATGCGCCTGCTTGGTGATCAGCGTGGTGTCGATGGCATCAGCCAGCCGCGCCTGCAGCAGTTCGATCGCCACCGCCTTGGCGTTCTGATTGTTCCTCGTCTTATGCATATGCACGCCGCCCTCGGTCTGATCGGACGGCATCGAATTTTGCTTTGCGCCTGCCATAGAAAACTCCTGTGTTAACGTGGGCGCACAACGCTGGGCTGCTGAGGGAGTTCGCGCGCGGCGACAGGCTTAACCGCGCGCACGATGTATGTCGTGGGTGACAATGGCATGCTCTCCGGTCGGCAAGGTCAGCCAGTCGCGCCGCGTCAGCGTGGTCTTGGTGTCGCGCAAACCAGCGGCCCAGTGGTCGCGCATGGACGACTTGCTGAAATCATAGTCCTTCGATTGACCCTCGAACGCGGCCTGCTGGTAGATCAGTTGGTGGATGTTGATGGCGGGCAAGTTTTCCAGCCGCTGTTTCAGCGCACGCTCATCCTCGCTTAATTGCTCGTCCGGCATGCGGTTCAGCAAACCGCGCATCTGCACGCGCAGGCTGTGCAACTCGCGGTAATGATCGGTGACCAGCCGGGTGCGGGACGAGTATTGGATGTCCTTCGACCGGCCGAGCACTTCGGCCATGTCGCGCGGCACGGCGCCGCGGGCGCTGAACAAGTCGACTTGGAACACCAACGCATTTTGGCCATCGATATGGGTGAGGAGATGCTGCAGCGGAGTGTTGGAGACGATACCGCCATCCCAGAAGTAATCGGTGCCAATCCGCGTCATCGGAAAGGCGGGAGGCAGCGAGCAACTGGCGAGCACATGGTCCGGCGTGATCACGGTGCGGGCATTGTCGAAGTAAGCGAAGTTCCCCGTCGCAACATCCACCGCACCGACGGCGAAGCGGATGTCGCCGCTGTTGATGCGCCCGAAATCGACCAGCCGGGTGATGGTTTGATGCAGCAAGGTGGTGTCATAGAAGGCCGTCGCCCCGTCTGACCCACGCGGACGCAACCAGGGTGAGGGCACGTTCGGGGTGAACATGCCAGGCTGCCCCAACGACAGGGTATAGAACGACGACCAAAAATTGTGCAGCTTGCGCAAGTTGTCGCCGCTGGGAAGGAAACCCCATACCGGGCGCAGGGTGATGACCCTCCAAAACTCCTGCAGCGCCGCCAGCCGGTGCTCCGGCGCGTTGCCCGCGATGAGCGCCGCGTTTAGCCCGCCAATCGAGACCCCGGCGATCCAGTCCGGCTCCAGCCCGGCCTCATGCAGGCCTTGGTAGACGCCACCCTGGTAGGCGCCCAAGGCGCCGCCACCCTGTAGCAACAGGCTGATCCGGTCGCAGCCTTCCGGGCGCCACGCCCGCTTCGTGCCAGCTGCGTCGCCGGCACGATCAAGACTGGGTGGAAAGGAGCCTGCATCCATACGCTTCGCCTCCAGAACGATTGTCAGCGCGCCCTTGTTGCTGCGTTCCGCGCCCGGTCGCAAGATGGCAGCGCCACGGATGGAGAGCACGTCATGGTTTTAACGGGCAAGAGCGCCTTGGTTACCGGCTCGACCAGCGGGATCGGACTCGGCATTGCGCGCGCGCTCGCAGGGCAAGGTGCCGACGTCATGATGAACGGCTTTGGCGACCCGGCCGCGATCGAGCAGCTTCGCGCCGACATGGCTGCGACGCACGGGGTCCGCGTCCTGCACGACGGCGCCGATGTCAGCCAGGCCGGGCCAGTCGCGGCCATGGTCGCGCGCGCGGAGGCGGAGTTCGGCCGCTTGGACGTGCTGGTGAACAATGCCGGCATTCAGCACGTCGCCCGCATCGAAGACTTCCCCGCCGAGCGTTGGGACGCCATCATCGCGATCAATCTCTCCAGCGCCTTCCACGCAATGCACGCGAGCATCCCGGGCATGAGGCGGCGCGGCTGGGGGCGGATCATCAACATCGCCTCGGCGCACGGCTTGGTGGCAAGCGCGGAGAAGTCCGCCTATGTCGCCGCCAAGCATGGCATCGTGGGCCTGACCAAGACGGCGGCACTCGAATTGGCCAATGATGGCATCACCTGCAACGCGATCTGTCCCGGCTGGGTGCGCACGCCGCTGGTGGAGACGCAATTGGAGGCGCGCGCGACGCGGGAGCACCGCAGCGTGGCCGACGTGACGCATGATTTCCTCACCGACAAACAGGCGATGGCAGCGTTTTCGACTCCCGAAGGCATTGGCGCGGGGGGGGGGGGGGGGGGGGGGGGGCGCGCCCCCCCCCCCCAACCCCCCCCCCCAAGGGAAACAACCGCGGCGCCAATCTCGATCGACGGCGGCTGGACCGCGGCCTGATTTGGAGCCGCGGTCAGGCGGGCGCGGTCTGGCGCACCGTGTTACTGGCAACGACCGCACGACGGCCCACCACGGCGCCGATCATCACCAGCGTGGGCCCGCCCGTGGACCAACCCGGGCCCTCGCTCACCAGCCGGTCGAGCGTGCCTTCTAGCAGCCGTTGCGCGCGCGTGCCGCCGCGCTCGATCAGCGCCGCCGGGGTCGCCGGGTCCAAACCCGCCGCAATCAAGCCGTCCCGCAGCAAGGGCAGGGTGACGATGCCCATGTAGACGGCGATGGTGCCGCCGCGGGCGAGTTGCGCGAAATCAAGCTCGAGATGGCCATCCTTGGTGTGGCCGGTGGCGAAGGTGACGGTGCGGGCGGCGTCGCGATGGGTCAGCGGGATGGCGGCCTGCGCGGCACAGGCTAGCGCCGCAGTGACGCCGGGCACGACCTCGAAGGCAATGCCGGCCGCTGCCAGCGCCTCCGCCTCCTCGCCGCCGCGCCCGAACACGAACGGGTCGCCGCCCTTCAGCCGCACCACCTTGCGACCCTCGCGCGCCAGGCGGACCAGCAGCTCGTTGATGCCTTCCTGTGACAGGCAATGGTTGGCGCGCGCCTTGCCGACATAGATCCGCTCGGCGTCGCGCCGGGCCATGTCGAGCACCTCGTCGCCGACCAGCCGGTCATGCACGATCACGTCTGCCTCGCCGAGCAGGCGATGGGCCCGCAGCGTCAGCAGGTCGGCAGCTCCTGGCCCCGCGCCGACCAAGTAGACGATGCCGCTCCGGTCGGGCGCACCGTCGATCTCGCGCTGCAGTTCGGCGCGGGCGGCGTCCTCGTGCCCGGCGGCCACAAGGTCGCTTACCCGGCCGGTCAAAGCGCGCTCGAGCATGCGGCGGCGCAGCGCGGTGCTGGGGAAGCGGCGGCGGATGTCCGCCTTGAATTCGTCCACAATGGCCGCCAACCGACCCAGGCTAGGCGGCACCAGCGCCTCGATCTTGGCCCGGATCAACCGTGCCAAGACCGGGGCCGCGCCGCCGGACGAGACCGCGATGGTGAGCGGCGCACGGTCCACCACGGCGGGCGTGATGAAGCTGCAGAGCGCCGGCTGGTCCACCACGTTGACCGGGATGCCGCGCTTTGTGGCCGCGCTCACGAGAGCTTCAAGATCGGCCTCTGCCGCTTCTGCGCCAATGGCCAGGGCGCAGCCATCCAACAGGACCGGCGTGAAGGTGGCGGTGCAGGTGACCTCTGCGCCGCAACGCCGCAACGCATGGGCCTTGCGTTCGGCCGCTTCGCCCGCGCCCAG
Source organism: uncultured Acetobacteraceae bacterium (assembly GCA_964246785.1). Lineage (GTDB taxonomy): Bacteria > Pseudomonadota > Alphaproteobacteria > Acetobacterales > Acetobacteraceae > LMUY01. Next base: position 361 of record CAXTRX010000062.1, on the reverse strand, counting down.
AACCAGGGCGCGCCGCCCCTGTAAGTCCATGAAAATAGGGAAGTGGCGCATCGTCTATCCTTGGCTGGCAATCGCTTACTGCCTGTTATGGGGTTTGCCGGCTGTCGCTGCCATGCGTTTTCTCTGGCTTGCTGGAGGCAGGCGCTTGACCGGCCCACCGTGTTCGCCTACATCCAGCTCACCGGCGACGGAAACAGACTTGCTTCCGTGTCGCGCTTCTAGTAGCTTCCTCGGCCTGCGCTGAGGTAGCGCCAGCCAAGCAGGATGGATGCAAGGCCCCTCATAGGGTTCGCAGCCTGTTTGGTTTTGTTCCTTGACAATTGTATCTGGTTTGGAAGGGATAAGTTGGCGGCGTCTTTTT
>CAXTRX010000061.1:3048-17861 GCA_964246785.1 uncultured Acetobacteraceae bacterium | reverse complement strand
GCGGCGCCTCCCGCTCCACCCGTTCGATCGCCATGTCGGGCATGCGCTTGATCTCGAGCGCGCGGGCCCGGTGGTGATGGCGTTCAATAAAGCCGCGCTCCTCGAGCGCCGAGATCAGCCGGTGTATGCCCGACTTCGATCGCAGCTTCAACGCTTCCTTCATTTCCTCGAAAGACGGGGAAAACCCGGTATTGCGCAGGTGATGATCAATGAACACCAGCAGCTCGTGCTGCTTGCGCGTGAGCATCAAAACTCTCCTTGAGGGGCTCTGGCGACACGCGTGGGCAGGTGCCTCGAACCGTCTCGAATGACATGACTGGGAACAAACCGGCAACTCGGCTGTTCTAGGTAGGTTCTCCGCACCCGTCAAGCGGCATGGTTGCCATCAAGCCCACGCTACAAACCAAGCGTGTCGAGGCGGATGACGTCGACCTCGGCACCCGCTGACAAAGCGGGGGCGTTTGGGGCCCGCAGGATCAGCGCGCTGGCGCGGGCAAGCAAGCGCAACAGGCTCGAGTCCTGCCGTGGGAACGGGGTTGCCACCAGCCCGCCCGCCGCGCTCAGTGCCAAGTCTGCCCGCAGATGGTCGGCGCGCTGGTCATTTGCCTTTACCGCAGCGCCGAGCGTTGCACGTTCGGTCTGCGTGGCGGCGCCGGGCAGGCCAGCCAGCACCTGCAGGCTTGGCAGTAGGAACAGCACGGCACACACCAGCGCCGAAACCGGGTTGCCGGGTAAGCCAAGCACCGGCGTGTTGGCAAGCCGGCCGGCGATCAAGGGCTTGCCGGGCCGCATCGCCACCTGCCAGAAATCCAGTACGAAGCCTTGCTCGGTAAGCGCCTGCTGCACGAGGTCGTGGTCGCCCACGCTGGCACCACCGGTGGTTACCAGCAGATCGGCTTGCAAGGCGCCGTTCACCGCGGCGGCAATCGCGGCGGGCTCGTCCCGCGCCACGGGCAGCACGATGGGCTCACCGCCGCTGGCCCGGACCAGGGCGGCGAGGGCGTGCGCGTTGGAACTGACCACGCCGCCGGGCGCGATCGGCTCGCCTGGCAGGGCGATTTCATCCCCCGTGGCCAGGATGGCGACGCGCGGCTGGCGATGCACAATGAGCCACGGGTGGTTGGCCGCCGCGGCCAGGCCGATGTCACGCGCGCCTAGCCGGTGGCCAGGAGACAGCAGCACCTCTCCGGCGCTGAAATCCTGGCCAGCACGGCGGATGTGGCGGCCCGGCGCGCAAGCCTCCCGCACCGCCACAAAGTTGCCTTCGCGCTCGGCGTCTTCCTGCAGCAGCACGGTGTCGGCACCCGCGGGCACGAGGCTGCCGGTGAACAGCCGGACCGCCTGGCCCTCGCCGACCGTACCCGCGAACGGGTGGCCGGCCGGGGCGCTTCCGACCACATGCAGACGGGCGCCCAATGCTCCGTCGGACGCGCGCAAGGCATAGCCGTCCATGGCGGAGACGTCAGCGGGCGGCTGGGTGACGCGGGCGGTTACGGGGGCGGCCAGCACCCTGCCCCATGCGGACGCAAGCGCCACCGTCTCGGCGGACGTGGCACGAAGCGGGGCGAGGATGCGGGCGCGGGCCTCGGCGACGCTGATCATGGTTGGTTGAACTCGCCCGATTTGCCGCCCGCCTTGTGCACCACGCGCAGGGCCTCGACCCGCATGCCGCGGTCGATCGCCTTGCACATGTCGTAGACGGTGAGCGCTGCCACGCTGGCGGCGGTGAGCGCCTCCATTTCCACGCCGGTGCGCCCGGTGGTGCGCACGGTGGCGGTGATTTCGACGGCGCCATCGCCCGGCTCCAGGTCGACCGTCACGGCTGCGATCGGCAGGGGGTGGCAGAGCGGGATGAGATCGGCGGTGCGCTTGGCCGCCATGATACCGGCAAGGCGCGCGGTGCCGAGCACGTCGCCTTTCTTGGCGGTTCCGGCTGCGACCACTGCGAGGGTTGCGGCGGCCATGACGACGCGGGCGCGGGCGGTTGCGCTGCGATCGGTTTCCGGCTTGGCAGATACATCCACCATGGTGCCGCGGCCAGCGGCATCGAAATGGGTCAGCATGCCGGGCCACCGCCCATGAGGTCCTGCACTGCCGCGCCCACGTCGGGTTGGCGGAGCAGGCTTTCGCCGACCAGCAGGCAGCGCGCGCCGGATTGCGCCAGGCGCTGCGCGTCCGCGTGGGTGCGGATGCCGCTCTCGGCTACCAGGATTCGACCCGGCGGCACGGTGGCGGCGAGTTCGTGTGTGGTGGCGAGGTTGGTCACCAGCGTGCGCAGGTTGCGGTTGTTGATGCCGATCAAGGGTGTTTGCAGACGCAACGCGCGCTGGAGTTCGGAGGCGTCATGCACCTCCGCCAGAACATCCATCCCCAATCCGACGGCGAGCGACTCCAACTCCAGGGCTTGGTCGTCGCTGAGTGCCGCCATGATGAGCAGGATAGCATCGGCGCCCATGGCGCGGCTTTCGTAAATTTGCCAGGGATCGAGCATGAAGTCCTTGCGCAGCACGGGCAGCCGGGTTGCGGCGCGGGCGGCGCGCAAGTGGGCGGGGTCGCCGCTGAAATGCGGGCCGTCGGTGAGCACCGAGAGGCAGGCGGCGCCGGCTTGCTCATAGGCCTGGGCGATGGCGGACGGGTCGAAATCCGGACGGATGAGGCCGCCGGAGGGGGAGGCCCGCTTGATTTCCGCGATCAAGCCAAAGCGGCCGGCGGCGAGCGCGCGCGCCAGGGCAGCGGTGAAGCCGCGGGGGATGTCGCTTGCGTCGCCTTGCACCATGGGCAAGGCCTGCTTGCGCTGCTCGACCTCGCGGCGCGTGTCGGCACAGATCCGCGCCAGCACGTCTGGGATGGGCTGGTCCAAGCGGCTCTCCTATCCTGTTGCGCGCCGAAGCCGGTCGAGAGCGGCCATGGCAGCGCCGCTGTCAATGGCGGCCGCTGCCTGCTTGGCCCCCTGCCGCAAGGACGCCGCTTGGCCCGCCACGATCAAGGCGGCGGCGGCGTTCAGCAGCACTGTGTCACGGTAAGCACCGGTCTCGCCATGCAGCAACGCGAGCAAGGCGCGGGCGTTCTGCGGTGCGTCGCCGCCCTGGATGGCCGACAATGGAGCGAATGGCAGGCCAGCCTCCTCGGCCAGCACTGTGCGCTCAGTGATGCGGCCGCGCTCCAGCACCACGACCTGGTTGGCGCCGGCCACGCTCATTTCATCAAGGCCGGCGCTATGGACCAGCCAGGCATGGGTCGTGCCCAGCGCGTGCAGCGTTTCCGCCATCGGGCGCAGCCACGCCGGGTCATAGACGCCGGTGAGTTGGCGAGACACCTGCGCGGGGTTGGCCATTGGGCCGAGCAGGTTGAAGATCGTGCGGGTGCCAAGTTCTGCCCGGGGTCCGGCGGCATGGCGAAGAGCGGCATGGTGGCGCGGCGCGAACAGGAAGGCGCAGCCTGCCTCCGCCAGCACGTCTGGCAGGCGTGAGGTTGGCACCTCCAGGTTGACGCCGAGCTCGGTCAGCACGTCCGCGGCGCCGGCGCGGGAGGACAGCGCGCGATTGCCATGCTTGGCGACGGGAACGCCAAGGCCCGCCACAACGAAGGTGACGGCGGTGGAGATGTTGAGCGTGCCGGCTGCGTCCCCGCCGGTGCCGCATACGTCGATGGCGCCAGGCGGCGCTTGGACCGCGACCATTCGGGCCCGCATGGCCCGCACGGCGCCAACCAGTTCGGCGACGGTCTCGCCGCGCAGCCGCAGCAGCATCAGCAGGCCGCCGATCTGCGCCGCGGTGGCCTCGCCGGCCATGATGATGCTGAATGCCGCCTCGGCTTCGGCCTCGGTTAAGGTGTCCCCGCGGGCGAGACGGGCGAGAACGGGCTTGAGGCCGGGCTCCACAAGCAGGATGCCTCAGGCCGCGCGGCGCGGTGCATTGGCGCCACGGGCGACGGCGAGGAAGTTGGCCAGGATGTCGCGCCCGGCTTCGGAGGCGATGCTCTCGGGGTGGAACTGGACGCCGAACACGGGCATGGCGCGGTGGCGCAGGCCCATCACCAGGCCGTCTGACGTCCACGCCGTCACTTCCAAGTCTGGCGGCAGGGTTTCGCGCTCGACGATCAGGCTGTGGTAGCGGGCGGCCTGGAAGGGGTTTGGCACCCCTGCGAAGATGTCGCTGCCGGCATGCTCGACGCCCGCAACCTTGCCGTGCATCGGCGTGGGCGCACGCTTCACCACGCCGCCGAACACCTGGCCGATGGCCTGGTGGCCAAGGCACACCCCCAGGAGCGGCACCTGGCCCGCGGCGGCGGCGATCAGATCGAGACAAATCCCTGCCTCGTTCGGCGTGCAAGGACCCGGCGACAGCACGATGGCTTCAGGGTGCATGGCCAATGCCTCGTCCACGGTGATCGCATCGTTGCGGCGGACTGCGCAGATCCCGCCGACCTCGCCCAAGACATGAACGAGGTTGAAGGTGAAGCTGTCGTAGTTGTCGATCAGCAGGATCATGCGGCGTTATCGCGCGGGGTTCCCCACCCGGTCAATCGGTGCGCTTGGCCCCTCACCCCGGCCCTCTCCCGCAGGGAGAGGGAGACGCTCAAAGGCCAGAGAGGCTAGTGGAAGGTGGTGGAGCCGGTGCGGAAGAAGGAGCGGCATGCACCGGTGCCAAGCGACGTTGCGGCCGTGGTCGCGGCGGCGGCGATGGTGTCACCCACCGGGGCATAGACGTTGAGCGAACTGGACCCATCGTTGCAGATGGTTTCCGACGCTCCGACCGGGATGATCCCCAAGATGGCGCCAGTGCCCGATGGCACGTTGGAGAACTGCGACAAGCCGGAGTTGACCTGGTAGGCGGTGCTCTGGTTGGTGCCGGCTGCGGTCAGGCCGGTACTCGCGCCGTGGGCGCCGGCATGGGCTGCCGGGTTGAGCGTGAAAGCGCAGTTTGAGCTATTGCCGCCCGAACACCCGTTGAGCGAGTTGCCGATTGCGCCGGTCTGATCCATGCCACCCTCCACGCCGCCGGTGGTGACAAAAATCGGCTGTCCGGGATGCATGTTCTGCGACGGCATGGCGAGCGGCAGGGCTGTCAGAGATTCATTGACTTGGTAGATCGCCACCCAGTTGCCGTAATAGGAGGCCGCCGCGGTCACGCCAAGGAACGGGTTGCCGTCGGTATACGGTGAGGCCAGCGCGCCGGAGCCGTACGGCGGGTAGCCGTCTTGCACAGGAATGTTCGCCGCCATGGGCCCGGATGGATTGCCGGACAGGCGGAACACGCCGGAAGAGCTGCCGAGTTGGAAGGAGTTGCCGCTCGCGCCGGCTCCATAGGGGCAAAGCAGCGGCGTCACGGCCGAGCTGTTCTGGGTGGCGCTTGAGCCGAGCACGAAAGCAGGATCGTTGATCCAGACGTTGTTGATGCAGCCGCCATAGCCGCTGGCGGCGATGATGGCCTGTGTCACGTGGGCATACGGCCCCATCGCCGTCCCGATCATGGTGTTGCTGTCGAACGAATAGACGTTGATCAGTGCGACGGGCGGCACGACCCCGCCCATGCCGTTCGGGATCTGGGCTTGGTAGCCGATCGCTTGGCCGCCGGTATTGACCAGGGTGTTGCCGAGGATCGCGGCGTTGACGCCGGTGCCGTACATCCAGGCCTCGCCGACGGCCTCGGTCCATACGTCGAACAAGGTGGAGTTGGAGACCATGCCGCCGTTGGTGACGCTCACGTTCGGCGTGTTTGGCAGCGCGTAGAAGCCGTAGGGGCTGAACCCCGTGTGCACGTTCTTGAGGGTCGACGAGTCGAGTTGGTCGCTGGAGGTGACACCCATGCTCGCGATGTAATTGCCTGCTAGCCCGCCATCCTCGATAAGCTGGTTGCCCATGGTTTCCGAGTAGGGAGCCATCAGCACGCCGTAGCCGTTGTTGGTTGAAATCAGGCCGTGCAGTTCCTGATGATCCTTGACCAACGTCACGCCTGCATGAAACCCGTTGGCCTCCAGCTCGTAGACCCGCGCATCCGCACCGATGCACAGGCCATCCATCTTGGCCGGGGACACGCCTTCCTGGAATGGACCCGGCGCCGGGCCGTTCAGCCGGAAATTGCGGTAGGCCGACTCGGAGCTGACCTCGCTGCCGGACGCCAGCCCGCGGTTGCTTTCGCCGATGGCGCACTCGTCCTGCCCGAGATCGGCGGTCAAGGTGATCTGGGTGAGCGCAAAGCCGTCGCCGATCACCTCGATGTTCTGGGTCTGCGTGTTGGTGTTGGTCATGCCGCCTGCATTCATCAGCGGATGATTGATTTGATACGATCCGGCCGGGATGTAGACCCTTGCCCCGGTTGGCAGCGCCCAAGCCTGCGCCATGGCGGTCTGGATCCCGAGCCAATCGGTGGTCAGCGCCTGCAGTTGGGCCGGAGCAATGGTGAAGGTGATGGCGGAACCCGCCGGGCAAGCGCTGGTGGTGGCTTGAGACAGCGTGATGGCGCCATTGGGAAGCTGAGTGCTCTCGCCATAGATTAGAAATTTCCAGACTGCAGAACCGTCTGCGATGTTGTTGCCGGTGCCGCTTGGGCCGGCGGCGCTGCCGGAGGTGCCACCGGTGGTTGCCTGGTAGAAATTGCCGTTCGCCGCCACCACGGCATTGGCGGCATAGGTGGTGCCGGCCGCCCAATCGGTCGAGCCAGGCAGCAGCTCGCCCTGGCGGACGGTGGTGGTGGCCCAGCCTTGCAAGGTTGTGCCGGAGGCGATGCAGGACCCGCTGACCTGCATGCCCGGATGGAGCAGGAAGTTGCCGTTGGAAGGGTCCTGCCACGACGCCACGGTTGCCTGGAATGGCAGCCCTTGGTGCGAAATCAATGATTCCAGAAACGTGAGCTGCGGACCGGCAGCGCTTTGTGCGGCGGTCGTTGTCATGGAAAATGTCAGCCCGAATGCCGGGTTGGTGGCCCAAGAGAACGGCGTTGCACCGCCGGGCGCGGTGTAGCTGGCCAGGGCTGCGAGGGTGCTGCCATAGGTGGTGCCGATGGCGGTCGCCTGCCCGGTGCCGGTGGCGCCGAAATCGCGGACGTTCAACTGGTCGGTTGCGCGCGTGGAAAGGGTGCGGCTGACGTGGGCGCCGTTGGCGCGCACAAGCTGGGCCGAGATGGTACCGGATGAGTCGGTGCTGACGTTGCCGCCGCCGGTTTGCGTGGTCCAGCCACTTTGGCCCAGAACCTGATTGGCACCGCTGCCGGGCGGCGGCACCAAGCCGGCGGCATTGCTGGTGAAGGTCGGCAAGGCCGCTGCGACTTGCCCGGGGGTGGGGGACGAGGCGAGCGTCAGCCCGGCGACCGTGGTGCCAGCCTTGGGCAGCAAGGATGCTTCGGCATTCTGCGCGCGGCTGGTCTCGGTGGCGGACGCAGCATTGGCGTTGGCTGCGCTGGAGGCGGCTGCATTCTCTGCGGCAATCGCTGCGGCCGCGTCGCGTGCGGTTCCGGCGACGGTGCCGATGGCCGCACCGCCGGGCAGCCCGACGATGGTCCTGCCGCCGTCGGAGGTCGCGAAGATGACGGTTGTGACCGTGCCGGCGGTGGTCGAGAATACCGGGGCGGTGCCGGATGCCCATTGCACCGAGGCCGGCAGGCTTGTGGTGAAGCCACCGGAGCCACCTTGGCGGAACACGGCGGTGATGCTTTGGAATTGCCCGGCTGTACCGCCGGTGATGGTAAAGCTGGTATTGCCATTAAGGGTGATGTCGTAGGCGGCATTGCCGACGGAGGCGAAGGCCAGCGGCTGCGACCCGCCAGTCTCGCTGAGCGTTGCCAGGGTGGTGGGGAGCGCTGCGCCGGACCCGCCCATTGGCACTTGGGCGGCCGCTGGACCGGCTAGCACAGCGCCGAGAATGCAGCCAAAAGCGGGAAGCCCGCAGTATCTCATCGTCATCCGATCCTGTGCCAGGTGTTGTCGGTTGCGTCCCAGCGGATACGGACGCTCACGCCGGATGGGAGCTCTGACCCGTTGGCCCAGCCAAGCACCGACGGGCTGAAGCTGTAGGCAGAGACCGCTCCGGCGTAGTTATCGAACTCGATTGGATGGGTGTCGCCGACGGCAATCGGCAACAGCACTGTTTGAGCCGAGACGGTGCTGGTCTGGGTAAACCGCACCAACGAGACGCCGCTTGGCACGGCGTAGTTTGCGCCGGTCAGGGCAAAGCGGATGGCGGTGCCGTCCAGGCTTGGGGCGTTGAGGATCACACTCGTGCCGCTGCCTCCGAGCACGGTGCCGTTGATGCCAAGCGAGAGCACGGTGCTGCCATAAGACAGGTTGAATGGGCCCGGCAGCACGGCGCCGGTCAACGGCACGCCAGGTGAAGGAATAATGCTGGCTGCCCATGCCCGGCCCAACAACAGCAGCCACATCCATAAAACATGCGCAGTTCGCATCGGCAACCTTGGCTTGGGAGGGATCAACGCAGCACCCAGGGCTTGGAAGGGCGTGTGGGTGGGGCGCAGGGCGTTTGATGATATCTACGACGGTGCGTGGCACCGTCGCTAGGGGCGATACGCCAGCACAGCGCGGCTGGCGACAGCCTGGAGTTTGCACTGCGCCTGGCTCGCTGATCGACACATGCGACGTCTGCGGAGGGCTATAGCAGTATCAGGCTGCGAGCGACTGGCATCTACTTTCGAAATACGCGGCGTGCGCGTGCTTGACGATACCGCTCAAGCATCGGGACAGTATTTACTTGAGGGTGACTGCATGGTGACGCTCTAAGACATGAGCTACGGCTTCGTGGCAGGGTGACAACGACCGTTACACAATTTATTCTTTGGGCAGTTACACGCAGTTTTGATAGTGCCTGGCTGATGCAAGTTACGCAATGGGTACTGCGCACCGCGCAAGCCGTGGAGCATGGCGGTTGAGCAAGCCGCTGTTTTGCTTGGAGTTGCACCCAATCATCGTTGGTTTGAAGGCTGTTTTGGCGAGTGGGCCCGGGCACATGTCGTCTCAATAAATGAAGAGTGCAGCATTTCTATTGAACATACGCAAATTGTCTCACTGCTTGAGCCTTGGCATTGTGCCGTGAATGCGGTTTAACCTATTTCGGCGATGGCGTTGCGGGAGCGTCGGTAGTAGCGTCGCACACATGGGTTATTCGCTAGCGTGCTGCTGCGGCTTGCATCGGCCTGACAACGATAGCGGATGTTTCTTCACGAACAAGAAAACCGGCGACGGGCGGGAACTGAGGGGACGATTGGATAGTCCTAGCCTCGCTATGACGGTGGCGAGTTGCTGCAGACACGCGCGGAGTGAAAATGAGAGTTGCGATCGTACACGACTACCTCAATCAATATGGCGGGGCGGAGCGGGTATTAGACGAACTCAAGCTCATGTATCCCGAGGCGCCCGTGTACGTGTCCATCCACGACGCAAGCCGGATGCCGGACCGCTATCGCCAATGGGACATCCGCACGTCTTGGCTCAACCGGGTTCCCTTGGCCAACCGCAAGCATCAGATGCTGTTGCCGCTTTATCCGATGGCTTTCGAGGGTTTTGACCTCAGCGACTACGACCTCGTCGTCAGCAGCTCGAGCGGCTTTGCGCATGGCGTGCTGACCCAGCCGGATACCCTCAACGTCTGCTACTGCCATTCGCCGCCGCGTTTCTTGTGGGATTACCACCGCTACGCCGAGCGTGAACATCTATCCCGGCCGGCGCGGGCGTTGCTGGCCTCCCAGCTCATTAAGCTGCGGCAATGGGACCAGTCGAGTGCCAACCGCACTGACGTTTGGGTCAGCACCAGCAACGTGGTACAGAAGCGAATTCAACGGACCTACGGGCAGCCGAGCGCCATCATCCCGCCCCCAGTGGACACCAGCCGGTTTGTGGTGGGGGACGGCGGCGGCGGCTACTATTTGATGTTGATGCGCTTGGTGGGATGGAAGCGTCCGGACGTTGTGGTGGACGCGTGCACCCGGATGGGGCTGAACCTTGTGGTTGCGGGTGACGGCCGGGCCTTGGACAGCCTCAAGGAGCGTGCGGGACCGACTGTCCGGTTTGTCGGCCGGGTCAATGATGCGCAGATGCGTGCACTCTATCGGGATTGCAAAGCGTTCATCCTGCCGAGCGAGGAGGATTTCGGCATCACCCCGCTGGAGGCGATGGCATCGGGGCGGCCGGTGATTGCGTATGGCCGGGGCGGCGTGCTGGACACGGTTGTGCCGGGCCACACAGGTATGTTCTTTGAAGAGCAGTCTGCCGACTCGCTAGCCGACGCGCTGGCCGACTTTGACCCACGCGACTTCGACGCGGACACCATCCGGCAGCATTCCGAGGGATTTGACAGCGTTGTCTTCCGCCGCCGTTTGCGGGCTTTGATTGACGCTCATCTTGCCCGTGCTGCTGACAACCAGCCGAAGCCCCTCGCCTTCACGCCTGTCGAGATACCTGGCAAGACCGCCGCGGTGGTGATGGCCGGATGAGTTGTGCGCTGCAGCAATTTCGGCTACTGTGAGGATGGCAGGGGCGCTTGGAAATTTCAAAAATGGTGGTCTTCAAAATGATCGCAAGCAACCGAACGCCTGCCGGAATGTTTTGACTGCGACGACCGACTGCTGGCGCCAGGACTGCAGGTGCCACGTTACCAGGATGGGATGCTGCCAGTGACAGCCTTGATCCGAGCGCCCGGCTCGCAAAGTGACCTCTCAACCACTCTGTACCGGGAATCTGCGCTCGAACGCCCGTCTGTTGAGATTACGCCGCTACAAGCCGCACTGCGGCACAAGTGGTTCATCCTGGTGTTCGCCACCGTCATCGCGACTCTTGCCGGGTTTGCCTTTGCGCAACTGCCGGTTACTTACACTGCATCGACCTCGCTCATGGTGGACGCTCGTAAGCTGCGTGTTACGGACGGCGCGAGCATCATGAGCGACCCGGCGCTTGATATCGAACAGCTCCATACGGTAATGGAGCAGTTGCGCTCGCCTCGCGTTGGCGAAGACGTCGTTCGCCAACTCGACCTGCAGCATAACCCGTCGTTTTGCGCCAAGACGGATTACCTGCAGCGATTGCAGGCGAGCATCGCGGCGTTATTTGGCAAGCCAATTGCGGCACCACCCGTGACCTGCGACATGACCGTGGCGCAGGCAACGGACAAGTTGCTTGCTGCCGTTTCCAGCACGAATGACGGCAAGTCTTACATTATCAAACTCAATGCAGACGCCAGTAGCCCGGAGCTGGCCACCCAGATTGCCAATGCCTACGCGCAGGCTTTTGTGGTCGAGCAGCGTCGGCAGGTGAACGATACCACCGATCAAGCCAGCGCATGGCTCACCACCTACCTGGCCACGCTGCGGCAACAGGTCGAAGCGGCGGATGTGGCGGTGGAAACGTTCCAGCGGCAGAACCAGCTCACGCCATTGCGCCAGGGCGAGACGGTGATCACCCAGCGTCTGGGCGACTTGAATGCGCAACTGGGCGATGTGACCGGGCAGCTGGCACAAAAGGAAACGGCGTTGCGGCAGGCGCAAACCTCCGGCAACAACATCAGCGCCAGTTCGCCTGCTGTGCTCGCCTCCCCGGTCATCCAAGGACTGATCCAGCGGCAGGCAGACTTGCAAGCGCAACAGGCCGAGCTGAGCGCGCGCTTTGGCGACAATTATCCATCGGTGCAAGCGGCCAATGGACAGCTTGGCCGGTTGCGGCAGGCAATTCGTATCGAGGTGGGTAAAGTTGCGGCGGGACTGAATGAGGAAGTGTCTGCGTTGACCGCCCGCAAGGCTCAGCTTGCTGCCCAGGTGCAATCGTTGCAGTCCGAGTCGGGGGTTCAAGGCGGCGCCAATGTCCGCCTGCAATCCTTGGTGCGTGAAGCAGAGAGCGAACGCAAGCTGTACGAGTCGTTACAAACCCGTCTGCACGAGGTGGATGCCGAGCAGCATATGCAGTGGCCGGAGTCCAACGTGGTGGTCGCGGCCCGACCGCCTTTGGCGCCGTCCTTCCCACGCTTGAAGATGATGATCACCGGCGTGTTCCTGGTCGCCGTCGGGATCGGCGCGGCCATTGCCTTCGCGATCAGCATGATGGCCAGCACTTTCCGCGACGTCGAGCAGGTTGAAGGCGAGACGGGCGTGCGCGTGCTCGGCCTTTTCCCGCAGCCGCCGCGGCGCGCCACCGCACGTGAAATGGTCACGTCGCGTCCAGGCTCCCTGGAGGCTGAGACGGTGCACTATACGCTGGCCAACCTCATCCGAGGGCGCGATACCATGCGGCAGTCCGGCGGCGGTTGGGTGGTGATGGTTTCGTCGGCACTGCCCGGGGAAGGGAAGTCCTCATTTGCTGCGGCGCTTGGGCAGGCGGCCGTGCGGCTGGGCATGTCGGCTGCTGTGCTCGAGGGCGACGTGCGCCGGGACGCCGTACGCGAGTATCGGGGCAACCATGGTGACCCCGACGTGGTCGCACCATTGTCCACTGGTGAGCAGACCGGGGGCCAGGCGGTCAGCAAGGTGGTGGATCGGTCCTTCCTGCACGTGTTGTCGTTGCGCTCGCTGATCCCAGGTGTGCACCGGCTGACCGGGTCGTCCGAGATCGCGACCATCATTCGCAATCTGCAGGCGCAGTATGAGTTGGTCATCATCGACACGCCGCCCGTGCTTGCCTTCCCCGACGCGTTGAGCCTGGCTCCGCTGGTCGATGACACGTTGCTGGTGGTGGACTGGCGCAAAACCCCACGCCGGCTGGTGATGGCGACGGTCAAGGTGTTGATGCGGGCAAATATGGAGATCACGGGCATTGTGCTGTCTAAGGTGAACCTGCGGAACTTCGCCCGGCAACGCACCAGCGAAGGGCTATATGCCCGTGGCTACAAGGGCCACAGCATCGTCGTCAGTCACTAGCAGGCTGCGAATGGTGATCAGTCGTGCGAGCCGGCGCGCTATCGTGGCGCCCCGGCCTTGATCATATGGCCGCAGCGGGGTTTGGCCTATGAAAGTCGGAATTGTAACTGCCCGGATTGGGTTCAACGACGGACAGGGCCGGGTCAATCGCGAGATCGCCAGTGAGGCGCTCCGGCAGGGCCATGAGGTGACGCTGTTTGCCGAACAGGTCGATGCCGATATGGCGGCACGTCCGGGCGTTCACTCGGTGTTGGCTTCACCGCCCACCTGGGCACCGACACGCCTAATCCGGGACCAGATTTTTGCCATCCGTTCGCATCATAAGATCAACGATCCTGCCAATCGGTGCGACGCGTTGCTGTCCAACGGCTTTGCCACCTACACACGTAGCGACGTCAATGCCGTGCACTTCGTGCATAGTGCATGGCGCCGCAATTCTTGGCATCCCTGGAAGTTGAAGCGGGACGCGCGGTCGCTCTATGATTGGACCTATGGCTTGTTGAACGCCCGTTTGGAGAAGGATGCCTTTCGCCGCTCCAAGCGCGTGGTGGCGGTGTCGGACAAAGTACGGCAAGAGTTGATCCAGATCGGCGTCCCGGAAGACCGGGTGCTAACGATCTTGAACGGGGTCGACGCCACCGAGTTCTGCCCGGGCATGCCAGAGCGGGCGCGGTTTAGTTTGCCGGCCGATGTGCGCATTGCGCTGTTTGCAGGTGATATGAAGTCGCCGCGCAAAAACCTCGACACGGTGCTTCGCGCGTTGCCTGATGCGCCGAGCCTACACTTGGCGGTCGCTGGGCGGGAGGCGGGCACGCCCTACCCGGCGCTGGCCCGCTCGCTCGGCGTTTCGGACCGCGTGCATTTTCTTGGCTTTCAGAAGGCTATGCCTGCACTGATGCGCTCGGTGGATCTGATGGTGTTTCCGTCGCGCTATGAGGCCTGCCCCTTGGTGCTGCTGGAGGCATTGGCCTCCGGACTGCCGGTGGTGACTTCGCGCAGCGCAGGGGCCGCCGACTTCGTCACCTCCGACGTGGGCGCCATGCTGGATGACTGTGACGATGCGGACCTTCTGGCCAGGACGATCGGCGACGTGCTGCAGGACGAGGCGCGCTTCCGCGAGATGTCCAACAAGGCGCGGGCGTTGGGCCAATCGTTGTCGTGGCCTGCGATGGCCAAGCGCTATCTCGATCTGCTCGGCGAAGCGGCTGAACGACGGCGCGTTGATGCCTGACGGATTGGCCGCTTCTGAGGCTGTGGTGGGTGCTGCGGCAGGTGCCCCCGCGCTCAACGTGCTGCAGATTGGCATGGAGTGGTTCACGGCGGGCGCACCCGGCGGCCTCGCCCGCTACTACACCGACCTGTTCAAATCGCTCCCCCTTGCCGGCATCAACCCGGTCGGCCTGGTTTGTAGCCCCAACGATGTCGCTGAGACGACCAGCGGCCGGGTGCAAAGCTTTGCGGCCGAAGGCGCCTCGACGCTCGACCGTGTGCTGGGCGTTCGCCGCGCCACCGGCCGGGTTTTGCGCGGGCAGCAAGTGGATTTGGTGGCGTGCCACTTCGCGCTCTACGGCCTGCCGGTGCTCGATCGCATCCGCCGCCTGCCGCTGGTCACCCATTTCCATGGTCCATGGGCCGAGGAGTCGGTCCGCGAAGGCGAGCGCAGCCTGAGCGTGCAGGCGAAGCGCGCGATGGAGCGCCTGGTTTACCGCCGGGCCGACCGGGTGATCACGCTGTCGCAGGCGTTTGCCGATTTGGCCGAGCGGCAATATGGCATCCATCGCGACCGGCTTCGGGTTATCCCCGGCAGCGTGGACGTAGAGCGCTTTGCCGTCACCCTGTCGCGTGCCCAGGCGCGTTCCAAGCTAGGCTGGCCGGCTGACCGCCCGATCTTGCTGACGGTGCGACGGCTGATGGCGCGCATGGGGCTGGACCGCCTGGTGCAGGCGATGGCGACGGTGGTGAAGG
>CAXTRX010000061.1:0-3038 GCA_964246785.1 uncultured Acetobacteraceae bacterium | reverse complement strand
TTGCCGGCAAGGGGCCGCAGGCTGCTGCCCTGCAGGCACAAGCGGCGGCACTCGGCTTGGGCCGGAGCGTCCGGCTGGTTGGCTTCGTGCCTGATGCCGACCTTCCGCTGGCGTATCGGGCGGCCGACATCAACCTGCTGCCGTCTGATGTGCTGGAGGGTTTTGGCCTGTCTGCCGCCGAGGCGCTAGCGGCCGGCACGCCCACGATGGTCACTCCCGTGGGCGGTTTGCCCGATGTGGTGCGGGACCTCTCGCCCAACCTGATCTTCCAATCGGGCGCCAGCGAGCACCTGGCCGCGGGACTCTCCGCAGCCCTGCGCGGGACCATCCGCCTGCCCGACAGCGAAACGTGCCGAGCTTATGCGGCCAGCCGTTTCTCGCTGGCCCTTTGTGGCCGCCGGGTGGCTGAAGTGTATCGCGAGGCTGCATCATAACCTTGCTCGCCAGCATGCAGGCCATCGCAAACCCACCGCAACCCGGCTATGACTTACTTGATTGGACCGAGGGTTCGAGACGATGCCGCCGCCCATCCTGATGCCCAGTCCGGTCGGCGCCAGCATGGCGCTGCCGCCAACCCAGCGAGGCTCGCGTGTGCCGGCTCTTCGCGGCTCGTTCGACCCGATGTGGCAGCAATTCATGGTCATGCTCGCCATCATCCTGTCATGCGACGTGCTGGCGCGCGGTTCCGGGATTGTGGCGCGTGCTTACTTTGTGGTGGCTGCCATAGCCGCCTGTGTTTACTACATCCGTAAGTCGCCCTGGCTGTATCTGACGATGACGCTGTGGTTATGGTCGACGACGGCGCTGGTGAGGCGCCTGATCGATTACCATGCCGGCTTTGACCCGGTGAACTTCATCCTCGGCACGCCGGAGTTCGTCTCACTGCTGATGGTCTGGGCGATCTTCAACAGCCGCGAGCTGATGCGTCATCGCGAGACGGTCACCGGCTTATTCATCGCGGTGCCGATCCTCTACGGCATCGGCGTGAGTTTTGTGCAAGGTCAGATTGTTCCAGGCATCATCAGCAGCGCCGATTGGATCGGACCGCCGCTGTATTATTTCTTTGTCATTGCGCACTGGCGGCGTATTCGTGAGTTTGAGCCCGTTCTGACCAAGTTCCTTGGGATCAATATTGCCTGCGTCGCGTCCTACACTGTATTTCAGTTTGCCACCGCGCCGCCGTGGGATGCGGCCTGGCTGGTCAACAGCGCGTTGACAGGCGTGGGGTCACCCGAACCGTTCCAGATGCGCATCTTCGGCACCCTCAACGGACCCGGCATCCTGGCGGATTGGCTGGGCTTCGCGCTGCTGTTGTTCCTGCATTTCAAGAACCGGATCACGCCGTTGCTGGTTCCGTTGTGCGCCATGCTGGTGATCCTGAGCTATGTGCGTTCCGAAGCGGGTGCGGTCGTGGCGTCCTACGTTGTCGCGGCTCTGCTCGGGCGGGGCGGCATCTTCAAGATGCTGCTCTTCGGCACCGTGGGTGTGGTGATATCGTTGTCGGCGATCTCGGTGCTGCTGCCGGAAGTAAACGATATGATCGTGCAGCGGGCACAGAGCGTTCAGTCGCTTGATCAGGACACCAGTGCGGACGTGCGCCAATCCATCTACGCCAACACGCCTAGGCTCATCGCCGCAGCCCCATGGGGGCTTGGCATTGGCGCGATCGGCCGTGGCGCCGTCTCCAAGCAGGACAACGACGATCTGCAAATTATCGACTCGGGGCCGCTGGCGGTTTACCTGCCGCTCGGCTGGGTTGCCGGCACAATCTATTTCCTCGGGGTCATCTTGATGACCGCGCAAAACTGGAGTGCAGCGCGTGCCACACGATCGGGGGCTGCGATTGCGGTGACCGCGGCGGCGATTTCACAGGTCATGCTGCTGCCGTTCTACAACGTGCTGGGGCTCGATGCGATGCTGCTCTGGCTGTTCTCCGGCTATGCCGCAGCCATTGGCATGGAAGCCCGCATCACCCGCCGCTTCGCCACCCGGCCGGTGGACCGCGTCGCCATGTCGCCGGTCCATAGCGATGACCGCGTGACGTGATGAGCCAACCAACCACCATCCTGGTGCTGCTCAAGCGGGTCGATTGCGTGGATGGTGTGGCGTCCTACCTCGACAGCCTGGTCAATGGGTTGCGCAGCGTGGGAGACCGGACCGTCATCATCTCGGGCGCTGTCACCACGCCGGACGGTTCTGCGGCCCGGCAGCGATCCATCGCCGACGCGGCGATCGAATGGATCGTGCTGGACGACCTGCGGCCTGCGCGGCCCAAGCTCGCCCACATCCGCACCATCCTGTCCGCCATCAAGCGGCACAATGTGCAGAGCGTCAGCCCGCAAGGCTTCTCCATCATGCCGCTCGGCGCGCTGGTCGGTCGGCTGGCAGGGTGCCCCGTGGTGACGAACTACCATCCCTCGCTGCACGGCAGCGCAGTGGCGGCGATGACCGGGCGGCGGCCCCGCGGCCAAGCGTTGTCGTACCGCGTGCTTGATGCGGTGTTCCGGCCCGACCGCTACATCGCCCTGTCGCACGAGATCAGCCTGCTGTTTCAAAATGAGATCCACATTTCGCGCGCCCGCATTCACGAGCAGGTGCTGGGTGTGGAGACCGAGTTTTATCGCGCACCCAGCGATGCCGAACGCCGCAGCGCGCGTGACCGCTTCGGCCTTCGCGAGGGCACGCTCGCCACGGTGCTGCCGGGCCGGCTCAACCTGAGCAAGGGTCACGACTTGGTTGCGGCTGCCGTCCGCCAGCTCCGACGTGAGCAGCCAGACGTCGATATCGTTTGCTTGTTTCCCGGCGGTGGCAACCAGCGCCAGGCCATCGAGGCCAGCATCCTGCCCGACCGCACCGACGCCGACACGTTCCGCTTCCTGGGGTACGTGGACCGCACCGTGCTGCGCGACGCATACTGGGCGTCTGACATCGTGCTGCTGCCGAGCCGCATGGAGGGTTTCGGGCTCGTCGTGGCGGAGGCGATGTGCTGCGGCGCCATCGCCATCCGCACGCCGAGCGGCGGCTGGCCGGACCAGGGG
>CAXTRX010000060.1:3032-18075 GCA_964246785.1 uncultured Acetobacteraceae bacterium | reverse complement strand
GGCAGCCCCGTTGCTGGCCCAAACCCAGCCCCCTGCGGCGCCCGCGGCCCAGTCAACGCCGGCCGAGCCGTCGGCGCCCGCGACTCAGTCTGCGCCTGCCGCACCCGCACCCGCGACGGCGTCGGCTGATGCAGCGCCTGGGGCGACTGACCCTGCGCCCGACGCGGCGCCGACCCTGATGCAGGCCGACAACCCGTATGGGCTGCAATCGCTATGGAGCAATGGCGACGCCATCGCCCGCGGCACGCTGGTCATTCTTGCGATCATGTCGATCGGCACCTGGTACATCATGATCACCAAGTTCGTGCAGCAGGCGCGCCTCGCCGCCCGCGGGCGCAGCGCGCGCAAGCACTTCTGGACGGCGCCGAGCCTGGCTGAAGGAGCAACGCGCCTGGGGAAGGGTTCAGTCTACGGCTACATCGCCAATGCCGGGCTTGCCGCTTGCGACCACCACGAGGGCACGCTGGTCGAGAAAGTGGACGTGAGCACCTGGATCACCCTCTCGCTCGATCGCGCAACCACGGCTGTCAACAGTCGGCTGCAGGGTGGCCTCGCCTTCCTCGCGACGGTCGGCTCGATCGCGCCGTTCGTGGGATTGTTCGGCACCGTCTGGGGCATCTATCACGCGTTGACCGCCATCGGCATCGCCGGGCAGGCGTCGATCGACAAGGTGGCTGGGCCGGTCGGCGAGGCGCTGATCATGACCGCAATTGGTTTGGCGACCGCCGTGCCGGCGGTGCTGGGCTATAACTTCCTCATCCGCCGCAACAAGGCGGTTATGGAGGATGTGCGCGGCTTCACGTCCGACCTTTATGCGGTGCTGCTTTCTGGCCGGCGCGTGGGTGAGCCGGCGACCGCCGCAGGCCGTACGCCGCTGCGCGTCGCCGCGGCTTGAGGTAACAACCCGTGGCGATGAATGTTGGCTCCGGTGGCGATGACGAGGACGCTTTGGTCGCGTCGATCAATACGACGCCGCTGGTCGACGTCATGCTGGTGCTCCTGATCATCTTTCTCATCACCATTCCCGTCGTGACGCACTCGATCCCCGTGCACCTGCCAAAGGAGACCAGCCAGGCGGACAAGATCAAGCCTAAGACCGTCGTGATCGCGGTCACGCAGGACGGCGACGTCTTCTGGGACACCCAGTTGATGGCCGACAGCCCGGCGCTGCTCGCCAAATTGGAGCAGGCATCCGTGCAGAAGCCGCAGCCCGAGATC
Source organism: uncultured Acetobacteraceae bacterium (assembly GCA_964246785.1). Lineage (GTDB taxonomy): Bacteria > Pseudomonadota > Alphaproteobacteria > Acetobacterales > Acetobacteraceae > LMUY01. Next base: position 16,857 of record CAXTRX010000060.1, on the reverse strand, counting down.
GACGTGCGCGGCGACCAGGAGGCCCGCTATGAGGCAATCGGCCGCGTGGTGCTGCAATGCGAAAAAGCGGGAATCAGCCACATAGCCTTCATCAGCCAACCACCGCCGCGTGGGTAGGAGCACACCTTAGATGAGCATGAACATGCCGTCGGGCGGCGGTGAGGATCAGGAGCTTGTGGTCGACATCAACACCACGCCGCTGATCGACGTGATGCTGGTGCTGCTGATCATGTTGATCATCACCATCCCGCTGCAGACCAACGCGACCAAGATGGACCTGCCGGTCGGGCCCCCGCCGGCCGAGCAGCAGCCTCCGCCGCCGGTGGTCAACATAGATGTGGATTTTGACGGCCTGGTCTATTGGAACGGGGCTGTGGTGCCGGATCAGGCAGCCTTGGAATCGCGTCTCCGGGTGGTGGCGAGCGAGCAGCCGCAGCCGGAGGTTCATCTGAAGCCCAACAAGCTTGTCGTCTACCGCCACGTGATTGCCGTATTGGCGGCGGCCCAACGCTTAGGTGTGACGAAGATCGGATTGGTCGGCAACGAGCAGTTTGTTGACTGAGGGGTCAGGCGCGGTTTGTCGAAAAACATGACACTTCATCTCGTCAGCGAGGCGCATACGTTTGTAAGTCGCTGAGTTCACTGCCTTCTATGGTATGGTCCCAATTTTGCAACACGGTGTGTGCGGGTTGGAATGTGCCGCCCTGGGAGGTTTAGATGGTTTTCAAGAATGCCCTATTCGCCTGCGGTATGATCCTGTTGGCCGCCACGGGAACGGCACATGCCGACGTTTATACCGTTAACGTCTACACCGGCGATGTTGGTCATGCTTTCAGTGCCGTGACGGATAGCGCCGCGTTGTTCACCAGCGCTACGCATGCCCAGCATGCCGAATTCACTTACACGGGCCCGCTCGACTTCATCAATAACGCCGCGCAGAACAGCACCTCTAGCGGTGATCTGAATGCAACGTTCTTCGGCGCAGACGTGGCCGGTATTTCCAACTATGCAGTCATCACAGCCGCGACGGGCGTCGATTATGGCAGCTTTGCCACCTTGAGCAGCTTTCTCGCCGCCAGTGGAAGCGTCGCTGGCTATGCCTATGGCTCGTTTTACGAAATTACCGATATGACGATTTCAACCAAGGGGACCAATCTCACCATCACGCATGACGATGGTGCTGGCGTGTATTCCGGCGGTGTGTTGCTCCCTGGTACCACAACAGGCCCCACTAGCGCCATCACCGAGACGATTACCCTACCCGCCACAGCCGGTTACACGATTGCCTATGGCCGTGAGAATGGAACGCCCTCGGTTTTGACGGTTGCGGTGCCGGAGCCGATGTCGTTGACCCTGCTGGGTGCAAGCTTGTTCGGCTTGGGTATGGTGCGTCGTCGCCGTGCATGACGCTTGCCGGAGGCGCTTGGGCGCCTCCGGGCCTGATCATGTCGGATTGACCTGATTAAGGGAGGCTGTGACCTGGTTCGCACAACGAGGTAGCTATGCCAGCGTTCATCCCCTTACACCTCTTGACGTTACGTTTCTCGCCCGGTTAAACCAGTACAGATGACGTTTATAATTCTAAGCCGTAAATGTCGCGTCCACCGCCCTCACGGGTATTGTTCACCAAATTCAAGCGTCCGGCTGAGGGAATTTGGATGATAACAATGCGGCTGTGGGATCGGCAATTGCCGACATCCATCGCACCTGTTTGCCGGTGTCGTTTTCATCTCATCCCCAGCCAATGCTGTTACAATCGACTGCCTTAATCACGCCCTGTGATCAAGGTGGTCGTGATTGTGGCAGTATTGGCCACTGTGTGCCGGTCACTCTGGCAGCGCCACAGCCCTTTCAGTCACACTGAAATGAGACCGGAACCGATTAGATTTCGAGTGGGCGAGAGCGCAGGAAGTGTCTGCCCTCGCACTCCATGCCGGAGGCTGTTGGTTCCTTTGAAGCTGGAGTCGCTGCGACCCCATGGGTAAGCCGTTGCCGATAGCCATTGTGGGAGCCGCCTGCCGCCTGCCCGGCGCCGATGGCCTGCCCGCATTCGCCGAACTGCTATGGGCTGGGCGGGACGCGGTCGATGAGATCCCCGACGAGCGTTGGTCCAAGGCGCGCTTCCTTCATCCCACCGTTGGCCAGCCTGGCAAGACCTACACGTTCGCAGCGGCCTGCCTGCCTGATGTCTATGGCTTCGATGCAGGGTTCTTTGGCATCTCACCGCGCGAGGCGCTCAGTATCGATCCGCAGCAGCGCTTGCTGCTCGAACTCGCTTATGAGGCGATGGAGGATGCTGGTGTCGCGCCGTCCCGACTCGCGGGCAGCTCGGCCGGGGTCTATGTCGGCGGTTCGTCCTGGGATTTCGCCGCCCGATCCTTCGCCGATGTTGCTGCCCTCGATGCCTACGCCATGCAAGGTGCGGCGCTGTCATCGATGGCCAACCGAATCTCCTATCTGTTCAGCTTGCGTGGGCCGAGCTTGACCGTCGATACCGCCTGCTCATCATCGTTGGTCGCACTTCACTTGGCCTGCGAGGCAATGCGCCGTGATGAAATCGGCTGCGCTTTGGTCGGTGGCGTAAACCTGCTGCTGGCGCCGCAATCTTTCGTGGGCTTTGCGCGGGCGACGATGCTGTCCCCGCGCGGCCGCTGCCGTCCGTTCGATGCAGGGGCCGATGGCTATGTGCGCGGCGAGGGCGGCGTCGTCATCATGCTCAAGCCGCTTGCCCAGGCGCTGGCTGACGGCGACCGGGTCCAGGGTGTGATCCGTGCGACCGGCGTCAACCAGGACGGACGCACCAATGGCTTTTCGCTGCCGAGCCGCGATGCCCAGGCGGCGCTGCTGGACCGCATCTACACCGAGGCCGAGATCGAACCCGACGCGATCGGTTATTTCGAGGCGCACGGGACCGGCACGCCCGCGGGCGATCCGATCGAGGCTCAGGCAATCGGCGAGGCGCTTGCACAGCGCCGGCAGACACCGTTGCTGATTGGCTCAGTCAAGTCCAACATTGGCCACTTGGAGCCCGCGAGCGGCTTGGCCGGCTTGGTCAAGCTGCTGCTCGCTTTTGACCGCGGCTCGATCCCGCCCTCGCTGAACTGCGCGACGCCCAATCCACGCATTGCCTTCGACGCCCTCAACATCGAGGTGGTGTCCCAGGCGCGCCCATTGCTGGCCGGCCAGGCCGGCGCTATCGCAGGTCTTAACTCGTTCGGGTTCGGCGGCACCAACGCGCATGCCGTGCTGGCCGCGCCGCCGCTGTCCGACCCGGTTCCTGCCTTGCGAACACCGGGCGCGGCGCCGCTGCTGATCTCCGCCCGCAGCGCCGAGGCTCTGGGGAGCCTGGCAATGGCATGGCGCGACCGCCTGGCCGCGACGGCAGCAGCGGATCTGCCGGCGTTGCTGCGGGGTGCAGCACATTGCCGCGAACAATTCAGCCAGCGCATCGCGGTGACCGGGGATACACCTCAGCGCCTGGCCGCTCAGCTGGACTCCTGGTTAGGGGGCGAGACGCTGACCGACGTGACCTCAGGCACTGCGGAAACGGGTGCGTTGGCGTTCGTCTTCTCCGGCAACGGGAGTCAGTGGGCCGGGATGGGTCGTGACGCTTGGACCTTAAGCGCGGCCTTTCGGCGTGCCATTGAGGAGGTTGACGCGTTGCTCGCGCCGCGTTTGGGCTGGTCGGTGGCGTCGCGGCTGCATGACGAGGCGTTGCTGACCAGCTTGCGCAACACCGCAGTGGCGCAACCGTTGCTGTTCGCCGTACAGGTGGCTGCGGTATCGGCCTTGCGGGCGCAGGGCGTGCGGGCCGTCGCCCATGTTGGCCATAGCGCCGGCGAGGTTGCCGCCGCCTGGGCCAGTGGCGCGCTGACGCTGGCCCAGGCGTGCCACGTCATCGTTCACCGCAGCCTGGCGCAGCAGGCGACGCACGACACTGGCCGCATGGGGGTGCTGGGCTTGGACGCCGTGACGGCGGCCGCAAAGATTGCTCGCGAGCGGCTCGAAATCGCCATCGCTGCCATCAATGCCCGCGCCTCCGTCACTGTGGCGGGAACGGCCGAAACGATGGCGCGTCTGCAAGCGATCGCCATTGCTGAGGATTGGTCGTTTACCCTGCTCGACCTCGATTATGCCTTCCATAGCCCGGCGATGGATCCGATTGAGGAGCGATTGCTGGCGGCTCTGGGGGACATTGTCTCTGCGGCACCGGCCGACACCTTGGTCTCCTCTGTCACCGGCCACGTGGTGAGCGCTGGCGAACTCGATGCCGAATACTGGTGGCGCAACGTGCGCCAGCCGGTGCTGTTCAGCGACGCGCTGGATTGTCTGACAGGACGCGGCGTTCGCCTGCTGCTGGAGGTTGGGCCGCAGCCGGTGCTGCAAGCCTCGCTACGCGATGGCCTCAAACGGGCGGGACAGCCAGGTCGCGTATTGTTTTCGTTGTCTCGACAGTTGGCAGGCGCCGATCCGTTTACAGCGATTGCGGCAGCTTGCCATGTCGCCGGGGCGAGCATCGCCGGGTCGCCGGCGCTTGCGGGTGCAGCGAGCGGCGAGGGTCTACCGCGCTATCCATGGCAGCATCAGTCATTCCGTACGCCGCGCACGGTCGAGGGCACGGACATCGCCGTGCTTACGCACGAACATCCCCTGCTTGGCTTTCGCGACCCGCTGGCAAACGCGACCTGGACGTCGCATTTGTCCACCGCCGTTGAACCGTGGCTCGCCGACCATGTGGTGGACGGCGTACCACTGCTGCCTGCGGCGGCCATGATCGACATGACGCTTGCCGCGGCGCGGGCACTTCATCCGGATGCGCCGGTGTTGGAAATCCAGGATTTCGAAATCAACCGTTCGATGCCGCTGGAGGGCGAGCGGGAATGCCGGGCCAGCGTAGACGCCGATAGCGGCTTTACCCTGGAGAGCCGGCCGCGCTTGTCGACCGAACCGATGACCCTGCACGCCGCCGGCCGGATCATCGCCGGCCAGCGTGCAACGCCAATCATCGCCTGGGATGCGCCAGTCCAGTCTGGTGAGTGCGTTGCCGCCGAGGCGGTTTATGCCGCGGCTGCGGCGCTGAGGCTGAGCTATGGCCCGGCATTTCGCACCGTTGCCCAAGTGTGGTCCGGTGATGGGGCGCAGAGTGTCGCCGCGTTGACAGCGCCCGTGGTTGAGCGTGTGGCGCTGGGGTATTTGCTCGACCCAGCGCTGCTGGATGGCAGTCTGCAAGCACTCCTGGCGCTGCTGGCGGGCCAGGGCAGCGCGCTTGGCAAAGGTGGGGTGGTGCCGTGGCGATTTGGCCATATCCGGCTGCTCCGTCCGCAGGGTGCGGTGCCCGCCTTTGCCCTGTTGCGTCGACGCCATGCTGGGCCGCGCTCGATCTGGGCCGATATCGCGCTTACGGACTCGGACGGCGCAATCATCGCCGAACTGATTGATTGCTGGTTTGTTGCCCTGCCCAGCAGTGGGAGCACCGCCGCCGATCAGACGTTCTGGACAGCGCACGTGCCCAGTGCGCGCCAACTGCCAGGCGCTATAGGAGATGCATCCCTAGAGCCCATCCTGGATGCCATGGCCGGCGATGGGGTCGACGGATCCGGCTCGATCTTGCTTGCCGACGCGTGTGCGGCGGCCACAGTGTTCGAGACGGTTCAGCTTTTGGCGCCCGGTGGTTTGCTGCCCGCGGCCACAATGGCCTCTCATCTGCAAATGGCTGCAATGGGGTGGCTCGAACAGGAGGGATTGGCTGAACCGGCCGCCGATGGCTGGCGGCTGGCAGCGGTAAGCGATTTGCCTGCTTCAGCCGAGCTTTGGCGCACGCTGTTCTTTGACCTGCCAGAGGCTGCGGCGGAATGCGCCGTACTTGCGGCTCTCGGGCCGGCACTGACGAGCGCGTCCATGCCAGATCCACTGCTGCCGCCAGCGTTGCTTGACCAGGCCATGGTGGCCTCTCCCGCATCTCGGCTGACGATAGACGCTCTGCTACGTGGCCTGCATGAGCGGGGGTCGCATTGGCCGCGCGGCGCCTGCCTGCGGGTGGCCTTTGCTGGCGTGTTGCCCGCTGTCCTGCTGCGGCGGGTTGTGGCCTGGGCCGAGTCGCGTGGGGTTGTCCTGCGGCTTCTGGCAGTGGCTCATGCCGAGGAGGCGCTCGCCGCATTGCAATCTTTGCTGGCCGAGACTCCCGGGAGCGCGGCCAAACTCTGGGACACACTTTCACTGGAGGAACGGCACGGCTTCGACGTCGTGCTAGGGCTTTATGCGCTGAGTGGCCCGGCTGCAGTCCGGGCGACGCCGGAGGCCTTGGCCGGTTTGCTCGCGCCGGGTGGGGTGCTCCTTGCAGCCGAACCAACTGATAGCCGGATCGCCGGCCTGCTGTTCGGCTCGGCCCTGCTGACCTCACCGATGCTGCGCCCCATCGAGGCGTGGCGCCAAGCCTTGCAACATGCGGGCTGTGCCGTGGCGACGCAGCCGATCGACACGCCGCTGTGGCCGGTGGCCCTGTTGGCGGGGGTTGCAGCGAGCGGGCGGGAGGCCGCGGCGCCGGTTATGGCAGAACTGGTGGTGTTCACGGCGCCCGACGATCCATTGGCCGCCGCCCTCGCTGCCCGCCAACGCGTGCCGCGGCTCCTACCAATCGAGGCACTGAAAGATTCGCTCGCTGCCGCCTCGGTCGAAATCCAGCCGATCGTCATTCTTGCTCCCGGCGCGCCCGACGATGACTGGGCCGAGCGGTTGACCGAGCTGATGACCGAGATCGCCGCCGCCTTGCACCAATGGGCCGCTGCCGCCCAAGGCAGGCTGTGGCTGGTCGCGCGAGGCCTGCCTTCCGGATCGATTCTGGCGGCCGCCCTGAGCGGCTTGCGTCGGGTGATTGCCAACGAGCTGCCGGGGCTGGAATGCCGCATGCTCTGCTTGGATCCAGCGCTGACCGGGGAGGAAGCGGCTGAACGCGTCATGCTGGAGACCGCCCAGCCGGATGACGAGCGCGAAATTTGGTGGACACCGGCCGGCCGGCTGGTGCCTCGCCTGCGGCGTGGCCTGCCTCTACCCGTGGCGTCCGATGCGCCTCGGCGGTTGGACGTAGCGCGGCCTGGCCTGATCGGCTCGCTGGCCTGGCAACCGCTCGACCGTCGACCGCCGGGCGTGGGGGAAGTCGCCATCGAGGTGCGCGCTGCCGCACTGAACTTCCGCGACGTGATGTGGGCGCAAGGCTTGTTGCCGGACGAAGCGTTGCTGCATGGGTTCAGCGGCCCCTCGCTCGGCTTGGAATGCGCGGGGGTCGTCACGGCCGTGGGCGACGGCGTGACCGACTTCGCACCCGGCGACCGGGTCATTGCAGTGGCGCCGGCGGCGTTGGCGACCCACGTGGTGACCCGCAGCAATGGCGTGATGCCGCTCCCGGCGGGCCTGGACTTCGCCGCCGGCGCCACCATCCCGGTGGCCTTCATGACGGCGGCCTATGCGCTCGGACATCTAGCGCGGCTGGCACCGGGCGAACGCGTGCTGATCCATGGGGGCGCCGGCGGCGTCGGTCTGGCGGCAATCCAATATGCCCTGCACAAGAATGCGGAGGTGTACACGACGGCTGGCAGCCCGGTGCGGCGTCGCATGTTGGCGCTGCTCGGCGTCGCTGGCGTGTTCGACAGCCGCAGCGCGGCCTTTGCCGATGACGTGCTGGCGGCCACCGGTGGCGAAGGCGTGGACGTGGTGCTGAACTCGCTGAGCGGCGAACTGATGCAGCAAAGCCTGCAGTTGCTGCGCCCGTTCGGCCGCTTCATCGAAATCGGCAAGCGCGACCTGTATCGCAACACCCGCGTTGGCATCCGGCCGATGCGCCACAACGCCGCGTATTTCGCCGTCGACAGCGACGAATTGGTGGCCCTCCGACCGGAGATCGGCAGCGCCGTGCTACGGGAGGTGACGGATCTGCTGGCGGCTGGCCGGTTGCTGCCCCTGCCCTATCGCGCATTCGGCTTTGCCGATGTGGTCGATGCATTCCGGCTGCTGCAATCCTCCGGCCATGTCGGCAAGCTGGTGCTGCTGCCCGAGCCGACGCGCCCGGTGCTGCTGCCAGCCGCCTTCGCGCTGCGGACGGACGGCGTCTATGTGGTGACTGGCGGCCTGTCCGGCTTTGGGCTGGAGGCGGCGCGTTGGCTCGTTCAGCACGGGGCGCGATCGCTGGCGCTGCTCGGCCGCCGGGGCGCGGACACGCCGGGCGCTGCTGCCGTGCTGGCCGAGTTCGCCGCCGCTGACGTCACGGCTCGCGCCTATGCCTGCGATGTCGCCGAGGAGGGGCCGCTGGCGCAAACGCTGGACCATATTCGGCATACGATGGGCCCGCTGCAGGGAGTGCTCCACGCGGCCATGGTGCTAGACGACGCCTTGCTGGGCGACCTGGATGCCGCACGCTTTGCAGCGGTGATGCGCCCGAAGCTTGCCGGCGCGGTGTCGCTGGACCGGTTGACCCGGCAGGACGACATGCACCTATTCGTGGTGTTCAGCTCGGTGACGACCGTCATCGGCACGCCGGGCCAGGCGGCCTATGTTGCCGCCAATGCTGCGATGGAGGCGCTGGCGCAGCGCCGTCACGCGGCCGGGCTACCGGCGCTGGCGGTGCTGTGGGGGCCGATCGGCGATGCCGGCTATGTCGCGCGCAAGGCGCGCGTGGGCGAGATGCTGGCCAAGATGCTGGGTGCGGCGCACCTCACCGCTGCGTCCGCGCTGGCGCAACTCCCGATGCTGCTGCAGAGCGGCGCCTGCGTGGCCGGGCTGGCCGACGTGGCCTGGGGCGAACTGCGCGGCAAGCTGCCGGGTCTTGCCGGCCCGTTCTGGTCGGAGAGGCCCGCCGCCGCACGCCGCGCCAGCAACGGCCTGTCGCGGCGCGCAAGCATCCTCGACCTGCCGGCCGAGGCCGCGACGGCGATGCTGCTGGAGGTGCTGGTGGAGGCGATCGCCGGCATCCTCAAACAGGCGCCCGGCAGCATCAACGCGGATGCACCGGTGGCTGAGTTCGGAGTCGATTCGCTGATGGCGGTCGAGCTGCGCACGGCGGTCGAGGCGCAGGTTGGCGTGCAGTTGCCCCTGCTGGTGCTGGGCGCTGGCACGACGTTGCGCGGAATGGCGGCGCGGATGCGCCAGACAATCCAGTCTGGCGGCGCCTCAGAGGCGGACAACCTGGCCGCAACGGTGCTACGCCATGAGGGCATGAGCCACGACGGCGCAGCGCGCCTGGCGATGCAGGAGCAGGGTGCATGAGTTTTCGCTCGGCCGCCTTTGGCCTCTCCGGCGAGGCCAAGCAGCAGTTGCTGCAGCGCCTGGCCCATCGCGGCGCCCGGGCGCCTGATGCGCCGCCGCCCCGGCGGCCGCTCGGCGAGGCCAGCACCCGGCAGGAGCTGCGCCGCCTGCAGGATGCTGGCGAAACGCTGGGGCTGGAGAACCCGTATTTCCGTTCGCATGACGGCTTGGCCGGGGCGGAGACGGTGATCGGCGGACGGCGGCTGCTGAACCTGGTCTCATACAACTATCTTGGGCTGAATGGCGACGCGCGGGTGCTGGCGGCGGCGCAAGCGGCGATGGAGCGCTACGGCACCTCGGTATCGGCTAGCCGACTAGTATCCGGCGAACGCCCGGTGCATCGAGCGCTGGAGGCGGCGCTGGCGGCGGTTTATGGCGCCGAGGATTGCCTCGCGATGGTCAGCGGACATGCGACCAATGTGACGGTGATCGGCGCCTTAGTGGGGCCAGGCGATGCGGTCGTGCATGACGCGCTGGCGCATAACAGCATCGTGCAGGGTGCGCAGCATTGCGGCGCCCAGCGGGTGGCGTTTGCGCATAACGACGTCGCCGCGCTTGAGCGGGCGCTGGCGTCAGTGCGGGGCCGGGCGTCACGGGTGCTGGTGGTTATCGAGGGCCATTACAGCATGGACGGGGATGTGCCGGATTTGGCCGGGATGGTGGCCACGGTGCGGGCGCATGGCGCGTATTTGATGGTGGACGAGGCGCATGCGCTGGGCGTGCTGGGCGCCGGTGGCCGCGGTGTGGCCGAGCACTGCGGCGTGGATCCGGGGTCGGTGGATATCTGGATGGGCACGCTGAGCAAGACGCTGTGCGCGTGTGGCGGATATGTCGCGGGCAGTGCCGAGATCATCGAGCATCTGCGCTATGCCGCCCCGGGCTTTGTCTATTCGGTGGGGCTATCGCCCCCCTTGGCGGCGGCGGCCACGGCGGCGCTGGGGCTAATGCTGGAGGAGGGCTGGCGCGTGGACCGGCTGCGGGAGAATGCCGGGCTGTTCTTGCGGGAGGCGCAGGCAGCCGGGCTGGACACGGGGACGTCTGAGGGAGCGGCGATCGTGCCGGTGATCCTGGGCAGCTCGCTGAAGGCAGTGCGGGTGGCGGACTTGCTGTTCCGGCGGGGGGTGAACGCGCAGCCGATCATGTTCCCGGCGGTGCCGGAAAGGTCGGCGCGGTTGCGGTTCTTTTTGTCGTCGCTGCATGATGCGGGGCAAATGCGGGCTGCGGTGGCTGCCACGGTGGCGGCGGTGGCAGAGGTGGAGCGGACGATGCCGGATGTGGCGGCGTTGGCGTTGCGGTTGGCGGTGGGGACGGTATGATAGTTTACATTGTAACAACAGACCGAACAACCTAAACAGACTATCCCATCTGGCAGAGTCAGTTAAGACCATCGATCGCCGTCAGCAATTCCGTGGCAACGTCAGACCAGCCTCGTGCGCGAAAGTCCCGGCTTATAGCCCCTTCCAGCCGCCGCCGGTACGCGGCGTCTATAACTAGCCGCCGTAGTGTAGCCATCATCGCTTTGGCATCCAGCGGATCGACATAGACCGGGAACACCCCGCCTACTTCAGGAATGCTACCTGTTGCAGAGGCGACGCACGCCTTCCCGAATGCTAGGCTCTCGCCAACCGGCAAACCCCATCCTTCCGTAATCGGTACGAAAACGGTGAACAGGCAGTTACGGTAGAGTTCTGCTAACCGCACGTCAGAAAGCCCGTGAAGTAGCATAATTTTCCCACTAATCCGCGCGAGCGCGTCTAACCGCAAAAAGTCAGTTCCGCCTAGCCAGCCGATCTTGCCCACCAGCGCTAAAATAGGGAGGTCAGTGATTTCCCGCGCGAGCGTTGCCCAGGCTTCCGCAAGACGAACCTGATTTTTTCGCGGCTCGAAGGTACCTACGCATAGGACAAACCGCTCGTTAAGGCCAGGACGGTCATTGGGTGGCCTTTGGACAGGCACTTTATTTCCATCCCGCTGCCCAGGGGGAAGTTGATGGGCGAGCGGCACAACTCGGATTGAGGGTTGTGCCATGCCGTTTCCCACTACGAAAGATCGCACGGCTGTCTCGACGGCGCGCGAGGCAGTTAGCACGACGGTTGCGTCGCGCAGAATCTGCGGTAATGCCCTGCCGAACTGCACCACCGTTTCCGCCTCGCACAAATCGGGGTATTCTAGCGGGATTAAGTCATAAATAAATGGAACATAGGCGCAGCCAGCCTGAGTAAGCCGCTGAATAAATTCGGACGCGTAACGCCTATCCCAAAAAGTGCCAAGACTAACAAGCGCATCACCTGAAGCTAGCTCAATCAAGCGCGCCGTATCATGCAAGTCTTGACCTATCCAGATCGTCTCCGCTGTATTGCGCTGTTCTGAGGCATCGGAAGCTAATGCAACCAAATCGGCTAGCCGCGCATCATTGAGCTTCCATACGCGGCCATAGAGCGGATCAACCATAACGATCGACTGATTTCCTTCGCGGCTCAGCAATTCCTGAACGACGCATGCCTGCACTCTCTGGATCCCTGTCAGACCTTGGCCACCAAGGCAGGCGGCGAGGTAGTCGCTGATATCAAACAGCAGTCGCCCCCGGTCCTCACCACGCCGAGCCATCCGGCAATCGTCTAGCGCAAGCGGATCAAGCGTCACCTGGCGTGCAAAAAAAAACTCCCCTTCTGGGCGAACATCTCCGCCCACAGTGGTCGGGCCTCGCTTGTGCGCCCCACCCGCATCAGCAAATCCGCCAGGTGAACGCCAACATCGGAAGAGTCCTGATCCAGTTGCTTAGCCATCTCGTAGGCATAGATTGCCTCGTCCAATGCCGACATCTCCTTCAGCATGTGGCCAAGCTGCAACCAGATCGGCGCATCCCGTAGATTATCATGCAAGTGCTCGCAATAACTCATTGCGGCTGAGTGCCAATCCCGAAGATCCCGTGCTCGGTCAGCCCGGAATTGGGCGCTTGCGTTAGACGGTACAGCTGCGAGCGCTACCGCAACCATCGTATCTGCTATCATTACGGCAGATACGTCCGGCTCGAGCGCGATCCGCCCTGTAGCGTCACGGAGTGCGTCACGGTGCAATGCCGCATCTTCGTCGTCGGGAGCTGCAGCTACAGCGCGATCGTAAGCCGCCATCGCCTCATCGACCCGCCCGGTTTCCTTTAACGCATGGCCAAACTGCACTAGGATTGCCGCATCGTCTGGCTGATATCTTAAATATGCTTCATACGATGTGATCGCGTTGGTCCAGTCTCGAAACCGCATCCCAGCGTCCCCAGCCGCCCGTAAGTCGCGGATTACTCCACGTCTACCTGTCCCGAACGGAGCCCAAGTCTTAATCGGTACTCTCATGCCACATGCCGCGTGACGGCCGGGCGTTCGATGCCCAGTTGGCTCAACTCAGGGATGAGCCCTGCTAGCGTTGATGACCATAGTAGCGACTTTAGCCTCTCCGCCTGCGTATGATTGATGTTGCGGCGGCCATCTAACTCCCCTCGCAAAGCGGCACGTAGTGTTGCCTGGAATGTCTCTGGGTTTCTGCAGACAAAGACGAATGGTAAATCCAGGAACGCTTCGTAACCACGCACTGACTTCTCTGTGCACACCACTAATTTACGATTAAACAGTGCCTCGGCCATTTTAATATTAGTACCGCCCCCTTCGGTGATAGGCACGACAATTGCGCTCGCTCTCTCAATCAGCGTGCTCAACCCGCCCGCGTCCTGCACGCCAACCAGCATTGCCCGTGCAAGATTGAGGCCCACATTTGAGCGAAACGTTGGATGGAGCAGTAACAGGTTACCAACACCGCCCGCGATCACAACCATTTCGTTAGGAGCAAGAAATCCTAGCGATGGCCCTAGCATTTGTACAAATCCCGTCGCATTGGGTGGGTGTGCGGAGCCAACGAACAACGCAAATCGGCGCCCCTCTAATTGCTTACTCCAAAAATCGAGCCCACTTGGCTCGGGCCGCGGCCAAATGCCATTGCGCGCGACCATAGCCCGATTTGCGAACCGTCGGAACACGTCAGCATCGGTCTCACTTACTGCGATAACTAAATCAGCGTGCGTGACGAGGTCCATTTCCATTCGCCGCACGAGCTCTACCATTGATGCGGGGACTGGTGGACTAGTGGGGCTGACGGAACTCGCGACAAGCTGGTATTCGACGTTTTGTGAAGAGTAAATGACCCGCGCCGCCGCTATCTCGGGCATGTAAGCTAGCAAAGACTTCAGCATTGGCCACAGCCAGCAATGTTCCATTTGTATGATCTCGGGCTTGAATTGAGTAATAAGGGCAATAACCCGATCGCGAGACGCTGGGTCGCGCAAGACAAAATCAGACGCGTTTAAATCGGTCCGTCCACCATTAGAAAGTAGGTCATTAATAAATGGCCAGGTGAAATGGATGTTCCAGGAATTTGGCGGCTCCTCGGGATACTCGTCCGCCCGATACAGTGCGAGATGCCTGACCTCATGACCTGCCGCTCGGTACGTCCTGTGTAACGCGTCAACGCGGAGTTGCCCTCCGTG
>CAXTRX010000060.1:0-3022 GCA_964246785.1 uncultured Acetobacteraceae bacterium | reverse complement strand
GATAGGTGCAAATCGATAGTATACGCGTCATGCTGCCTCGTCCGCTGCGGCATCAACGGTCTCCGGGACGGTAGCCGATGCAACAAAGCTTGTTACCGACGCGACGAACCGCAGCATGGCGCTCTCCCATGACACTGTTCGATACTCTTGGCGGATGGTGCTTTCTCGTGCGGCCACTTCCTGCGGAGCTTGAAGGTAGTGCCGGATCGCTTGTGTCCACGCAATGACGTCGAGTGGATCAATAAGTTCAGCTAGTCCAGCTCCCACCTCGGGGATCGAGGAGGCATTGGCTGCGATGCAAAATTTCCCCCGGGCTAGGCTTTCTGCAACCGGCAATCCCCACCCTTCATATAAGGACGGATAAACTGTGAAACTCGCATTACGATAAAGCCAATCCAGATCAGCGTCTGAGACCTCCGTCATGATCCTAATATATTGCGGATGCAGATGTTCGGCTGCTTGGATCATCGTGATGAGGTCGCTTGAATTCCATCCTTGTCGCCCGACAATAATAAGAGGCACCAAAGACTCTCGGCTAGTCTCGTATAAGCTACGCCAGACATGGAAAAGCATAGCGTGGTTTTTGCGTGGCTCGATCGTGCTGACATAGACTACAAACTTACCCGATTTGAGTGTTCTGCCGAGGGTTGCCTTCTGATCGCGGTGCCGTAAGAGGTCAGCGCCGAGTTCCACCCTCAGCAGTCGCGGCTCCGGCAAGGCGTGCTCACGAAGGTATTTACCGACGTCCCGTAGAGTACAGTCCGAGATACAGTAAAACGCATCTGCGGTCCAGGCGGCATCGAGTAGGAACTTAGGAAACCGGATGTTCATTCCAGGGACGCAGAATTCCGGAATAATTATAGGTACAATATCATAGAGAATCTGAGCCACTAATATTTGTTTAGTCTGTTTAAGTGCGTAAACTAACTCCAGAAAATTTCCGTCCCATAGTAGGCCCGCGCTAATGATGACATCGCCGTCGAATAGCTCTAGCGCCTCCTCTTGTCGCATTTCCGACGCCGGCTTCGGCGTCTCGATCACGGGAACGGCGCTCAGCCAACGTTGAATCTCCCCCAAAAACGCTCGCAGGGAATCGTCGGTGACTATCTCTGGAGCGGTTAGTGGCCCTTTGCCAGGCGGTTGGGCGTTTCCCGCCGTGCCATTTAGTGCCCCGACGATGGATGCGGCCTCATGGCGTGGAATGATCCAGAGCGCCTTACTTTCCAGTTCGAATCGGAAGAAGTCGACGGGATATTTTGACGCGATAAATGCTTTGGCAATCTCCCGTTCCGTCCGGACAATACCAACAGGATTATGGCCCTTGTATCCGCGGCTTGTCGTTAAATCTATAAGGAATCTAACGTTTTTCATGAACACCCATTCTTGTGTTACACAGCCTTAAGTTGTGATACAGTTGCCGGCTATTTGTACTTCATACATTATTGATAAGCCTAAAAACCTGCTGAACCCAGTATGCGGGCATCGGGTAGTGCAGATTAGGATTCTGTCGCACATCACAACATGTTCAGCTAAGAGGTAACTCATCGTGTTTCGAAAATCGAGCCCATAAGCGGCGAAAATGCCATCCAGGTTGGCGGGCTTCATTCTCACAGGCCTCGAGGCGTAAGACCACGTGCGTCCCTGTGTGCTTGAACCGCCAAACCCTTTCACGTAGGCAATTTCTTCAATCAGCGGCATGCTTCTTTGCGCGTCCAGGACGCGGTCGTGCCCGCTACGCCTCCATTATCTATGTCAGAAGCCGAGAGAACGAATCCGTGAGCGACTCATACGTCCAGCCTCCCCACATGCCAGCAAAAATTAACATTGGATGCGGCTTTGACATTCGCGAAGGATATCTGAATGTGGACTCCGGCGCTTGGCATAGGCCAGATCTCATCGCAGACGTCACCGACCTTTCGATGCTGCCGAGTGAGCATTTTGAGGAAGCTGTTGCGCAGGATGTGCTTGAACATCTCGGTCGCACTCAGCAGGTCGAAACTCTGACCAGTTGGGCCCGGCTTCTAAGGCATGGCGGATTGCTGCGAGTGCGGGTCCCAAGCGCAATCGATATGGTACGCCTGCTCGACGCTCACGCTTTTCGTATCGACCTGAGTCAGCAGCATTACTGGGTGCAAATGCTTTACGGCACACAAGCCTATCCGGGCGACTTCCATCTATGCGGCTATACATATCTAACTCTAGTGGACCTCGGCCGCCAGGCAGGATTATGGCTTTCGGATATCACGCTAAAAGACCGCTGGCTATTCGACACAACATTCAAAAAGGTGGCTGGCTTGGACGAGTTCACCAGCCGCGAATGGCTCGCATACCATTACATGAATGAGCTCCAGCGCATCCCCGACGAGGCTGGTCTTGCATACTGGACGGATCAGTTGCAAACAGGGCAGTATTCTCGCATGCAGGTACTTCATGAATTCGCCAAGAGCCGGCTGGTCAGCGGATAGAAAGAAGATGGTCAGATATGCTTGGGGATAATACATCTACCAATTTAGACAAATTGTTGAAAGTCTAATGTGCCCGTGAAAGCAAGCCGCTTGAGCGTCCTTCAAGGATTGATCCTACGCGACCTCATGGTTCGCCATGGCAGACACAGTCTCGGGTTTTTTTGGGAGATCATGGATCCTGTCATTCTTGCCACAGGGATCATGCTGATATGGTCCATTACCCACACCTCTAACTTGCGTGGCGTTAATATCACCACTTTCGCGGTCACGTGCTACCTGCCGTTAACGCTCTCGCGCCACCTAGTAGGTCCATTATCCAGGCTGTTTCGTAATAATTCGCCTCTTCTCTATCACCGTCCTATCCAAATGGCCGACATTCTTATCGCACGTATCACTCTTGAATTCTTCTCTTGTACGGCCGCGCTATCGCTGATCTACTTCGTCACCCTGTCGCTGGGGATTCTTGATCCCATTCAAGACTGGCCGCTGGCGTTAGCCGCTTGGCTATGCACAGGGTGGCTCTTTGGTGGTATCGCCCTTCTAGCCTGCGCCTGGAC
>CAXTRX010000059.1:14092-18178 GCA_964246785.1 uncultured Acetobacteraceae bacterium | reverse complement strand
CGGCCCGCGTGCTCCGGCTCGAACTGCTGGACTATCCCGGCGAATGGCTGCTCGACCTGCCGCTGCTGGACACCGACTACGCCATCTGGTCCGAGCGCACCCTGGCCCGGCGCGACGGCCTTCCCGCCGCCCGCAGCTTCCTCCAATTCAGCGCCGGGCTGCCGGGCAGTGCCGCCCGGGACGAGGCGCTCGCCGCCGCCGGGCACGTGCTCTACCGTGAGTTGCTGCAGCGGCTGCGCGACAACGCCGGATTGTCGATGCTGCAACCGGGCCGCTTCCTCATGCCAGCACCCGGCGCCGAGCCGCCTTGGACGGTGTTTTTCCCCTGGCGCGGCCGAGGCGGGCTCGCGGGCTTGCTGGGCGAGCGCTACGATGCCTACCGCAATGCCGTGCGGCAGGACTTGGTGTCCCCCCTCTTTGGCAACTTGGACCGGCTGGTCGTTCTGGCGGACCTGCTGAGCGCGCTCGCCGCCGGGCGGGAGAGCTTTGCCGATGCGCAAGGAAGCCTGGCTGCCGCTGCCGGGGCGTTGCGCTGGTCGTTCTCCTGGACGGCGGCGTTGAGCAACCTGCTGCAGCTTCGCCTGCCGCCGCCGCGCATCCGCCGGGTCGCCTATGCCGCGACCAAGGCCGACCATGTGGCAAGCCGTCAGCGCGGCAACCTGCGGGCGCTGATGGCCTCGCTGGCGGCAGCCGGCGGCGACGTGGCCGCACGCCACTTCGCAGTCGCATCGATCCGTTGCACCGAGGACGCGACCATGCGGCTGGATGGGCGCAGCGTTTCAGCCGTGCGCGGGCGGATTGCCGGGCGCGGCGTGGGCCTGTCCTACCCCGGCGAGGTGCCGGATAGCCCGCCGGACGATGCGTTCTGGGCCGGCGAGTTCTTCGACCTGCCGGAGTTCGAGCCCACCACGCTGCCGGGTGGCGGCCGCGCTGGCGTGCCGCAGATCGAGCTTGACGCGCTGCTGGCCTTTCTGCTCGACGACCTGCTGTGAGGCCGCACAGCCCCCGCGTGGTGATCGAAGACCCGGCCGCGCGGAAGCTCGAGCCGCCAGAGCTTGCGTTGCAGCCGCTGGCCGACAGCACCCCCCGCGCTGGCGGCGGCGCCTACGCTCTGGCGGGCGCGGGCGTGCTGCTGGTCGGGCTGGCCGCGCTGCAAACCGGCAATTTCGCCGCCGCCCAGTTCGAACGCGCCACCTGGCTGGGCTGGCTGACCGTGGTCGTCGCGGTGGGTGGTTTCGGGCTGCTGCTTGCGGGCGTGTGGCGGGAGTTGCGCGGACTGTTCGCGCTCGGACGGGTGGACCGCCTGCGTTTGGCACTGGCCAGTGGCAATGGCGGCAGGATCCAGGCGGCCGCCCGCACCTGGGTGGCAACGCTGCCCGAAGCGGCGACCCTTCGGCCCGCCATCGACGCAGCCAACGATCCGGACGCCATCATCGCCCTGCTGCGGGCCGGGCCAGATGCGGCGTTGCGCGCCCGGGCGGACGCGTTGGGCCGCACCGCCGCATTCCAGATGGCGGCCGCCATCGCCGCGACGCCCACCCCCTCGCTGGCAGCGCTGCTGATCGCCTGGCGCGGCGTCCGCCTGGTGCGGCAGGTGGCAACGCTCTACGGAATGCGCCCGGGGCTGTTCGGCACGCTGGGCCTGTTGCGGCGGACCATGCTGGCGGCGGGGTTGGTGGCCGGGTCGGAGGCGGCGATCAACGTGGCGGCGCATGCGGTGCTCACCAATCCGCTGCTGGCCCATGCGCTGGGGGAGATGGCGGGTGCGGGCGTTGCGGCGCGGCGGATTGTGCTGCTCGCCCGCGCCACCTCGGTCGCGTGCAGCCCGTTGCCCCCAGAATGAAGGAGATGCGCCGATGACCAAGGCAGTGCTGGCGAGTTTGATCCTGGGGCTGCTGACGTCTGCCGGGCTGCCGGCCTGGGCTGCAGACGCGGATGGCATTGCGCTGCAGGGCTCGAACGGCGTCACGCAAATGCTTTCGCCGGGCGACATCGGCGCGCTGCCTGCCGTGCAAGTGTCGGCGCCGTTCGGTGGCGAGCACACGGGCGCCACGTTCGAGGGACCGTTGCTATGGACCCTGCTGGACCATGCCGCGGCGGTGCAGGCCGCCCAGCCGCGCGACCCGCTGCGCATGGCGGTGACGGTCGAGGGCCATGATGGCTATGCGGTGGTGGTAGGACTGGGCGAAATCCTGCCCGGGTTCGAGGCCAAGCAGGTGATCCTCGCCGACAAGCAGGACGGTCAGCCATTGCCCCCGGGCCACTTCCGCTTGGTGGTGCCCGGCGACAAGCGCGCCGGCCGTAGCATTCGGGACGTGGCGCTGCTGGCCGTCACCTTGATGCCAGCGCCCTCACTGGCGCCCTGATCGTGGTGCGGGAAAGCGAGGTTCGCGCCGGCGAACGAGTGGTGGACGCTCCCGCCGCGAGCGATGCCGGGTTGGTGTTCATCGGCCGCATCCACACGCCTTGGTCGAACCGGCTCAAGACCCCGCGGCAGGGACGGTTGGACGGCCCGGTTTGCCAGCTTGAAGTGTTCGAGCCCTGGGTGGCGGCGCTGGATGGCCTGGCGCAGTTCGAACGTGTCGAGGTGATCTACTGGCTGCATCTCTCTCGGCGGGACCTGGTGCTGCAATGCCCAGCCAATGACGGTGTGGCGCGCGGCACGTTCTCGCTCCGGTCGCCGGTGCGGCCGAACCCTTTGGGCACGTCGATCGCCCGCTTGGTCGGGATTGAGGGTGCCATGGTGTCGGTGCGCGGCTTGGATTGCCTCGACGGCACGCCGCTGCTGGACCTCAAGCCCGACCGCACGCTGTTCAAGCCGATCGCGCCGCCGCAAGCCGGGGATTTCGAGGTGGATTAGGGCACGACCTAGAAGCCCTCTCCCTCTGGGAGAGGGTTGGGTGAGGGGGCCACGGCCACGGTCCTGCGCTTTGGCCCCTCACCCCGGCCCTCGCCCAGAGGAAGAAATATGGCCGCTTTCGGCCACACCTGGATCGCTGCCGGGTCGATGGCGACGCGGCAGGCTCCCAATGCGGGCGGGTGGCCTGGCTCGGCCAACGCCTGCAGCACGACCCCGCCAAGCTGCAACGTCAGCGATCGTTGCCCTGCGCGAGGCTCGCCCACAGCCAACACGGCGGCAGGATAGCCCCCCTCGGCGACCAAGCGGATGCTGGTGCGCCGCACCGACCACCCGACCGGGCCGGCCGGCAGCACAGGCCCGCCGACAGCGATGCGGACGCCGCCGAGATCAATCTGGTCCGCCGACACTGCATGCCCAAGCGCCAAGTTTTCGGCGCCCAGCAACGCGGCAGCTTCTTGGCTCGCAGGGCGCTGGAACACGGCTGAAACAGGGCCGGCTTGCAGAACATGTCCGCCCTCCAGCAGCAGCACCTCGTCGGCCAGCAGCATCGCTTCCGCCGGATCGTGGGTGACGAGGATGGTTGTGGCGGCGATTTCGTCCTGCAGCGCCCAGAGTTCCTCGCGCAGCCCGGCGCGGAGCGGAGCGTCCAGCGCGGAAAATGGCTCGTCCAGCAGCAGCAGCTCCGATGGCCGGGACAGCGCCCGAGCGAGTGCCACGCGCTGCTGCTGGCCGAGCGACAGCTCCGCGGGCAACCGGTGCGCTAAACCGGCCAGACCCAGTCGCTGCGTCCAGTATGCAGCCAGCCGCTCCTCGGCACCGGCTCCAAAGCGGACTTGCTGGTGCACGGAAAGATGCGGCAGCAGGGCGTAGCTTTGCGGCACGTAGCCGACCCTGCGCAGATGTGGCGGCAGGCTGGTCAAGTCCTGCCCGGCCAATAGGAGGGACGACTTCGCGGCCTGGTCCACGCCCGCAATCAGCCGCAGCGTCGCCGACTTGCCGGAGCCCGAGGCGCCAAGGATGCAGAGCCGCCGTGCCTCAGTGCGCCAGGCGACATCGAGCGTGAAGCCGTCGCTCTGGCGATAGAACCCGAAGGTCAGCCGCCGTGGGCAGTGGCCGACGGCAGGGCGGCGTGTGCGGGTCGGAAGCACCCCGGCGGGGGTCGGGACGGGCATGCGAACGCGGGGCCGCTCGGCGCGCAGGCTTGCGCCCATCACCAGCACGGCCAC
>CAXTRX010000059.1:0-14034 GCA_964246785.1 uncultured Acetobacteraceae bacterium | reverse complement strand
GCTGTAAACGGGCAGCGAGTAGGGGTGATAGGCCACCATGGCGGTCGCGCCGAATTCGCCGAATGCGCGCAGCCAGGTGAGCAGCAGCCCCGCCCAGATGCCGCGAATCGCCAGCGCCAGGCTGACCCGGCGGAACACTGCGCTGGGCGGGTAGCCGAGGGTGGCGGCGACCTCCTCCAGCGCCGGGTCGATGGCGTGGAAGGCGGAGCGGGCGGCGATGATCAGGAACGGCGCGGCGACGAACGCCTCAGAGAGCACGACGCCGGCGAAGGAGTCGGTGAGGGCGCCGCCGGTGAGCCGGCCGAGTGGGCTGGCATAGCCGAACAGGAACAGCAGCAAGGTGCCGCTGGCCAGCGGCGGCAACGCCAGTGGCAACTGCACTAGGAAGC
Organism: uncultured Acetobacteraceae bacterium; assembly: GCA_964246785.1. Taxonomy (GTDB): domain Bacteria; phylum Pseudomonadota; class Alphaproteobacteria; order Acetobacterales; family Acetobacteraceae; genus LMUY01. The sequence continues at coordinate 13,645 of CAXTRX010000059.1, read as the reverse complement.
CGACCAGGCGCATCGCCGGGCCGGGCACCCGGGCCAGCAGGTAGCCAAGCGGGATGCCGCCGGCGGCCACCAGCGATGTCGCCAGGCTGGCGCTGGCGAGCGAGACGCAGAGGGCCGAAGTGAGCGCCGGCAGGTCGGCATGCCGCCAGTCTGCCAGGCCGAGTTGTCCGATCCCGGCCAGGAATGGCGCCAGGAGGTAGATCGTCAACAGCCCGGCCAGCAGCGGCAACATCGGCGGCAACCGCGGGAGGCGCCGCACTGGAACGCTCAGGGCAGGTGGATGGCGGCAGGCACCCGGCTGGCGTCACCCATGACGGCGGGCCGGACTGTATCCAGGCCGTGTTCCTGCATGATGGCCTTGCCAGCCGGGCTCAGCAGGAAGTCCACGAACTGGGCCGCCACCGCCGGGTGCGGCGCGTCACGCAACACGGTGATGGTGTAGTGGGCGCTCAGCGCGACTTCAGCGGGCAGCGGAATGGCCGCGATGTGCAGGTCGGCAGTCTCGGTCGAGTAAAAGAACCCGGCGTCCAGCTCGCCCGACTGCAGGCGGCCGACCAGGTTTTCTTCCGGCAGCACCTGCGCGGGGTTTTCCTCGCCGCCCAGCACGTCGGCTGCAAGCCCAGGCTGGTGATAGAGCTGCTCGGCATGGTCGAGCAATTGCACGGTGAGTGCTCCTTTCGGGTCCAGCTTCGGGTCGGTGCGGCCCAGATGAAGGCCGGGCTCGCGCAGGACCTCGTACCACGGCTTGGTCTTGAGTTCGGCGGCAAAGCGGCTGCTGGGATTGTAGCCGATCACCAGCGGGGATTGAGCGAAAGTGACGTACCAGCTCACCCAGTCGTCGTTCGCCGGGCCCATCAGGGCCTCGTTGACCTTGGGGCTGGCGCTAATGAACACATCGGCCTGGCGCAGCTTGCCCTTGATCTGGTTTGCCAGCGCGTTCGACCCGGCGGGGAACCCGCGAAACGTCGTGTTGCTCTGGTTGCTGAAGGCAGGCCCGACGCCGTGCTCCATCAGGTTGGTAAGCGACCCGGCGTAGAGCACGCTGAGGTCAGCGGCCTGGGCGATTGCGGGGGCAAGTGCCACGCCGGCTGCGAGAAGGAGTGTGCGCATGCGTCCGTCCAGCGGGGGTTGTAGTCCCGCGGATATAGCGGCTCATGGTTAGCGGTGTCATCTCCCCCCTCTCTGCAACTTCCTCTCCCTCTGGGAGAGGGACAGGGTGAGGGGGGTGGTCACACCCAACATGACACCGGAGCCGCCTGCCCCTCACCCAACCCTCTCCCAGAGGGAGAGGGCTTTTATGGTGGCGGGGCAGTGGCTGGTCAGTAGCGTTTATAGGGCAGGAACTTGCCGCTCATGCCAATCTTCACCCGGTCGCCTTTTTGGTCGGGCTGGCGGTCCAGCGTCATCTCAAAGTCGATTGCGGACATGATGCCGTCACCGAACTCCTCGTGGATCAACTCCTTCCAGGTGGTGCCATAGACGCTGACCAGCTCGTAGAAACGATAGATCAACGGATCGGTCGGCACCTCGGTGGGCAGCGAGCCGCGGTAGGGCGCTTGCGTCAGCAGGTCGATCTCGGCGGGGTTCAGGTCGAACAACACGCCGGCTTTCTCGGCAGTCTCCGGCGTCATCGACATCTGGCCCAGGCAGGCGGCGCAAACCCAAACCGGGGCGTGGCCGAGCTTTTCCGCCACCTGCGGCCAGGTCCAACCCTTGGCCTTCTTGGCGGCAACGATCTTGTGGCCCAACGCGGTCTTGGCTTCGTTCATGGCAGGCTCTCCATGTGGGGGATCGGGATGTCGGCAGGGCGCACTTCCGGGACGCTGCGGCCGGTCCAACCCGCGGGCCGCCGTTCGGCCAAGGCGCGGGAGCGGGTGACCAGGAAGTCCACGATGTGGTTGCGCAGCTCGTAGTAGCCCGGCGTGTGATGAATGGCGGCGCGCAGGCGTGGGCGCGGCAGGGTGTTTACCACCACTTCAGCCACCCGCGCATCCGGGCCGTTGGTCATCAGCAGGATGCGGTCGGCAAGCAGGATCGCCTCGTCCACGTCATGCGTGATCATGAAAGCGGTCTGCCCGGCGCCCGCGACCAGGCGCAGCACCTCGTCCTGCAGGGTGCCGCGGGTGAGCGCGTCAAGTGCGGAAAACGGCTCGTCCATCAGCAGCAAATGCGGCTCGGCGGCCAACGCCCGGGCGATGCCGACGCGCTGCTTCATGCCGCCGGAAAGCTCGTGCGGCTTGCGGCTCGCGGCTTCGGCCAGGCTCACCCGTTCCAACACGGCGAGCGCTTCCGCCTGCACCCGGGCGCGCGGCCAATCCCGATGGCGGGAGCGGACGGCGAAGGCCACGTTGCCCTGCGCGGTCAGCCAAGGCATCAGCGCGTGGGACTGGAAGATCACCGCACGTTCGAGCGCCGGGCCACGGATGGCTTGGCCGTCCAGGAACAACGCCCCCTCGTCCGGCGGCTCAAGGCCGGCCAGGATGTTGAGGATGGTGGTCTTGCCGCAGCCTGAGTGGCCGATCAGCACGACGAACTCACCCCGCTCGACGCCGAACCACAGATCGCTAAACACGGCCTGGCCGCCATAGCGCCGGCTGATGCCTTGGACGGCGAGGTAGGGCAGGTGGGTCGTCACTCCATCCATGTGACCGCTCGCGCCATTCGGCCCAAGCCCTGGTCCAGCGCCATGCCCACCAAGCCGATCAGCAGGATTGCAATCACGATGTCTGCAATCGACAGGTTGTTCCACTGATTCCAAACGAAATAGCCGATCCCCGTGCCGCCCACGAGCATTTCGGCGGCCACGATCACCAGCCAAGCGATGCCAACCGAAATCCGCATCCCGGTCATGATGGTGGGGGCGGCGGCGGGCAGGATGACGCGCAAGGCGGTGCGCCACCAACCCGCCTCCAGCGTGCGCGCGACGTTCAGCCATTCCCGGCGAACGCTGCCCACGCCGTAAGCGGTGTTCAACAGCATCGGCCAGATGGCGCAAATGAAGATGACAAAGATGGCGGACAGGCCGCTGTCCTTGATGGTGTAGAGCGCCAGCGGCATCCAGGCGAGCGGGCTGACTGGGCGCAACACCTGGATGATCGGGTCAAGCGCGCCGGCCAGCACCGGGCTCATCCCGATCAGGAAGCCGAGCGGGATCGCCACCAGCACCGCCAGGCCGAAGCCAAGCGCCACCCGCGCCAGCGACCAGGCCATCTGGATGCCGATGCCCTGATCGTTGGTGCCACGGACGTAGAACGGGTCGCGGAGCAGCACCCAGGCACGGGCGGCGACGTCGCTCGGGCGCGGCATGGGGGATTTCTGGCCCTGGCTGGCGGCGGCACCCACGAGGGCGGCATAGGCCGGGTCCATCGCGACTGAGCTGGCGGCTGGGGTCGCCGCCCACTGCCAGCCGCCCAGCAGGCAAGCCAGGATCACCGTCAGCAGTAGCGCGGATTGCAGGCGCTGCCGGGTCATGCCCGCTTGATGGCGAACGAGGCAACGTAGGCGTCGGGCTGGGCTGGGTCGAAGCTCTTGCCCATGATGGTGTAGCTTTTGGAGGCCGAGGCAGGAACGGCCAGCCCGGCCTGCTGCATTGCCGCTGCGGCGTCGGTGGCGAGGTAAACCTGCTTTGCCACGTCGTTCCAGGCGAGGTCGCCCTTCACCTGCCCCCAGCGCTTCATCTGCGTCATGATCCAGATTGCCATCGAATGGTAGGGAAACGGGTCGAAGCTCACCCGTTCGGGCACGTTCTTCACGTGGCCCAAGCCGTCGGCATAGGTGCCGGTGAGCGCCTGCTCGACCACGGTGGGCGGCTGGTTCAGGTAGTTCTGCCCGGCCACGATGTCGGCAATGTCCTTGCGATGCTCGGCCTGGTTGGCATAGGCGGTGCTGTCCACGATTGACTGCAACAGGGCGCGAAAGGTGTTCGGCGCCTGCTTCACCATCGCCTGGCTGATGCCGAGAGCGCAGCAGGGATGTCCGTCCCACAGCTCGCGGGTGAGCAGGTGGATGAAGCCCACCCCGTCATACACTGCGCGCTGGTTGAACGGGTCGGGCCCGAGAAAGCCATCGATGTTCTCGGCGCGCAGGTTGGCGACCATCTCGGGCGGCGGGATGACCCGTAGCTGCACGTCCTGGTCCGGATCCAACCCGGCTTCGGCCAGGTAGTAGCGCAGCAGGTAGTTGTGCATCGAGTAGTCGAACGGAATGCCGAATTTCATTCCCTTCCACTTCGCCGGGTCGCGATTGTCCTTGTGCTTCATGGCCAGGGTGATGGCCTGGCCATTGATGTTCTCGATCGCAGGCGCGGCGTACGGCACGACGCCCGAGCCGGCGCCCAGGGTGAGGGCGAGCGGCATCGGGCTCAGCATGTGGGCTGCGTCATACTCGCCGTTCAGCGCCTTGTCCCGCACCACGGCCCAGCCGGCGGTGCGCACGATATCCACGTTCAAGCCATGCTTGGCGTAGAACCCCATGGGTGCTGCCAGGATGATCGGCGTAGCGCAGGTGATGGCGATGAAGCCGATCTTGAGGTTTGCCTTCTCCGGCGCGCCACCTGCACCCTCGGCCCATGCCTCCTGGGCGCGCAGGATGGGGAAGACCCGGTCCATCGCCGCAGCGATGGTAGCAGCCCCGACCGCCTGGAGCATACGCCGCCGGCCGGCCTCACCGCCGAACGCCGCACGCTCCGCCGCTATGCGGATGGCCGAGGGTGCGGCATCGCAAGCAAGCGGGCCGGCGGTGCAGCCGCATCCGATGGGGTGAGCGGCAAATGGCCGGTGATACAAGGATGGCTCCCGCTAGGTGATGGCTATGCTGCAGCCTGTGCGGCAGCAAGCGTCATGCCAATGCCGAGCGAGGGCGCGCGGGATCGTGGTTATTACTGCTGCGGGTATTGCTGCTGCTGGTATTGCTGCTGTGGGTATTGCTGGGCAGCAGCCGCGGCACGCCTGCGCTTGACGGCTTCATGGTGGCCAACCGCGCAGCCCGCGGCCGCCCCCAGTAGGCCATGGTGGCCAGCGACATGACCCGCCACGCCGCCGACGGCCGCGCCGGAGATGCAGCCGATGGCATGGGCTTGTGGAGCGATGAAACCAATGCTTAGGGCGGCTGCGACGACAAAAAGCGACTTCATCCGATTATCTCCGTTATTGCTGGATGCCGTTTTGCGGCAAAGCTGCGTTTTTGGGTTGAACAAACAACAGGGACTGGCTTCGCTTCTTCTGCAGGTTGGCATAGTGCCCAACCGGGCACGGACCTGTTGGAACCTCGGTGATACCGAAGCTGCCCTTGGTATGGCCGGAGACCTGGGTTTTCGGGTCGCAGCCAAGCGCCGAAGCACGCTGCGGAATGGCCGTCAGACCAGCCGCCATCAAGAAAGCCGCCGCCAAAACCAGCCGCTGCATGGTTAGCCTCCTTTATCCCCAACACGGGCCAAGCTTGCGGCTGCGTACATCCACCGAAGCGAAGAGTGCAAGCGGAAGCGGCGGGAAATTTCGCGCTACTCGTGCTGGGCGATGAAGGCCTTGATGCGGGGGGCGATCTCGTTGCGGAAGCGGGCGCCATTGAACAGGCCGTAGTGCCCCACCCCCGCCTGCTCCAGATGCTCGTGCTTGTCGGCAACCAAGTTGGGCGTGAGCCGGTGCGTGACCCTGGTCTGGCCCAAGCCGGAAATATCGTCCCGCTCGCCTTCCACCGTCATGATGGCAGTCCGGGTGATGCAGGCTGGTTCCACCAGGCGGTCCCGCGAGACCAGCAGGCCACGCGGCAGCAGGTGCTCCTGGAACACGGCTTGGATGGTTTGCAGGTAGAACTCGGCCGAGAGGTCCATCACGGAGCGGTATTCGTCGTAGAAGGCGCGCTTGGCGGCCAGCGGTTCGCCATCGCCATCCACCAGGTGGGTGAACATCTCCCAATGCGCCTGCATGTGGCGGCCGATGTTCATCGCCATGAACCCGGCGAGTTGCAGGAAGCCAGGGTAAACCGGCCGCATGAAGCCAGGCTCGCCAAATGGGACGGTGTGGATGGTGTTGGCGCGGAACCACCCAAGGTCGTGTTTCTTGGCGAACTTGTTGACTTCGGTGGGCGCCTCCCGCGTGTCGATCGGACCGCCGATCAGCGTGATCGAGCGCGGGGCCGGTGCATTGGCGTCCGCGTTCATCAGCGCCGTGCTGGCCAGAACCGGCACGGCTGGCTGGCACACGGCGAGCATGTGGGTTTGCGGGCCGAGATGGCGGGCGAACTGCGCCACATAGTCGATGTAGTCGTCCAGATCGAAGGCGGGCGCGGTGAGCGGCATCTCCTTGGCGTCATGCCAGTCGGTAACGTAGACCTCGTGATCGGGCAGGAAGGCCGCCACCGTGCCGCGCAGCAGGGTGGCGAAGTGGCCAGACATGGGGGCCACGATCAGCAGCACCGGATCGTTCGGGCGGGCCGTTTCGCGGCGGAAATGCAGCAGGTCACACCAGGGCAGGCGCAGTGCAAGCTCCTCGGTCACGGTCACGGCCTCACCGTCGATGAGCGTCGAGGTATGGCCGAAGCCGGGTTTGAGGAACCTGCGCGTGGTGTGCTCGAAGCTGTCGAGCGCTGCGGCGGTGAGGCGGCCGAACGGCGTCTCCCGCAATGGGTTTTCCGGCATGTCCATGATCGACAACGCGCTCGACACCATGGCGCGCATCGGCTGCATGGCCATGCGCTGCCACTCATACATTTGGTAAAGCATTAGGGCTGTCTCTCAGTTGCAACGACGGATGAGTGGGCGCGAAAGATGGCGAACAAGTCACGCGCGACGACTTCAGGCGGGTCTCCGTCCGGGCGGTACCAGGTGAGTGCCCAATTGAGTGCTCCGAGCAAAGCGAGGCGGAATGGACCGGGTGCTACCCCCGGCGGCAGCGTAACGCCGGCGACCAAGTCCCGGAACATGGCCTCATAGCGGTCGCGCTGGCGGATCAGTTCGGCCCGGACATGCTCGCCTTCCTCAGGCCCGCGCGCCACCACCGCTGCGAGTGCGCCGCCGCTGACCAGCAGGCTGAGATGGGCGGCCGCAGCGGCCTCAAGCCGGTCCCATGGATCGGTGCGGCGAGCGACGGCGGCCTGCACGACAGCAATTGAGCGGTCCACCGCTTGCTGATGGATGGCGGCGAGCAGCGCTTCCTTGGATGCGAAGTGATGATAGACCGAACCTGGCAGGATCCCGACGGCGCCGGCAATATCGCGCATGGAAGCGCGGCCATAGCCTTTGGAGCCAAACAGTTGCGCGGCTTTCTCGAGGATTTCGGCCCGGCGATCCATACGCACCGTGTCCAGAGGCATCTACAGCATCCTACCAAACACTTGTTTGATTGATGCAGAGTTAACGTAGCGATGCAAAAAGCCCAGCGCCGCCAACGCTTGGCTCGCTTGCGTATTGTGCATGGCAACAAATCGACAGCGTTCGCCTCCAGGGGCTATGTCTGGGCTATGCTGCAGCGCTTCTTCGCCTATTACCGGCCCTACCGGCGCCTGTTTGTGCTCGATTTCGGCTGCGCGGTGATCGCCGGGCTGCTCGAACTCGGCTTCCCGATGGCGATGCGCGGCTTCATCGACCAACTGCTGCCGGGCCGCGACTGGGGCATCATCCTGGCGGCATCCGCCGTGCTCCTGGCGGTCTATCTGCTCAACACCGGGCTCATGGCGGTGGTGACCTACTGGGGCCACCAGCTCGGCATCAACATCGAGACCGAGATGCGGCGGCGGGTGTTCGACCACCTGCAGAAGCTGTCCTTCTCGTTCTACGACAACAGCAAGACCGGCAACCTGATCACCCATGTCACCAAGGACTTGGAGGATGTCGGTGAGGTTGCGCATCATGGCCCGGAGGACTTGTTCATCGCGCTGATGACCTTCGCCGGTGCCTTCGCGCTGATGTTCTTCATCAACACCAAGCTCGCCCTGCTGACGACGGTGATCACCCCCGTGGTGACGGTGGTCTCCACCCGCTACGGCAACCGCATGACGCAGAACTTTCGCGCCCTGTTCCGCCAGGTGGGCGCGTTCAACGCCCGAGTGGAGGAGAATGTGGGCGGCATGCGGGTGGTGCAGGCGTTCGCCAACGAGGAGCATGAACGGCGCCTGTTTGCCGTCGACAACGCGGAGTATCGGCGCACCAAGCTGCAGGCCTACCGCCTGATGGCTGCCTCTACCTCGATCACTTACCTCGGCATGCGGCTGACCCAGATGGTGGTGATGGTGGCCGGCACCTGGTTCGTGCTGCATGGCACGCTGTCGCAGGGCGGGTTCATCTCCTTCTTACTGCTGGTGGGCGTGTTCCTGCGCCCGGTGGACAAGATCAACGGCGTGCTCGAAACCTATCCAAAGGGAATCGCCGGGTTCCGCCGCTATTGCGAACTGCTCGACACCGCGCCGGACATCGTCGATGCGCCCACCGCCCGGCCGGCGCCCCGCTTGCAGGGCGACATCCGCTTTGACGGCGTGCAGTTCGGCTATGCTGGCGGGCGTCCCGTGCTGCGCGACGTGGACCTGGCCATTGCGGCCGGCGAGACGGTGGCGTTCGTGGGCCCATCGGGCGCGGGCAAGACCACGCTGTGCTCCCTGCTGCCCCGGTTCTACGACGTGACCGGCGGGCGCATCACCATCGACGGCATCGACATCCGGGCGATGACGCTTGCCTCGCTGCGGCGGCAGATCGGCATCGTGCAGCAGGACGTGTTCCTGTTCGGCGGCACGATGCGGGAGAACATCGCCTATGGCCGGCTCGATGCCACGGAAGCGGACATCATGGATGCGGCCCGGCGTGCCCAGCTTGGCGCCGTGATCGAGGCGCTGCCGGCCGGGCTGGACACGGTGGTGGGCGAGCGCGGCGTGAAGCTGTCGGGCGGGCAGAAGCAGCGGCTGGCCATAGCCCGCATGTTCCTCAAGAACCCGCCGATCCTGATCCTGGACGAAGCGACCTCGGCGCTCGATACCGAAACCGAGCGTGCCGTGCAGCAGGCGTTGGCGGCGCTGGCGGTGGGCCGCACCACGCTGGTGATTGCGCACCGGCTGGCGACCATCCGCAACGCTGACCGCATTGTGGTGGTGGACGCGGCCGGTGTGGCGGAGCAGGGCGCGCATGGCGAGTTGCTAGCGGCCGGGGGCGTGTATCACCGGCTGCATGCGGCGCAGTTCGGCGAGGCGGTCTGAAAGCAAGGTTGGCGGCAATTTGCTGCAGGACACCCATGAGGAGGGACCAGGCGATGGAGCGGGGGCTCAGCCAGCGGGCGACTTGACGCTGCCGGGGCCTGGCACGGCGCGAACCGTCTTCGACGAGTGAGCGCCTGCGATCAGGGCCGCGGGGATGGGGCGGGCGCTGGTGCGATGGGCTGGATGTAGATGATCTGCGGCGGCGGCGCGGGCGGCGCGGCCGCGGGAGGACGGCTGTTGACGTAATTGGCAAGAGCGACGCCTGCTCCAAGAGCGGCGGCGACTACGGCCGCGAACTGGATGAAGAACTTACGGTTCTCCCACTGAAGCTGCTTTTGCAAAGCCGCCATATCCGTCCGCATCTTCTCAATATTGGTCTGCATTTGCTCGATCCTCAGCTCATACTCGCGCTCTTCCTGGATGTGAGTCAGCGGCATCGGCGCAGCCCTGAGGTATGGGAACGCAAGCGACAAAGCCCGCACCGCATCCTATAACGCGGCCGCCGTCCCGCAAACCAGAACCTCCACGAGACCATCGCCAGCATGCCGCACTCTGACGAACACGCTTTGGTTCTGCTCAGCGGCGGGCAGGACAGCGCCACCTGCCTTGCTTGGGCGCTGGACCGCTTCGGCCATGTCGAGACCATCGGCTTTGCCTACGGGCAGCGCCACCGCGTCGAACTCGACATGCGCGGGCCAGTGCGGGAGGGACTGGCGCGGCTCTCGCCAGACTGGGCGGCGCGGCTGGGGCCGGATCATGTGCTCGACCTCGCGAGCCTGGGCGCGCTCTCCGACACCGCGCTCACCCGCGACCAAGACATCAGTTTTGCCGCCAGCGGCTTGCCGACCACCTTTGTGCCCGGCCGCAACCTGCTGTTCTTCACCTACGCCGCGGCGCTGGCCTACCGGCGCGGGCTCCGCCACCTGGTCGGAGGCATGTGCGAGACGGACTACTCCGGCTATCCCGACTGCCGCGACGACACCATCAAGGCGCTGCAGGTGGCGCTCAGCCTCGGGCTCGACCGGCGTTTGGTGCTGCACACCCCTTTGATGTGGCGCGACAAGGTGCAAACCTGGCGTCTGGCCGAACAGCTTGGCGGCAGCGCGCTGGTCCATTTGCTCGTGGAGAGCACCCATAGCTGCTATCTCGGCGACCGCAGCCAGCGTCACGCCTGGGGTTACGGGTGCGGCGCCTGCCCGGCGTGCAACCTACGGGCGGCCGGGTGGGAAGGCTACCGCAGCAGCCTCATGTGACGCCGAGCGCGTCAATGGCCTCGGCCAAGGCGACATCCCGCTTGGTCAAGCCGCCTGCGTCGTGGGTGCTGAGGGTGATTTCGACCTGATTAAACACGTTTGACCAGTGTGGGTGATGGTCGTGCTTTTCGGCGAGCAATGCCACCCGGGACATGAAGCCCCAGGCGGCACTGAAATCGGCAAAGCGGAAGGCCCGTGCCAGAACCGGCGCTTGGTAACGCCAGCCAGGCAAAACGGTCGCCAGCAATGCGATCTCCGCCTCAGTGAGGCGCGGCGGAGCCAATGGTCAGGGCTTACTTCGCGCCAGACTTGACCTGGTCAAGCTGCTGCTGGTTCAGCTTATCAGTCGCAGCATTGCCCGGATCGTTGCCTTTGTCGTTGGCCTTGTTGACATTGGTGTAGGGGTGTTTCGCATTCGCGGCGAGCGCGGAGACGGGGGCGAGCGTCCCGGCCAGCATGGGCAGGGCGGTGGCGCAGATCAAAGCGAGCGACTTCATGGTGACCTCCTAAACTGTTTCGAATGCAGTTGTAACACTCCAAACGGTTTTATGGTTGCGGGATCGTTATGCCGATCATGTCGCCGGCAGTCACAATGTCGGCAAGCTCGGCTTCGGGCCAGCCCTCCGTTCCCGTTGGGCGCTGCGGCAGCACCATCCAACGGTAGTCGGCGGTGCTGTCCACGACGCGTATCGTGGTGCCCGGCGGCAATTCGGTGTGCCATTCGCGCAATACACCCGCTGGGTCGCGCACAGCGCGGGCGCGATAGGCGGCGGACTTGAACCAGAATGGCGGATAGCCGAGGACGGCACGGGGATAGCAGGAGCACAGGGTGCACACCACGAGGTGATGCAGCCCAGGCTCGTTGGCGAGCACGCCAAGCGGTGGAGCGCCTTGCATCGCGATGCCGAGGTGTTCGGCGGCGGCGGCGCCGTCCTGCAGCAGGAGCGCGCGGTATACCGGGTCGCTCCAGGCGCGGGCCACCATGCGGGCGCCCTGGGCCGGGCTGGCTGCGTCCGAGCTGCGCATCCGCTCGGCAAGCTCGGGTTCGCTGAGCAGCCCTTTGGCCGCCAGCAGACCACGCAGCGCCGCAAGCAGGCGGCCGGGGTCGGCTGTCAGAAGGGCTAAATCGGTTGCAACCATGGCTCAAACACCTCCACCAGGAGTTCGCCGCCGCTGGCACCTGGCCAAATTTCGGACCGGGTGAACGACACGTGATAGAGCGGCAGGCGGGCGGCGGGGCGGGCAAAGGCGAGGTCTTCCGGATTGGGAAAATCGCCGAGATGCCGCATCACCACGCCGGCCCGGCCCCGCAAATAGTGCGGCGTACGCACATGCGCCGGTCCCGGCCGCTCTGGCCATGCGTCGTGGACGCGGACGGCGGTGCCCGGCGCGATCACTCCGAGGAAGTCCGGAGCAGCGCCGACCGGAGTTCTTCTGCATCGATCACGCCGCGGGCGAGAAGGTTGTCCGCAATCGAGCGTATCCAGCGCTGGTAGTAGCTCAATCGAAGGTAATCCGACTCAGGGATCGCCTCGATGCCGCGCCGGAGTTCGTCGGTGCTCATCAGGCCCTTGGCACGCAGCACGCCGCAGAGCGCGTCCACTTCGCGATCGAACGGGGTTAGCGCATGGCGCGAGGTGTCGATCGGCTCGCACAGAAATTTTGCGACACCGCCCAAGTCGTGAGGCGCGCGGGCCGGCGCCTCGCCGGGCTCGTTCGGCTCGCTTTGCGCTTGAACACTCATTGGATTGCCTCACCGGGCAGGATGCCCCAGACCGCCGTGCGTTTCAGCCAGCCATGATAGTCGGCCACTTGCACCTGACACCAATTCGCGGCGGCTTCGCAACTGCGTAGCCGGCCGATCACGCCGGGCTTCAGGCGGGCGACGGGGTCAGCACTGTCGCGCGGGTCGGTGCGCACGATTTGCTCGCCGCCGGTGACGACGAAGGTGCGGCGGCCGGTGAGTGTCGCCTGGTGGACCCACCCTTTCACGCCCTCCGGGTCCGATACCAGGCGCCAGACTTCGAACTCGCGCTGGATCTGCACCGGCAGGTCGCGCCGCTTATAGACCCAGTCGATCGGATAGCGGACGCCAGGGCCTGAGCGCAGGTTGACCTCGTCGGTTTTCAGCGACGCGAACCGGGGCAGCGGCAGGCCGGTGACGCTCCCCTTGGCGGGTTCGGCTGGTTTCGGCGGCTCGGGTGCGGCCGGAAGCGGTGGCGCCGGCGCTGGGATGGAGGCGGGACGCACCGACGGCTTGTGAGTTTTGGGCTTGGCTTGTGCGTGGGGCGACGGCTGGTTGGTGGCAGGACCGGCGAACGCGGTTGTGCTCAGCACGAGCGTGAACAGGATGAGGCTTGGGCGGAGGTTCATGGCCCTCCCTGCCAAGTCTGGCCGAACCCGGTCAAGCCTCAACAGGTGGCGATGGCCGCTCCCCCGACGGCAGACAGAAAGGTTGCCACTCCCGCGACGGTGACTTCGGGCAACAGGGCCGCCGGGTCGATCGCCTCCGCCCGCAATCCGGCTTCACAGGCGATCAACGTGATGCCGAGCTCGACCGCCGCCTCCCGCAAGCTGGCCAGCCCCGCAACCCCCCGGGCCACGATGCGCTCTTCACGGTCCGCGTCGGCCAGGCCGCGCCAGTCGGTCAGCAGCGCATGGCAGCCGGCGTTGGTGGCCAACAACGTCACGGTCCGCCCAAGTGCGGCCGCCGCCGTGGCGAGGACGAAGGCGTAATGCGCGCGCTCATGCGTGCCGGACAACAGCAGCACGCCGAGCCGCTCAGGCATGATTGCCACAGGCCGGGCAGGCTGGGTCGCGGGGGAGTTTGATGGTGCGGAATCGGGTGCCCAGGGCGTCCCAAATCAGCAGGCGGCCGGACAGGCTGTCGCCCTGGCCCAGGATCTCCTTCAACACCTCGGTGGCCTGCAGGCTGCCCATCACGCCAGTGACCGCACCGAGCACGCCGGCCTCGGCGCAGGTGGGCACGGTGCCCGGCGCGGGCGGGACGGGGTGCAGGCAGCGGTAGCAGGGGCCGCCGGGCTTGAAGGTCGCCAATTGGCCGTCGAAGCGCAGCACCGCGGCGGACACCAACGTCTTGCCCGCCAGGACACAGACGTCGTTGAGCAGGAAACGTGTGTCGAAGTTGTCGCTGCCATCGCAGACCAGGTCGTAATCGTCCACCAGCGCGCGCGCATTGGCGGCGGTCAGACGGG
>CAXTRX010000058.1:0-18523 GCA_964246785.1 uncultured Acetobacteraceae bacterium | reverse complement strand
GCCCTTTCAGACCGCCTTCAAAACAGCCGCTTGACTGAGCCATTAGGCTGCCTCCTGGGCAACGTCGGTGTGGCTGGCTCGGACCCACACTGCCGTCAGGACGGCTGCGATCGCGAGCAGGGGGAAAATGACCGCAGTCAGCTCCGCCCAGCCAAACCGCTCCAGCACCGGCCCGGCGGCCAGCGTCGCCGCGGCGGTGAAGCCGTAGCGGATGAACTCGGCCACGCCCTGCACCCGGGCGCGTTCACTCGGCCGGTGGGAGGATGCCAGCAGCGTGGTCCCGCCCACGAACATGAAGTTCCAGCCGACGCCGAGGCAGAGCAGCGCCAGATAGAAGGCCACGAGGCTTGTCGAGGCGATGGCGATCACGCCGCAGAGCGCGCTCAGCGCCATGCCCGTGAACAGGATCGCCGGCATTCCGAACCGGGTGATCAGGCGGCCGGCGAAGAGCGACGGTGCGAACATGCCGACCAGATGCCACTGGATGATGTTGGCGCCATCGTCGATCGAGTGCTGGCATCCGACGGCGGCAAGCGGCGCCGCCGTCATCACGAACATCATCACGACGCCGCCGATGACGGTGTTGGCCAGGGCCGCCAATGAGATCGGCTGGCGAAATGCGTCCCGTAGGCTCCGGGGCGGGCGTAGGGTCGCGTCGGGGCTGGCGGCCGGTGCCTCGGCGTCGCGATAGCCGATCCCGATCAGCAGCGCCGAAGCCAAGCCGAGTGCAAACACCATGAGGTAGGAGCCTGCGAACAGGACGGGGAACAGGGTCTTGCTCCAGGCTGCGAGCAACGGGCCGAGCACGGCGGCGATCACGCCCCCGGCCAGCACCATCGAGATGACCCGGGCCTTGCTCGCCGCGTCCACCGAATCGGCGGCGGCCAGGCGGTAGTACTGCGCGAAGGCCTGGAACACGCCCACGGCCGCCGTGCCCAGGCAGAACATCCAGAAGGCGTCATGGAACACCGCCCAGACGGACACCAGGCCGCCGACCGCGCAGGTCGATGCGCCGAGCACGAAGCCCCAGCGCCGGCCGATGCGCTGCATCAGCAGGGACGCAAACAGCGTCACCACGGCGCCCGCCACGGTGATGAGCGCGAACGGCAGAGTCGCAAGGGACTTGTCCGGCGCGAGCTGGTAGCCGGTGAGCCCGGTGAGAGTCAGGTCGATGGAGACGGCCGCGGTGAACAGGCCCTGGGCGACGGCCAGGACGAGCGCATTGGAGCGGGCGGGCGACCCTCTCGTCGCCCCTGGCTGGTCCCGCCTCACGGTTCGGACGCCGGAAACGCCGTCTGCCAGGGCATCGGCACGAAGCGATAGGACCCGGCTCTGGTGGCGGGCTGGACGTGGCCAAAGGCCGGGAAGTCGAGGTGCATGCCGGCAATCAGCACACGGTCGGCGGCAACCATGGCCATCGTGCGCGAGCGCGTGGCGGCAGCGGCGTCCATGTCCACGTCGAAGGCGATGCCCCAGTCCGGGCGGGCGAATTGCAGCGCGGGCGCATGCACGACGTCGCCCCAGATCAGCAGGTCATGACCGTTGCTGGCGACGCGGTAGCCGGTGTGCCCGGGGGTGTGGCCCGGCAACGGCAGGGCGGTCAGGCCCGGAATGACCGTCTCGCCGGTGCGGCTAAGGAAGCGGGTGCGCGTGGCGTAGGGTGCGATGCCGGCGCGGGCGGCGTCGAAGAAAGGTTGCAGGCCGGCAGGCGTGCGGGCGCGGGCGTCATCGTCGGTCCAGAAGTCATGCTCGGCCGCGTGCAGCACCAGCTCGGCGTTCGGGAAGGCAGCCTGGCCATCTGGCGCCAGCAGCCCGTTCACGTGGTCAGGGTGCAGGTGCGTCATGGCGACGGCGTCGATGCTGGCCGGGCCGACGCCGGCTGCGGCAAGAGCGGCGGGAAGGCGTCCCAAGCTGGGCCCAAGGCCGGTTGCGGCGCCGGCGTCGATGAGCACCGTGCGTCCGGCCTGCTGCACCAGGACCGCGTTGAGCGCGGCGCGGACCGGCATCTGGCCGAACTCCCGGTCGAGCAGGACGGCCGCCTCGGCTTCGTCGGTTCGCGGGAACAAGGCAAGCGGCAAGTCGATGCTGCCGTCGAGCAACGCCGTGACGATGACATCGCCAAGCTTGAGGCGCAGCAGGCCTGGAGCGGGGCTAGTGGGCCGGGCCGCCATGTCGGCAAGGAGCGCCGGATCGGTGGCGTCGCGAGCAAGAAGCTGAGTGGACATGACAAAACTCCCGACAAATGGATTGGTTGAGACGATTAGACGCTGGCGTCCATGATCCGCGCACAGGTGGCGGCGAGCTCCTGACCGAAGGCGGTCAGCACCGGGTTGCCGTAGCGTGCAAGGGCGCCGGCCGGGTTGGCCATCCGCAGCGACACGGCGCTGTCCGGCAATTCCAGCACGGCCAGTTTCGGCGGGGCCTCGACGATGGCGCTCCAATCCGCCTCGAGCAGGCGGAGCAGCAGGTTTGGGTGGAAGAAGAACACGAGGCGGGCTGACCCGACGGTGTGGCCAACGCCTTGCAGGGCAGCCTGCGGATCGATCTCGTGCAGCACCTTCATGCCGGCTGCGGCAATCTCGTTGCGGACCGATTCCAGCACCTGCTGGAACGGACGGGCGGTCGTCCGGATCAACTGGAAAGTGTCGATTTCGGTGCCGGGCTGGCCAAATTGGACGTTCATGACAGCACTCCTGGTTCGTCGCTGGGGCATCTGCGACGGGCTGCGGAGCGTTGCAACGGCGATGGCAGGATTGGTGGGAACAACGTCGTTGTTGCCGCCGTAAAACTGTCGGATGGTTCCGTCATGGCCGAACTGATCCAGCCTAATCCGCTCCCGCCGCGGCGCCGCCGGGTCGTGGTGCTGGCGATGTCGCCAGCACAGCTTCTCGATATCGCGGGGCCGGCGGAGGTGCTGGCGCAGGCGGGGCGGCTGCACGCGAGCGAGCGCGGCACTGCGCCCGCCGGTCGCTCTCCCGTGCTGTACGAGGTGGCGCTCCACATCGTCGGCGGGACTGCCACGTCGGCGGGGTTGGCGCTGGCGTCGACCATTTCGGAACGGGCGCTGCTCACCGGTCCGCCCATCGACACGCTCATTGTGGTGGGAGGCGAGGGTGCCCGGCGGCAAGCAAACGAGCCGACGCTACAGCGGCTGGTGCGGCATCTCTCGCCGCGGGCGCGCCGGGTCGTCGGCGTTTGCACCGGCGCCTTCATCCTGGCGGCGGCCGGGCTGCTGAAAGGCCGCTCGGTGACAACCCATTGGCGCTGGTGCGCCGAGCTCGCCCGCCGCCATCCCGACATGACGGTGCAGCCAGACCCCATCAACATCCATGACGGCCACATCTGGACATCGGCCGGCATCACAGCGGGCATGGACCTGGCGTTGGCGCTCGTCGAGGAGGACCATGGCCACACGCTGGCGCTGGCGGTTGCGCGCGAGCTGGTGTTGTTCCTGCGCCGGCCCGGCGACCAGAAGCAGTTCAGCACCGTGCTGTCCGCCCAGACCGGACCAGCGGCGCGGCTCGGCGACCTGGTGGCCTGGATCGAGGAAAACCTGAACCATCCCCTTCCGCTCGGTGTGCTGGCCGCTCGCGCGTGCCTCAGCCCCCGCCAATTCGCCCGCGTGGTCCAGGAGGAGACCGGGACCACGCCGGCCCGGCTGGTGGAGCGTATGCGGGTCGAGGCCGCGCGGCGGCGGTTGGAGCAGGGCCGGACGAGGCTTGCCGCCGTTGCCGCGGCGTGCGGCTTTCGAACCGAGGAGACGATGCGCCGGTCGTTTCTACGGCAGGTTGGCGTGGCCCCAGGCGAGTATCGCGACCGGTTCCGCCAAACCGGAGCATCTTATACATCCAAGGCAGCGCACCCATGATCGACGCCGCGCACGCCGTGAGCAGGGCCGATTGCCCAAGCCGTGCAGCACCCGGCGCAGTCTCAGGCAATCGGTTCGAGCGCCAAGCCCCGGGTGCGCGGGCCGAACACGCCGACCAGCAGCGCCCCGAAAACCAAAGCGCCATCAAGTAGGGTGAACACGCCCGTGACACCGGCCTCTCCCACATCTGGGGCGTGGTCTGCTGTGAGAACGCCACCCCGCAGCCCGCGGCGAGCAAGCAACCTGTCATCAGCATCGTCTTGCGCTCGAACCGGTCAGCAAACACAGCAAGGAGCAACGGCGTCAGGGGATAGGTCACGAGGATCGCCGCGGCGTAGCCCAGGATATGACTGAGATCGGCGCCGTTCGCGCGGAGCAGCGCAGGCACCCAGTTCGAGAAGCCGTAATAGCCGATGGCGGTGAGGAGTTGCGTAGCTGACATCATGGCCAGACGGCGGGTGAGCTCCGGCTGGCTCAGCTCCGGTTCGGCCTGGTCCAGCAGCGCTGGGTCACGCCCCGCCACTGCCGGTGCTAACGCACGACCCGACGCGACGATGCGAGCTTCCAGGTCAGCAACCGTGCGCATTGCTTCGCGCACGTCGGCCCCATCGGTCTGAACCATAGGAGAAGGCCAGTGTGCCGAGGCAAAGTCCTGTGAACGTCGCTGCTATGAAGCTTGCAATGTCGCTGAAGCCGAACAGGCCGGCGTCTCCCGCTTTGAGGATGCCGGCCTTCTGTAATCCTTCCGAAAGGAACGGCGTAAGTATCGCGTCGTAGATTTCGCAGATTGCTCCGATCGACATTGCAACGACGATAAACCAGAGGGTCGGGGAGTTCGGCAGTGCATCGAGGCGGGCGGATATGTCGTTGATCGTGTTTGCACGCTCGGCGTGCACGCCAGCCGATTGGACGGATCGGTTTTCGCTCACGACGTTCCTCATGGAGGCCCTTGTTTCGGCGTTGTCGGCGCGATACCAGAGGGTCTGGGAACGATCGTCAATCTAGATGAAACTTGTCCACCTAACGGGGCATGCCGCCTTAGCTATGCCTTCCCGTTCAGCCCGGCGGAGATCGAGCGCGGCCAAGTCTTCTCGTTCAAAATGAACCATGTCGCGGCGGTGGAAAACCCCTTGGAGCTGACAAGGCTGACGTGGGTGGAGCATCTTCCGTCCGCAGATCGAGAGGCGGCCGATGCCTAAAGCAAAGGATGTCTGCCGCCATGTCAGATCCAAAAACGCCGGGCCGTATTGGGTCACGATCGATTTGTTCTTCATCGACCAGGATACCTACCGTGCGCACAGGAATGACCCGGCGATTTGCGCGGACATCTTTGCCCACCTTTACGGCGCCGAACCGGGAGCAGTGAAAATCATCCAGGTGGACAGCCTGGCCGTGGTCAAGGTGTCTTACCCGCGCCCCAAGCCCCAGGGCTGGGAGGGGGAGCGGGACATGCATGGTGGCCAGCACTACGTGTCTTTGTTTGATGTCCAGCTCTCGGGGTGTTGAGTTCGGACTGTTGTACCAGCCGCCCGATTGAGAACTCGCCGTCGTGAGGCTTTCCTAAGCCGGGTTGTTCTGCGCCCTCGGGCGCCGTGATGCCGGAATATGATCGCCCGTGCGTGTTTGCCATCTGGCCTTGCCACCTGCCAGCCGCTAGCACGCGTCAACAGGCAATCGGCACCGGTGCCGCATAGAAGAAAGGGGAGGACCATGTCGCGCGTCATCAGGCCAGTTTTCCACCATGTCACGATCAAAACCAGCCGGCTGCAGCAGATGGTCGACTGGTATCGTGTCGTGGTCGGCGCGGAGGTCACGTTCCAGGATGCCAACAATGCCTGGACGACCAACGATGAGGCGAACCACCGCGTGGCATTCCTCTCCGTGCCGGGCCTGGCCGACGACCCGGCCAAGACCAGCCACAACGGCATGCACCACAGCGCCTTCGAGTTTGCGAGCTTCGCCGACCTGATGGAGTCGTACGATCGGCTGAAGCGCGCGGGGATCCTTCCTGCCTTCTGCTTGGACCATGGGCTCACGATCTCGGTCTACTACAAGGACCCGGAGGGTAACTTCGTCGAGTTGCAGAGCGATAACTTTGGCGATTGGAAAGCGTCGAGCCACTTCATGCGTACCTCGGAGGACTTCCGGTCCAACCCGATCGGCACCTTCTTCGACCCCGATGAAGTCTGGCGGGCGCACAGCGAAGGCCGGCCTTTCGCCGAGTTGCAGCCCGCCATCCGCGCCGGAGAGTTCGTGCCGCACGTAATCCCCGATATCGGCCTGCCGGTCTGACAGCGGCCATGGCCGACGCGGTTGACGAGTCCGTTCGCCTGGCGACCGAGGCGCTGAGTGACGAGCATGCCTGGCAAATGGCGCTTCGCCGAGCGCCGGCTCACTGTCTTGTTCGGCGGCGAGCACCAATTTGAGCGAACATCCCATGCACGATCACACCCTCCCCGATCTCGCCATTCTCGCAGACCTCGAACGCAAGCTGCTGTGGCTGTCCACCTGGACCATCCACAACGCCAACCACGTGCGGCCCAGCGCCGACGGGCTGAAGGTCGGCGGGCATCAGGCATCCAGCGCTTCGATCGCCACCATCATGGCCGCGCTCTACCTGCATGTGCTGCGACCGGAGGACCGCGTGGCGGTCAAGCCGCATGCCAGCCCGGTGTTCCACGCCATCCAGTATTTGCTGGGCAACCAGACGCTGGATAAGCTGCAAAGATTCCGCGGCCTGGGCGGCGCGCAATCCTACCCGTCCCGCACCAAGGATACGGACGACGTGGACTTCTCCACAGGCTCCGTCGGCCTAGGCGTGGCGCAGACGCTGTTTTCCTCCCTAGTGCAGGACTACGTGCGCCTGCACGGCTGGGGGCTGGCTCGGCCGGAGGGCAAGATGGTTGCCCTGATCGGCGATGCGGAGATGGACGAGGGCAACATCTTCGAGGCTTTGCTCGAAGGCTGGAAACACGGTCTGCGCAACACCTGGTGGGTGGTGGACTACAACCGGCAAAGCCTGGACGCGGTGGTGCGCGAAGGGCTATGGGCCAAGTTCGAGGCCATGTTCCGCAATTTCGGCTGGGATGTGGTCGTGTTGCGCCACGGCGCCCTGCAACAGGCTGCTTTCGCCGAGCCGGGTGGTGAGAAACTGCGCGCCTGGATCGAAGCCTGTCCGAACCAGCTCTATTCAGCCCTGACGTTTGGCGGCGGCCCGGCCTGGCGCCGCCGCCTCGAAGACGAACTGGGCGACCAGGGCGACGTCTCTGCCCTTATCGGCCGCCGGCCGGATGCGGAGTTGGCCGCGCTGATGGGCAACCTCGGCGGCCACGACCTGCCAGGTTTGCTGGACGCCTTCGCTCAGGCCCGCGCGCATGACCGCCCCGTGTGCTTCATCTGCTACACGATCAAGGGCTTCGGCCTGCCGCTGGCCGGACACAAGGACAACCACGCGGGCCTGATGAACTCGCAGCAGGTGGAAGCCCTTCGCGCCGAACTCGGCGTGCGGCCGGGCCACGAGTGGGACCGGTTCGAGGGCCTTTCAACCGCGCCCGAACGGCTCGAGGCGTTTCTCGCCGCCGTGCCGTTCAACGCCGCGGTCCGCCGCCGCAAGGACGCGCCGCTTATTGCGGTGCCGCACGTGCTGCCAGCCCCCAAGGGCACGGAGCAATCGACCCAGCACGGCTTCGGCGTTCTGATGCACGACCTGGCGAAGGGCGATACCGAACTTGCCCGGCGCACCGTCACGACGTCGCCGGACGTGACGGTTTCGACCAATCTCGGCGCCTGGGTCAACCGCCGCGGTCTGTTCGCGCGCGAGGACATGGCGGACACGTTCCGCACCGAACGCATCCCCTCTACCTTCCATTGGCGCTTCTCGCCGCACGGCCAGCACATCGAACTGGGCATTGCGGAGATGAACCTGTTCACCATGCTCTCCGCCCTTGGCCTGTCGCACGAGATCAACGGCGAGCGCCTCCTACCGGTCGGCACGCTCTATGATCCGTTCATCGAACGTGGCCTCGATGCGCTCAATTATGCCTGCTACCAGAACGCCCGGTTCATCCTCGTGGCGACGCCGTCCGGTATCAGCTTGGCGGGCGAGGGCGGCGCGCACCAGTCTATTGCCACTCCGCTGATCGGCATGGCGCAGGACGGGCTGGCCAGTTTCGAGCCTGCCTACGTGGACGAACTCGCCGCCATCCTGCGCTGGGCGTTCGAGCACATCCAGGCGGCCGATGGCAGCGCCGTCTACTTGCGCCTATCCACCCGCCAGATCGCCCAGCCGCAGCGCCAACTACAGACGGCGGACATTGCCGACATCATCGCCGGCGCCTACTGGCTGCGCCGCCCGGGACCGAACGCGGAGGCGGTGATCGCCTATGCCGGCGCCGTCGCGCCCGAGGCGGTCGAGGCGGTGGGCCTGATTGCGGAGGACCGGCGTGATGTGGGCCTGCTCGCCGTCACCTCGGCGGACCGCCTCCATTGCGGCTGGACCGAGCAGGGGGCTGCAAGCCACGCCAGCCGCCTTCTCGCCGGGCTCGGCCGCAACTGCGGCCTGGTCACCGTGCTCGATGGTCACCCGGCGACGCTCGGCTGGCTTGGCTCCGTGCACGGCCACCGGACCCGCGCCCTGGGCGTAACCCGCTTTGGCCAGACCGGTACCATCGCGGACCTATACCGGGCCGCTGGCATCAACGCGCAATCGATCATTGGCGCCGTGCGCGAGGTGGCGCCGGGCCGCCCGATCCGGCATTTGCGCGCAGTGTAAAACGCCTAGCTCCAGCGACAGCGGGCGCGGAGGCTCTTGCCGGGTCCCTCGAAAAAGGCAGTCGGGTGCGCTGCAGCAGATCGAGGAAGTATCGAGCCGCGGGCGTCAGCACGAGGTCGGCTCGCTTGATCAGGACCACCGGGGGCGCTGCAAGTTCCTCGCGGACCGGCACGGTCGTGAGCAGGCCCTGGACCAGCGCAGACTCTGTCCACTGCACCGGGACCATAGCCATGAGATCGCTGTTCAGCAGGCACGTCATCATGGTTAGCGCCGACTGGCTTCGCAGCGCGATCCGCGGTGGCGCAAGCCGGTGGTGGTGAAAGATAGCCCCAAGCTCGTCCTCGTCGGCCAGGGTGATGGAATTGGTTGCCCAGCCCACCCCAGCCAGCGCGGCCAAAGCCGTTGCAGCCTGCAAAGGGTGGCCAGCGCGGCACAACACGGTTCGGCGATTCTCACTGAAGACCTCGCGCGTCAATTCCGGCGCCACCTTCTGGCCGGGATCGACCCCGAGATAGAAATCCACGCTGCCAGTGCGCAAACCCTGCTCGAGCGTTGGATAAAAGCCCTCGATGATGTGCAGCTTGGCATCCGGAAAGCGCCGGATGAACGGCCGGATTGCCGGCGGCAGCAACGCAAGATGGGTGGCGATTGACAGCCCAGCCGTCACAGTGCCGGTCGTCGAGCCACCGAACTGATCCACCTCCTCGCGGGCGCGGCGCATCTCCTGTATGATCGACACCGCCCGGCGCAGGAACATCTGCCCGACCGGTGTGGCCAACACTCCGCGCGGCCGACGCTCGAACAACGATGCGCCGAGCTCGCGCTCCAGTTCCGCCAAGCTTCGCGTCAATGCGGGTTGACCGATCGCAAGCGTCTTCGCTGCAGCTCGGATGCTGCCTTGCTCCCCGATGGCGACGATTTCGCGCAACTGACTCAGCTTCACGCTTTCCTCGCCCATAGATGACTTGGTCGCATCATTGGTGCGAAGATCGCATCTTTCGGGCCATCGCTCAACCTGAGATGGTCGGCTCCCTTAGGAACGACCGAAACCTTCGGCCCGCCGACTGTCCCTGACTAGGAGGCCTGACTGATGTCCGCTTCGACGATCGTGGAAAAAGCCGCCTTTCTTGCGGCGCAATGTCCGGCGCCGCCGCCCACGCCGGAAGATGGCGCCAGCCTGCCGATCCATGTCGAGCGGGTTGGCAGCGACGGTCCCACCATCATCTTCGTTCATGGCGGCGTGCAGACCGGTGCTGGCGGCGGCCCGCTCAGCTTCGCCAAGCAACGAGCCCTGGCCGAGCAAGGCTGGCGGCTTGCCTTCGTCGACCGTCCCGGCTTTGGCAACAGCCCGTCGCGCGGCGTGGACGACATGATGGCCGACGCCGTTTGGATCGGCGACATGCTTGGCGAAGGCGCCCATCTTGTCGGCCATTCCTGGGGTGGTGCCGAAGCCTTCCTCGCCGCCGCGCGCCGGCCGGAGCTGGTTCGATCGTTAATCCTGATCGAACCGGCGCTGCACGTTCTTGCGCTCAGCCATCCGGCGACCGACCCGGCGTCCCGCGCCGCCATTGCGCAGATGATGCAGCCAATGCTCACTGCGCAAACGCCCGCCGATTACGGGCGTAGCTTTGTTCGCACCGCGGGCGTCGTCGGATCGTCGACGTTCAACGCCGGCGATGTGGACGACGCAACTGCGGAACGCTTCGGTTGCGCTCTTCTCCAGGCCCGTATGGCCCCCCCACCCGCGCTGCTGCATGCAGCGCAGACCGTCCTCGCTTCGAAAATCCCGATTTTGGTCATCAGCGGCGGGTGGAGTCCCGCCTTCGACGCCATCAGCCAGGTGGTGGCCCGTCTCACCAACGGCCGCTTTGTCACCGTTCGCTCCTCCAATCACTTCCCACAGATGGAGAACCCCGAGGTCTTCAACGACCTCGTCGACGGCTTCGCGCGCGAAGCGGACACAAGGCGACCATGAGCAGGGAAGGTGATATCAAGATCGCCAATACGCTGCGAACAGGTATCGGCACCGGCCGCAACCCCGGCGAGATCGCAGCGTCGGTCGCCGAAGACCTGATCTTGGAAATTCAGGGTGACGGTGGCGTCCTGCCCTGGATCGGTGACAAGAACGGGCGCCAGGCGAGATGCGACCTTATGCACGATCAGCCCGCGCTAACCAAGCCGTTGGCGTTTGACGTCGAGGACGGGCTCGCCAGCGAGCGGCGCACGGTCGTCACCGGTCAGCCTCGGACGGGAATTGTGGCGTCAGCATGGTGAACGTCCTCCCTCCGCGCGCGGGGACAGTCCGGCTCCAGGGACGGTGATCACGATACCGGCTGTCTGAAGGAACGCCTGGCGGGCCAAGGCGGCAGAGATGCCGTGCCGGCATCATCAGCCCAAAGCCGCTATCTGTCTGAGGCCGCATGACCGCCTAGGCTCAATCGACGTCGTGCATTGAGGAATATCGGCCATGCTCGGCACCGAAGCGCCGGGCGCCAGCAACGGGGAGTGCAGCAGGTGATCTCGCGCAGGACGACGGTCAAGACGTTTGCGGGCACCGCTGCCATGGCTGCCATGGGGGCCGGCGCCGCGCGCGCCGCGGACAAGGCTGTGACCCAAAGCAAAAAGGGAGAGGGCGGAATGAAGATCATCTGTGTTGAGGAACACATTATCGATCCCGACATCGCGCGGGCGACCATGCCGGTGCTAATGCACCGGGCCCCTTACACGAAGGATTGGGGCTATGTTCCCAACGGGGGAAGTGGGCCCGAGGAGCAACCAGCCTCGTTTCAAGGTGATCGCCCCTACCCTCTGTTCAGGACCGCCCTCGGCTTGGCGCGCGACAGCGGCGCCGCACGGATCGCAGAGATGGACCGCCACGGCATCGACATGCAGATCCTGTCCTACAGCAACCCGCTCCAGCTAGCATCGGGCGGCGAGGCTGTGGCGCTGGCCCGGGCCGCCAACGACCGGATCGGCTCTGCGATCCGGGCCAATCCCGCCCGTTTCGGCGGCTTCTGCGCCCTGCCCTGGCAGCATCCCAAGGAGGCTGCCGACGAGCTTGACCGCACCGTCCACGAGCTTGGCCTTTCGGGCGTCATGCTGATCGGCAATCCCAGCGACAGCTTCCTCGATGATCCCGCCTATGCGCCGGTGCTTGCCAAGCTCGACGCGCTGAAGGTTCCGATCTACGTCCATCCAGGCACTCCGATGCCGCAGGTCCAATCGATCTACTACGCGGGCTTGGCACCCGCCGTCAGTGCCCGGCTGTCAACCTTCGGGTGGGGCTGGCACAACGAGGCCGGTGTGCACGTTATCCGCATGATGCTGTCAGGCGTCTTCGACAAGTTCCCGAACCTGCGGGTCATCAGCGGTCACTGGGGTGAAATGGTGCCGTTCTATCTCCAGCGTATGGAGGACATGATCCCACCCGATGTGAGTGGCCTCTCGAGGACGATCACCGACACCTACCGGGAGCACGTCTTCGTCACGCCGAGTGGGATGCTGAACGTACCGCATTTCGACTTCATCCACACCGTGTTGGGCGCGGAGCGGATCATCTACTCGGTCGACTACCCGTATTTGAGCAATACCGGAGCGCGGGCGTTCCTCGAGACCCTCTCCATCGACCAGGCCGCCAAGGAGAAGATCGCGCACGGCAATATCGAGGCGCTGATGTCGCCGACGTAGGGCGTGTCCAACCAAGTGGAACCATCTGGCCGGGATTGATGCTCGCGCAACGACGATGTAGGGCGCTGCCAAGCCGGATGGCTCGGGAGCGCCCTAGCTGTGGCGGGCCGCCGCCCTGTCCTATACGAGCGGCGTCACGCCCTCGTTTATCCCCAGCAATGCCCGGCCATAGACCTCGGCTGCGATTTCCGGCCCGGCAACCGCATGACGGCTCGCCGTCTCGCTATCGCGCCATATCCGCTGAAGCGGATTGAAGTCCGCAAACGCCGAGGCGCCGTGTGACGACATCAGCACATCGATGGCATCCCGTGCCGCTGTGACGGTGTGGCCGACATCCATACGGATACGGGCCCGCTCAAGATAGCTTAGCTGCCGCACGTTGCTCGCCGCCTCGTCGATCAGGTCGGCCGCCCGGTACGCAAATAGGTGCGCCGTGTCGACCAGCGTGGCAGCCTTCGCCATCGCGAGCTGGAAGCTCGGCGAGTCTGTCTGTCGCGTGTAGACGGTGTAAGCAATTCGCCGCTTGGGAGCCATGTCGAGCACATACTCAAGGGCGCGCGCGCAAAGCCCAAGTTGCGGACCGACCAGGATCAGCGCCGCAACAGGGACGAAGGCTGCGCGATAGAGCGCCTCGTCCTTGTAAGGCGTCGCTACCTTGCCGGCGAGCAAACCGGGAATGGACATCAGCCGATGCTCGGGAACGAACACGCTCTCGGCCACTGTGGTGTTGCTGCCCGATCCACGCATTCCCGAAGTGAACCAGGTTTCTTCGATGGTCAGCTCCGACATCGGGATGAACGCCAGGGCTTCGTCAATTTTGTTGCCGGATGCGTCGACGACCGGAATGCCCAGCATCGCCCAGTCGGCGTGCAGGCAGCCGCTCGACCAGGGCCAAGACCCGCTCACAAGATAGCCACCCTCGACCTTTTTGCTCGTCGAACTGGCATTGAACACGCCAGCGATCCTGGCATCGGGTTTGGCGCCCCAGATATCCTCCTGCGCCTCTGCCGAAGCGAGACCAGCAAAGAATGAGCAGACGTTCATCAGGGAGGTGACCCAGGCGGTCGAACCGCAGCCCTTCGCAACCTCGCGGGCAACCTCGATCTTCGTTCGGATATCGGTTTGCAGGCCACCGAAGCGACGCGGCACCATGATCCGGAAAATCCCAGCATCGCGCAAAGCCTCAATATTCTGCTCGCAGACGCGGCGTGCCTCGTCGACAGCGGGCGCGTTGCCTTCAAGCATCGGCTGCAGCGCCCGAACCCGGGCCACCAATTCCTTGCGCAGCTCGGAGGCCGACAAAGCCAACAGATCGCTGACATCAACGCGGCTGGCCTGCGTGATAGGACGGAGAAATCTAGGCCGCTTTGGTTCCAAAGACGGAGCTGTTGGTACCGCCTTTGAGCGTTCGATGACGTTGTCCATGGAGTTCTCCCTTTATGATTGGCGTCCCTGAGGATCACCGTAAGCCAAGACGTGGAAGTCGATTGAGGAGGCGCCTACGACGAAGTCCCGGTCGGGGTGTCGCTGATCAGACAAGTCGAGTCGCGACGCCACCAACCCAGCCGGCCAGGTGCGCATTCGATCAGATGCGCATGTGTCAACGCGATCGCCTTGCGCGCAGCCTCGCGGTCTATGCCAAAAGCTTGCAGAACCATTGCCGTCAGATCCGAAATCTCCCGATATCCCGATCCCGTGGTCACGGCCCGGTTGATTCCGCCGACGGTCGCACCGATTACGAAGCTAGCGGCGAGATCGACTGATCCGAACTGGTAGAACCCGCCATCGCGGCCATTCTGCAAGTCGACCATCACGTTGGCGAGGAGTTCAAGATCGCGGAAGAGGTGATCAGTTCTTGACACGAAGCGGGCCCAGACCGGGTCGAAAACCGCCCGCCATTGAAATAGCTGGAAACCGGCAGCCGTACGCTGCACCGGGTTGGACAGCGTGTCATAAACAGGCATGAGCCCGATGGTCATCTCGTCGGCAAGCTCTCGACCGATGGTATCCAGCCCTTCTTCCAACGACGCGAAGTGCCGGTAGAAGCTGCCGCGCGAGACGGAGGCAGCCGCGACGACGTCGTCGATCACGACAGTCACGCCCGACTGGGTTTGTGGCCAGAGTTCCATGATCGCAGTGACGAGGCGTGCTCGCATCTTTTCCCGCCGGGCCAAGCCCACGCGAGTTCGGTGATCTCCGGCGATGCCATCGGCGCCTGATTGGGCGTCAGCCTCTATGGGCGCCTCGGGGACGGGCGCACTTGCCAGGGGGACCTTGCAAGACGACGGCGCGCGCCATCTTCGACGCGGACCAAGCTTGCCATCGACTGGTGACGTGCTCCTCAACACCTTCTCCTAGAACGGGAGTGTCATTATGACAAGGTTGCCTACTATGGAGATGGAAAGTCAAATGCTTTCGTGTCTTGCGGGCAGCGCCGCGGCGCGCGGGTGAGCCACTCGCACGCATGCGACATGCTGGGGAGCATCCCGTCAGGGATCGCGGCCGCTATCGGCCGCCATTCTAGCCCGCGACCCGGTCAAGTGAGGCCAGGTGCGCGGCTCTGCCGAGCGGCGGTCATTGCCGATTGCGGGTGACGACCACGGGGCCAAGCGGGTCGTGGCGAGGTTGCAGAAGCAGTCCGGCTTTGACGTGGCGGATGGCGGAATGTTGGCCGCAAGCTGGCGATCCGAGCGGGCCGAGCGTGCCTCGTGCGTGCTGTTGAACGCGGCCCGCCTGCAGTAGGCGCTGGCCGCGGCCGAACCACGACGTCGAGGCTGCCCATTGGTCGTGGTGGGCATGAGCCCTTCGCACGGACGCGCGGAATAGGGGGCGGACATGAAGGCCGCCCGGATCGAGACTTACGGCGGGCCCGGCGTGCTTCAGCTTCGCGACATGCCCGTGCCCACGCCCGGCGAGGGCGAGGTGCTCGTCCGCATGAGCCATGCCGGGGTCCACGTCATGGATGCCGAAACCCGCCTGGAAAGCTTGCGCGCCAGTCCGGCCAGAAGCCGAGCGCCTGGTCGGGCTCGCCTCGGAGTTCCTGCGTCGTTGCGAGAAGGGCCGCGTCGGCCTCGATCTACTCCGGCCGCTCTTCGCCGCGCCGCTTGAGGCTTGAGGCAGGGTGCTCTGCGACTACCGAGCTTGGGAAGACGGAACCGCCTGCACGTTCATGTGCATGCCTGCGGCCCTAAGCCGTGTCGGCAGGACATCGCCGAAGGCGACGGTTGGCGTAAGTACCCCGTAGGCATCTGGCAGACGCGCTTCGTCAAGCGCCAGCGCAAGGGCGCTTTCGCAGAGGCACTTCACCGTAATGCGGTTTCCGACGTCACCTTGCCCCCCCAATGTTGCCATAGCCTTGCTTCCCGAAAACGACGTTCCGAGAACCCGAAGCTTGAACCACCCGGCATCCATTTTTTCCTCAGAGGGACCTGCGCCCGGCGGTATTCTCGCCTGAAGGAAGTTGCGCACCGACCGGACGCTCATTGCGGCCATGAACAAGCTGAAACCGGCGTTGAAGCTTAAAGCACTAAAGTAGCCCGCAGGAAACGCGGAATACTCCTGATAGACGATGTCCAGATCGTTCAAAGCCGCACTTCGACGGACCGCCCGCGTGTCGCTGACGCCCATAGGGGAGCGAGTTGTCCACACGTTGATGTCCTTGTCATAATGTATGCCGGTGGGGTCGCGCTCGATGCGCCTTGCAGGGCGAGCGCGTTCAGGGCCGAGCAGGAACACGTCTTTCTCTCGCGCCGCATCCCCGCTGTCATGGGCGTGACTGATGCTGGCGATGGTGCCGCCGTTGAACGAGCCGCCTGCGAGTTCAAAGAAGCCCTTGGCTTCGCTCAGGCGGCCGCCAAGGTGCTTGTTCAGGAGATAGATTGCCACATCGGACGGAATGGAGCTAACGGCACAAAAATTGACCACCCGCACGCCTGCTGATTTTGCCTCCTGGTGGTAGCGATCGATAAGGTCACGTATTCGCGCCGTTTCGCCGCTGATATCGGCATAATTGACGCCAAGGCGCACGCAGGCTCCAACCAGGGGATCGCCGTAGAGCTTGAACGGTCCAGCCGTTGTCGCGAGGACGCGAGTCTGAGCGACCATCGCATCGATCTTGGCAGGATCGGTTGCATCGGCGAGGAGGATAGGCACGTCAACACGCAGCGCCGCTAATTTCGCATGGTCACGGCCGGCTATCGCCCAGCGCAGGTCCCTGGGTGCGTTTGCCTTGAGATAGGCCGCAGCCTGGCGGCCGGTGAAACCAGTGGCGCCGTAAAGCACCAGATCAAAGTCTCTCTTTCGCATGGGGGTCCTGTTTTATGGTCTAGCTCGCCGGCTTCAACGCGGCCGTTGCCGACGTACGGAGCGTCATCGCCGATACCGACGCCATCGGCATGGGGATTGGGGGAAATCAGCCAAGCAGTCGATGATCTGTCGCGGTGCAGCGAACAGCAGGCGGCTAACTTGGAGGAAACCGCCGCCGCCCTGACCCGGATCCTCGGTCAAGTCACGCAGAGCAACGGCACAGTGGGTGAGATCGCCACCAGCGCGGAGGAACAGGCAAGCGGCCTGGCCCAGGACACGGCCGAACTCGAGCGGCTCACGACGCGCTTCAACGCGGGTGTCGAGAAGCGCCGGAACAATCAAAGCAGCAGAAAGTATTGCGTGCCAAGATAGGCAAGCCGGCCCGCCCGTCTGCATCAGTCCACGCTTTACGGATTGAGGGTAACGCCGTGCGCAAGCCTGCGGCCGCCATTGCAGAGATCGGGACGAGCAGAAAGACGGCGCGTTGCGAGAACAGGTAGCCGATGCCTCCGGCCGCGGCGGCGATGGCCACGTTGCCGGCGTGATCGAACGCCGAGTTGCGGCCCATCCCATAGGCCGGAAGCCGGCATCCTGCGCCTGCGGGATGATGCCGGTTTTCCGCAACCACGCTAGAACATCGCGATCAGGACGATGCCGCCGGTCATCAATGCACCACCCAGGATGCGCCAGATGTTCAGGCTGTGCTGTTGGATGCCGAACAGCCCGAAATGGTCCACAGCAAGCGACATGAGAATGTTGGCCGTGATCGTCAGGCCAGCAAACGGCCCGGCACCGATCTTGTCGACGAACAGCAGGCCCATGACGACGGCGAAAGCGCCCAGCAGGCCGCCGAGCGGCGCCCACCAGGGCATGGACGTGATGCCCTTCATTGAAGGCAACGGGTTGGGGAGGCAGAGAAACAGCACCAGCAGGAAAGCGACAATCGGCAGGAACGAAATTGTGCTGGCGAGCCAAGGGTTTTCCAGCGATTTCCGGAGTGCGCCATTCATCGGCGGACCCCAGGCTTGGAGCGCGCCGGCAATCAGGATCATGGGGTAAAGCCAGGCTGGGCTGATGTTCTGCATGATGTTTCTCCTGGCAGGGTTCAACCGAGCGCGAAGGCGCCGGCGATGGCGAGAAGGAGGGCGGGCGGCATGACCAGCACGCCCAGCTTGAGGAAGGTCCAAGCGCTCACGCTCTGGCCCTCGCGACGGAGTGCCGTCAGCCATAGGATCGTCGCCAGTGAGCCGGTGACCGACAGGTTTGGGCCGAGATCGACCCCGATCAGCACAGCGCTGCGCACGTGGTCCGGCACATGCGCCATCTCCACCACACGGCCAGCAACCAGGCCGGCGGGCAGGTTGTTGACCAAGTTGCAGCCGACCGCGAGGAGGACGCCGGACGCCCAGGCCGCGAGCGTCGCTGAGTGCTGGACCAGGTGTTGGAGGAGCGTCGACAGCTCGCGGGTGGCGCCGGTCTTCTCCAGCGACGCCACCAGCACAAACAGCCCGGCGACCAGCGGCAGCACGCCCCAGGAAATATTTTTCGCGATGTCGGTGACGCCGCATCTGGAGCGCGTCAGCACCAGGATCGCGGTGCCCAGGCCTGCGAGGAAGGTCGGTAGACCAAGCTGGATGTCGAGCCCGGATGAGACCAAGAGGACGACTGCCGTCGCGGCAATGCCGAAGGACGCCATCTTGCCCGCGGCGGACAGCTCGGGGATCTCGATGTCGCCTGAGATGTCCTGCCGCAGGTCAACTCGCTGGCTCCAGCGCAGCACGGCGTAGGTGGCGAGGACGGACAGCACGGAAGGCAGCGCATAGCGCGGCAGCCATTGCAGCAGCGGCGGCATGTGGCTGCCGTAGATCACCAGGTTCGCCGGGTTCGAGATC
>CAXTRX010000057.1:2639-18559 GCA_964246785.1 uncultured Acetobacteraceae bacterium | reverse complement strand
GCCGTCGCACTCGCAGCCGTCGTCATGTGGTGGACCTGAATGAGTCTGGACCCTATAGCTTGTGGAGTGAACGCGAGTGAACGAAACATGCGCTAGCGCCTGGGCGCCATGACGAGCGGGCGGGCGGTGACGGCCGGTGGGCGCACGGGATTGATGCGGCCAATGCCCTCCGGCGCGAGCCGCATTGGCCTGGCAAGTGCAAGGGACGATCCAAATGTCGCTCGAAAGGTCTGTTGCCGTGCGAACGCTTGTTGCTGGGCAAGCTGGCCTTGCAATGCGCCTGCAACGGGAAGCACGCCTGGATTGCGGAAACCAGCCGGTGGCGTCGTCCGTAGCGCACGCAGCAAGCCGGTTGGCGCCGCACTCGGCAGCGAACGCCCTCGAGGCTGGACCGCCGGGCCTTTTGGGAAGGCTCGGCTGAGTTCGGCGCGATAGGCGGCGGGAGCAAGATGCCAACTGCCGACATGGTCGTAGTAGCCCCAGCCGATCTCGCGGATATAGACGAAATGGGCTGGAACGTTAGCTATGATCGCCACCGGGATGCCGTCGTTGTAGCTCAGGATCGGCTCGGAAGAACCCGACGCCGTGCTGCAGCAGCCTGGTGACGGCATAGGTTGCGGTTGAGGCAATGGCGCGAACTGCGTGACTGTCTGCGGCGAGGGGTTGAACCAGAAGCCGCTCTTGTCCTGGCTCGCTTGAGCTTGGTCGGCGCGGTACTCGGGAGGTGCGTCGGCGCTCGCGCGGGCCAAGCCTTCGAGCAAGGCGACGGTGGCGATGTCGGTGCCTTCCTTGGTGGTGCAGACGTAGCGGTCCGAGCCGTCCTTGTCGGTGCAAGTCAGCTCGCCGCCGTGAGAGTCGATAAAGCGTTGGAGCTGCAGCGTGTAATAGGGAGCCCCGAAGCCTTCCAGGCCGTAGAGCGGGTAGGAACGGCCATTGGCGGCCACCTGCGCGGTGGTCTGCACCACCGGGTGTTGCAAGATCGCCGGGCTGGCAGCCTGGCTTGCCCATACCCCACGATGCCCGGCTTCAGCGGCGGCTTGCAGTGTATGGTAGCCGGCCGGAGCGGTGTCCAGCGCTTTGGCATCGCCAAGGGCCAGCGCCAACTCGGCGACGTCAGCCCCATTGGGCAGTTTGCAGACATAGCTTGACTGAGCGCTCGCGTCGGGTTGTGGCGTGCAGGTCACTGCGTCACCGGCCTGCGCGATGACGGATTGCAGGTCATGCGCCGGGTCGCCTGCCCAGCCCTGCAGCCCGGCCAACGTAACCGGCATGTCGGCGCCCCTGAGATGCGCCGTATCCACCACCGTTGGGTGCCTAAGATAGACCGGAGCCGGTGTTTGCGCCTGGCCAGGGCTGGCGAACCCGGCAAACGCCGCCACCAGCCACCGCGACAAACGGACTTTAGACCTCGTGGCCATCCCCTCTCCTCGCAGCCAAGGTGCCGCGCCCTGGTATGAAGCCGACCGATAGCTGAAATGGGGTGCCACCGCTTGGCGTCCATAGAGTGCCGGACAGGGCTGACCGATCCAGCTTGCACGACAGTGGACGTTTCGCGATTCGCACGGATCGCCTTAAGTTCGCGCCATGATCAACTGGCAACCCCAATATCGTCGCTCATGACATCCGATTCGGCGCTTGCGTCCCCCTGGCTGCGGCCCGCTGCTGACAACGCCAGGCTGGCGTCTAGGCAGCTCGCAGTTTCCCCTGCCGCGCAACGCAACGCAGCACTACAGGCGGCGGCCCGCCAGCTCCGGGCGCGGCTGCCAGACCTGCTTGCCGCCAACGAGGCCGATGTCGCCACCGCGCAGGCGAGTTCTGCCTTTCGCGACCGCCTGACGTTGACGGCGCCGCGGGTAGAGGCAATGGCCGCCGGGCTGGAGGCGATCGCCGAGTTGCCGGACCCGCTTGCGCGCACTCTTGCCGATTGGCGGCGGCCCAACGGCCTGCGCATCCGCAGCATCGCCACTCCGATCGGAGTGATCGGGATGATCTATGAGAGCCGGCCGAACGTAGGGGCGGATGCGGCCGGGCTGTGCCTGAAATCGGGCAATGCGGTGCTGCTGCGCGGCGGGTCCGAAAGCCTGCACAGTGGGCGGGTGATCCACCAGGCGCTCGTCACCGGGCTGGCTGAGGCGGGACTGCCGGCAGGTTCGGTGCAGATCGCCCCGGATGCCGACCGGGGGCATGTCGCCGCCATGCTGGCTGGGTCGGGGCTGCTGGACCTCATCATCCCGCGCGGCGGCAAGTCGTTGGTGGAGCGGGTGCAACGCGAGGCGCGCGTGCCGGTGTTGGCGCATGCGGAGGGACTGAACCACCTGTTCGTGCATGCGGCGGCGGATGTGGCGATGGCTTGCGAGTTGCTGGTGAACAGCAAGCTGCGCCGCACCGGGGTTTGCGGCGCGGTGGAGACGCTGCTGGTGGACGCGGCCGCCGCCGATGGCTTGCTGCGGCCGCTGGTTGCCGCTGCCGCAGCGCAAGGCTGCCGGTTCCGCGCTGATCCGGCTGCCCGCGCCATCCTGCCGCATCTGCCCGCGGCCGAGGCTGAGGATTTCGACACCGAGTGGCTGGACGCGGTGCTGAGCGTGGCGGTGGTGGACGGGGTGGAGGGCGCGCTGGCCCATATCGCCCGGCATGGCAGCGAACACACCGACGCCATCGTGACGACCGACGCCGCGGCGGCCGAGCAGTTTCTGGCAGGCGTGTCGTCTGCGGTGGCGATGTGGAACGCGTCCACCCAGTTCTGCGATGGCGGTGAGTTCGGCTTTGGCGCGGAGATCGGCATCGCCACGGGGCGGATCCATGCGCGCGGCCCGGTTGGGCTCGAGCAGCTCACCAGCTTCCGCTATGTCGTTACCGGAAGCGGGCAAACGCGGCCATGAAGATGAAAGCGCCGCTCTGATAGACCCAATTCCGCGCTATGGTCATCGTGCACGGCTGCGGGTGGGACTGCTGGGTGGTTCGTTCAACCCGGCGCATCCTGGTCACAAGCATGTGGCAACACTGGCGTTGCGGCGGTTGCGGCTGAACCAGGTATGGCTGCTTGTGTCCCCCGGCAACCCGCTGAAGCGGCAAGAGGGGATGGCGCCTTTGGCCGAGCGCCTGGCCTCTGCGCAGGGGATTTCGGACGGCCGCCGGGTGTTGGCGACGGCTATCGAGCAGTTGCTGGGCACTCGCTACACGGCTGACACGCTGCTGGCACTGCGACGGTTGTTTCCCCGGGTGCAGTTCGTTTGGCTGATGGGGGCGGACATTCTGGCCGAGTTGCCGCGCTGGAAGCACTGGCTCGGCGTGGTGCATGCCACCCCGTTCGCCGTTGCGCCGCGCCCGCGCTACAATCACCGCGCCTTGGCCGGCCAGGCGGCGCACCGGTTGCGCCGCGCGTTCCGGCAACCGCGGATGGGCCCGGTGCTTGCTGCCATGGCTGCGCCGCGCTGGACCTTTCTCCCGGCGCCCCAGAATGGCATTTCCGCCACGGCCCTGCGCGCGGCATACTCCGGCCAGGCCGCGCCAAGTAGGGTGGCGACAGGAGCAGAACGATAGCCAGAAAGCCGCCCAGCACCGAACCGGGTGCCAAGCCGCCCGCTAAGCGCAAGTCGCCGCAGCCCAAGCCTGGCTTGAAGGAGGCGGCCAAGGCGCTCGGCACGCCGCGCAAGAAGGCGGTGGCCGCCGGGCCGCGCGCGCGAAAGGTGGTTGCGGAAAAGCCAGCGCCGGAACCCTCGGTGCTGGATCGCATACAATCCGTCATTGTCACGAGTTTGGAGGACGACAAGGCGGAGAACGTGACCGTGCTGGACCTGGCTGGCCGCGCTTCCTTCACCGAGCGCATGATCATTGCCACCGGCCTGGCCGACCGGCAGATGAATGCCATGGCCACGCACTTGCAAGAAAAGCTGCGCGAGGCAGGGGTAGGCCGCGTTCCCGTGGAGGGCGCTGGCGGGTCGGACTGGGTTCTGATCGACGCCGGGGACATTGTGGTCCACCTATTCAAGCCCGAAGCGCGAGACCTCTATGCGCTTGAGAAAATGTGGGGCGCGGAGTTGGACGAGGAGGCTGCGGAGCCCGCAGCATGACCGAGCCGCGCCTGCCGATGCGCCGCCGCGGCCGGCGCGCGCGGCGGCGGCCGCGTTACAAGGGACCGTCGTTCAACCGGATCGTGCCCAACCTCATGACGCTGCTCGGCCTTTGCGCCGGGTTGACCTCGATGCGGTTCGCGTTGGATGGGCGCTGGGGCAGTTCGGCCGCCGCCTTGCTGGTCGCAGGCTGCATCGATGGGCTGGATGGGCGGCTGGCGCGCATTCTCAAAGCCACGACCCGGTTTGGCGCCGAGTTTGACAGCCTTGCAGACTTCCTGTGTTTCGGGGTGGCGCCAGCCTTCATTCTCTACCTTTGGTCGCTGCGGGTTGGCGGCGGCTATGGCTTCACACCCTGCTTGATGTTTGCGGTTTGCATGGCGCTGCGGCTGGCACGGTTCAACGCGATGATGGACACATCGCCAGCGCCAGCCTTTGCCCAGTCCTTCTTCACCGGAGTGCCGGCGCCCGCCGGAGCTGGCCTGGCATTGTTTCCGCTGTTTGCCGGGCTCGGGGCGAAGGAATGGGGGCTGCCATGGCTCTATCGCATCGTCCACTATCCCCTGTTCTGCGCGGTGGTGCTGGTTGGGACGGCGACGCTGCTGGTCTCGACGCTGCCGGTTTGGAGCTTCAAGAACTTTAAAGTTCCGTCGCATTTTGTGCTGCCGCTGCTGCTTGGCACGGGAACCTTCGCCGCGGTGCTGGTGGCGGACCCTTGGGCCGCGCTGGCGGCGGCAGGGCTGATCTACATCGCCATGCTGCCGCTCAGCCGCCGTTCGTTTCACCGGCTGCGCGCCGCCGCACAGGAGGATGACCCGGCCGAAACGTCGCAGGCGGACGCACGGCCAGCATGACCGACGCCGCCGACCGAGGCTTGGTGAGATGATCGTCTGGTCGGGCTTAGGACTTTTGGCGGTGGTGTTCGCCGCGCTGGGGAGTGTTGGCGGCATCGGCCTGGTCGACAGCACCGGCGGCGTTGGATTGGGGCTGTCGCAGGATGCAGGCGTTGCGCTCGGCTTGGGCGGGGCGGCAATCGTAAATTGGTTCGTCGGAGTATGGCTCAATCGCCGCCCCGGCCGCGAACTGATTGACACTCAAACTGGCGCGCGCGTGATCCTGCGCCGGCGGCATCGGCTGTTCTGGGTGCCGCTGCAGTATTGGTCAGTCGTGATGGCAGTGTTTGCCGTCCTCGTCGTCACCATCAACCATGCGCCGCAGCAGCCAAACCCCGCAACCACGCCGCCTGCGTCTCCCGCCGGGAAAGGATCCGGGTAACGAGGTGCTGACGTCGCCTCCGTGCCGCGCCCGCGATTACCAGCTCACGTAGCAGCCGCAGGGCAGACCTCGAGCGTGGCAAACTGCGGCTTGGCTCACTCGGGTTCCACCCCGTCCAGTTTCAGCACCTCGCCAGCCAGATATAGGCTGCCGCAAATCAACACTTGCGTGGGTTGAACGGGCAGAGCAGCCAGGGCTTGTCGCACGGTGGGCCCAGGCCGCGCCACACCGCCTGACGCCGCGATGATCGCTTCAACGGGCAGCGCTTGATGCTGCTCGGGCTCTGCCACCGCCCAAACGCTTGCAGCATGGGGGAGCAGCGGGCGGAGGAACTCCGCCGTGTCCTTGGACTGCTTCATGCCTACGATGACGTGCGCTGGGCCATGCTCGGCCAAGTATACGGCAAGGATTTCACCCGCGCCGGGATTGTGCCCGCCGTCGAGCCAGAGCTCGTGTTGTGGCGCCGCCTGGGCGAGACGGCCATGCAAACGCTGCAGCCGGGCTGGCCAAGCGGCCTGCGCCAAGCCGCCGAAATGGCTGATTGGCAGCCGTGCAGCCCGCGTTGCGGCGATGGCAATCCCGGCGTTGTCATGCTGATGGGTGCCCGGCAGGGATGGGTGCGGCAGGTGCAGCGTGCCACCGGCGTCTTCATAGCGCAGGCCAACCTGCACGGGCGAGATTGTCCAATCCCGGTCGCGCGCCCAAACCGGGCCGGTGGCATCGAGAACGGCGAGGGCTTCGGGCAATTGCCGGCCAGTCACGGTTGGCACGCCAGGTTTCATGATCCCCGCCTTCTCCGCCGCGATCAGCGGGAGCGTGTCACCGAGCAGCTCGCGGTGATCAAGCGAGATGGAGGTGATGGCGCAGGCGGCGGGAATGATGACGTTGGTTGCGTCGCCGCGCCCGCCGAGACCTACCTCAAGCACGCAAAGATCGGCCGGCGTCGCGGCGAACTCGACCAGGGCGGCCGCCGTAATGACCTCGAACACGGTGATTGGCGCACCCGCGTTCACTCGCTCGATGCGTTCCAGCGTGTCAGCGAGTGCGTGATCGGTCACCAAAGTCCCGGCCACACGGATGCGCTCGTTGAAACGCATCAGATGAGGCGACGTGTAGACATGGACGCGCAGCCCGGCCTGCTCCGCGACAGCGCGGATGCAGGCGCAGGTGCTTCCCTTACCGTTCGTGCCTGCAACGTGGATAACCGGAGGAAGTTGGCGCTCGGGATGACCCAGTTGCGCCAACAGACGTCGCAAGCGGTCTAGGCTGAGATCGATCAGCCGTGGATACAATCCATGTATCCGTTCTAGAGCCTGAGAGACGCGGGTCATGTCGCCCGCATCCCGCACGCAGCCAGCCGACTAGGCTGAAACGGTCACGCCCTTCCAAAATGCCACCCGGCCACGGATATCCTTGGCCGCATCCTTTGGCTCGGGATAGTACCAAGCGGCATTTTGGTTGACTGCGTCACCCACCACGACGCTGTGGTAATGGGCGGTGCCCTTCCAGGGGCACACTGACGTATGGCTCGATGCTTGCAGCACGCCCGCCTTGACCGCGGCGGTCGGGAAGTAAGCGTTGCCTTCCACCGTGACGATGTCGTCGCTGTCCGCGATGAGTTCGCCGTTCCAGCGCGCCTTCATTCTACGACCTCCGGCTCGCGCTCGGAACCACCACCCTCGCCGTCATCACTTTCGGACTTGGGTGTGGCCCCTCCGGCCGCCTCCGTAACGTCGAAGGCGAGCTTGCCATCGACTAGGTTTACCTTGACGGAGCCGCCCTTCACCAACTTGCCGAATAGCAATTCTTCGGCCAATGGCTTCTTGATATGCTCCTGGATCACGCGGGCGAGCGGGCGTGCGCCATAGAGCGGGTCGTAACCACGTTCGGCCAGCCACTCCTTAGCGCCCGAAGACAGTTCAATGGTCACGTTGCGGTCCGCCAACTGAGCCTCAAGCTGCATGACGAACTTTTCCACCACGCGCCCGACCGTCTCCTCGGAGAGGCCTGCGAATGGAATAATCGCGTCCAGCCGGTTGCGGAACTCGGGGGTGAACAGGCGCTTGACTGCCTCCTCATCCTCGCCTTCGCGCTGAGTGCGGCCGAACCCAATGGCTTCCTTTGCCATGTCCGACGCACCGGCGTTGGTGGTCATGATCAGGATCACGTTGCGAAAGTCAACGCTTTTGCCGTTGTGATCGGTAAGCTTGCCGTGATCCATGACCTGCAGGAGGATGTTGAACAGGTCCTGGTGGGCCTTCTCGATCTCGTCCAGCAGCAGCACGCAGTGAGGATGCTGGTCAATCCCGTCGGTCAGCAAGCCACCCTGATCGAAGCCCACATAGCCTGGAGGGGCGCCGATCAGGCGGGAGACGCTGTGACGCTCCATGTATTCGCTCATGTCGAACCGGATGAGCTCGATGCCCAGGGTGGATGCGAGCTGCCGGGCCACTTCGGTCTTGCCGACGCCGGTTGGGCCACTGAACAGGTAGTTACCGATCGGCTTCTCAGCGTCCCGCAAGCCGGCACGGCTGAGCTTGATGGCGGCAGACAGGGCATCGATCGCCTTGTCCTGGCCAAAGACCATGCCTTTCAGATCGCGCTCCAGATTGCGCAACGTCTCCTTGTCGTCAGCGGAGACGCTCTTTGGCGGAATACGAGCGATCTTGGCGACGATCTCTTCAACGTCGCGCAACGTCACGGTCTTGCGACGCTTGCCCTCCGGCAACAACATGCGGCTGGCACCAACCTCGTCGATCACGTCGATCGCCTTGTCGGGCAATTTGCGGTCGTTGATGTATTTCGCCGAGAGCTCGACGGCCGCGCGTATCGCCTCCTCGGTGTAGCGGACCTTGTGGTGGCGCTCGTAGTTGGTCTTCAAACCACGCAGGATCTTTATCGCGTCCTCGACAGACGGCTCGTTCACGTCAATCTTCTGGAAGCGGCGGACCAGCGCACGGTCCTTCTCGAAGTAGTTACGATATTCTTTGTAAGTGGTGGAGCCGATGCAGCGAAGCGTGCCGCTGGCCAGCGCTGGCTTCAGCAGGTTGGATGCATCCATCGCGCCGCCACTGGTGGCGCCCGCGCCGATCACCGTGTGGATTTCGTCGATGAACAACACGGCGTTTGGCTGCGCCTCGAGCTCGGTGACCACCGCCTTGAGGCGCTCTTCGAAGTCACCGCGGTAGCGCGTGCCGGCGAGCAGGGCGCCCATGTCGAGCGAGAAGATGGTGCTCTTGATCAGCACCTCTGGCACGTCGCCCTCGACAATGCGCTTGGCCAACCCCTCAGCTATTGCGGTTTTGCCCACTCCAGGATCGCCGACGTAAAGCGGGTTGTTCTTGGTGCGGCGGCAGAGGATCTGGATTGTGCGCTCGATCTCGCTCTCGCGCCCGATCAAGGGATCGATCTTGCCCGCAGTCGCCTTCTTGTTGAGGTTTACGCAATAGGTTGACAGCGCATCCTGGTTGCGACGGCTCGGCTTTTCCTCGCGCTCCCCTTCTCCCGATGCATCCGGCTTCTCGGCTGTCGTCGGACGGGTGGAGGGGCGGCCCGGCGCCTTGGCGATGCCGTGGCTGATGAAGTTCACCGCATCAAGCCGCGTCATATCCTGCAACTGCAGGAAATAAACCGCATGGCTCTCCCGCTCGCTGAACAGGGCGACAAGCACGTTAGCGCCGGTCACCTCGTCTCGGCCGGAACTCTGCACGTGGATAGCGGCCCGCTGGACCACGCGTTGGAAGCCTGCGGTGGGCTTAGGATCGCCGGGCCGCTCGGTGGCGAGACCGGGCAGATCCTTGTCGAGGAACTCGCCCAACTCTTGGCGCAGCTTCTCGAGGTCAACCCCGCAGGCGCGCAGGACGGTGGCCGCATCTGTGTCGTCCGCCAGGCCAAGTAGAAGGTGCTCTAGCGTGGCATACTCGTGCCGGCGTTCGCTCGCGAACGACAGGGCGCGGTGCAGCGTCTGCTCTAGGTTGCGTGACAGCATCGTCGTTCGCTGCTCCTTAGGCTGGAACATACCTCACTATACGCCGGCCGGGTTGTCGATCCCTTAACTTCGGCCGACCCTCTTAGCGGGTGAGGCATGCGGGTCTGCGTCACATGGGGGAGCAGACGGCGCTTTTCAGCCCTCACTCTTTCTCGATCGTGCATTGCAGCGGATGTTGGTTCTGCCGCGCGAGGTCCATGACCTGCGTGACCTTGGTTTCTGCCACCTCGTAAGTGAACACGCCGCAGACGCCGACGCCGCGCCGATGCACATGAAGCATGATACGCGTCGCCTCTTCGCGCGTCTTCTGGAAGAAGCGTTCGAGCACGTGGACGACGAATTCCATGGGCGTGTAATCATCGTTCAGCATCAGGACCTTATACATCGCCGGCTTGCGGGTCTTGGGGCGCGCTTTGGTGACAACGCCGATGCTTGGTGCGTCGCCACCGCGTTTATCGGAGTCACTCATGGAAGAAAGGCCTGAGCCGCTTTGGTGGACATGCGGGCAGCATATCGGATTGGTGTCGCGCGGGAAAAGCCCTGACGACATGAGCTCCCGCCAGGACAGTGGTTTAAATGGGCCGAGGCTTGCAGGGGGGCGGTGTGCAGGAGGGCCCGGCTATAACATCCGGGCCCAACGCCGCGTCGTAATGAGGTCCGCAATGCCTTGAGGTCTCGGACCTCTCAGGCAGCTTGAACTATCGATGCAAGGCTTAGCCGACCCGGCCAAGCCGGTCGGTGGCCAGGCTGAGCCGTGCGCCGATGGGCGCGAAGGCGCGTTCGGACAGCTTGATGCTGTGTTCGGTCAATTGGCTGGTCTGCGCCACGCTGCGCTCGACGGCCGAGCGCATCATGGCTGCCTGAAGCTCGTAGAAGTCCTTGAAAGACTTGACGCCGCTCAGCGCCTTGAGCCCATTGACGGTCTCTTCCATCGAGGCCTTGGCCGAAGCGGCCAGGCTCTGGCTGAGGTCCTGCATGCCGGTCATAAGAATTTGGCTGGATTTCGCCACTGCCTCGACGTTGCCCTGGCTGAACGAGACCATCTCCTCGGTGGCCTTGATCGCCTTCTGCATGCCGTCGTGCATGACCGTTTGGGCCTGGTGAAGGCCAGCGTTGGCACCGGCGCTCACGCCATCCTTGAGGACGCTCACCGTGCGATCGATATTCTCGGTGGTCTGATTTGGCATGTCCATGTGTCGACTTCCCGCTAAGTTGAAGCTTACCGGCGTACGATTATTCGCTTATCGGTCCCCGGCGGCTATGCTGCACCGCAACACAACGCTTGCATATGAACGTAGATGGCTGCCGTCAACTGAAATTGTGCAATGCGATAGCCACATTGATGCCTTCGGTGCCGTACGCTACCGCGTCTCTAACGGATGCCGGCTGGAAAGCGTGCGTGCATCGTGCTTCAGCACCATTGCATACCAAATAGCAGCGCGTGCGCGGTTTCGAGGTCTTGGCTGGACAGGGCAGCGCTACACTCGGTAGGGTGGTTGCCACTGCAATTGAATGCGGGGGTATGGTGCGGCGGCGCTTTCGGACCACTGGCGTCATGTCCAGCCTCGTGTTTGCCGTCACGCTGACGGTCTTCGCCGTATGGTCCCGGCCGGTTGCTGCCCAGATAGGGTCGGACCGCTACGCGTCCTTTGTTGTGGATGTGGCAAGCGGACAGGTGCTTGAGGCGGTCAACGCGGACGAGCCGCGCTATCCTGCGAGCCTCACCAAGCTGATGACGATTTACCTGCTGTTCGAAGCGTTGCGAGACCATCGTGTTTCGCTTGAGCAGCCGGTGCCGATATCCGCTCACGCAGCCGACATGCCGCCGTCCAAGCTTGGGCTGCTCCCGGGCAGCTATATAACGGTGGAGCAGGCGCTGCTCGGCCTGGTCACCAAGTCGGCCAATGACGCCGCAGCGGCACTCGGCGAGTTGCTGGGCGGGGACGAGGCGCAGTTCGCTCAGATGATGACCTTGCGGGCGCGGGCGCTTGGCATGAGCCACACGACGTTCCGCAATGCGTCCGGCTGGCCAGATCCGGAGCAGGTGACCACCGCGCGGGATCTCGCGTTGCTGGCCCGCCACCTGATCCGGGACTATCCGGTCGAATACCGCTATTTCAGCGTTCCGTCGTTCGTGTTCCATGGCCGGCTGATCCCCAATCACGACCGTATGCTGCAAACGTATCCCGGGGCGGACGGGCTCAAGACCGGGTATATTGACGCGTCCGGTTGCAACCTGGTCACGTCGGCGATGCGCGGCGAAGTCCGGCTGGTGGGCGTGGTCATGGGGGCGGCCAACGGGGGCGAACGCGACGAGCACATGGCGTCCTTGCTGGATGCGGGGTTCGAGCAGATGGGCGTGCCGGTCAGCCAAGGCGCGCCGCGTATGCGCATGCCGCTGTTGGTTGCCTCTGCTGCTGCCGCGACCTTGCCACCCGCGGTGCTGCCGGGCCATGTGTGGGCGGTGGCCCGAGCAGCGCCAAGCCGTCGCGGGGTCCGCAGCGACCTGGCGGAGCGGACCGCGGCGCTGCGCCGGGCCTGGAGCATCTCGCTGGCGGTTCCGCCAGCCATGATCAAGCCCCGGGCCGTATCAACCGTGCCGCATTCCGTCACGCGGCATGCCTCCTCCAGCCATGCAGTGCCGGGCGCGCTTTGGCATCATAGCGGCTGAAACTGCTGC
Organism: uncultured Acetobacteraceae bacterium; assembly: GCA_964246785.1. Taxonomy (GTDB): domain Bacteria; phylum Pseudomonadota; class Alphaproteobacteria; order Acetobacterales; family Acetobacteraceae; genus LMUY01. Next base: position 6,546 of record CAXTRX010000057.1, on the reverse strand, counting down.
AAAGCGGTTCAAAGCCTTGCACCGGGCCATCAGCTTGCGCATTTTCATCGCTCATGCAGAGGGGAGAATAGGACGCAGATGGATGGCGGCGTGGACGGGCGGCGGATTACCTTGCACCGGCCGGAGGATTTTGTCGGCATGCGCGCAGCCGGGCGACTGGCTGCCGAGACCCTCGACATGATCACGGAGCATGTGAAGCCCGGCGTGACCACGGCCCAACTCGATGTGCTATGCAACGAGTTCATGGAGAAGAGTGGCGGCGTCTCGGCCACGCTGAACTATCGCGGCTATCCAAAGTCGATCTGCACCTCGATCAACCACGTGGTGTGCCATGGCATTCCAGGCGAGCGCCGGCTGATCGACGGGGATATCCTGAACATCGACGTGACCGTGGTGTTGAACGGCTGGCACGGCGACACCAGCCGGATGTATGTGGCGGGCACTGCCGGCACGCGGGCCCGCATGCTGCTGGATGTGACCTACGAGGCGCTGGTCCGCGGCGTGGCGGCGGTGCGGCCGGGCGCCACCCTGGGCGACGTCGGGCATGCCATTCAAAGCTATGTGGAGGCGCAGCGCTTCAGCGTGGTGCGAGACTTTTGCGGCCATGGCATTGGCCGCCGCTTCCACGAGGCGCCGAACGTGCTGCATTTCGGCCGGCCCGGCGAGGGGCCGTTGCTGCGCCCCGGCATGTTCTTCACCGTCGAGCCAATGGTCAATGCCGGCCGACCGGAAGTGAAGGTGCTGGATGACGGGTGGACCGCCGTGACACGGGACCGCAGCCTGTCAGCCCAATTCGAGCACATGGTGGGCGTGACGGAGGATGGCTGCGAGGTGTTCACCCACTCGCCGGCGGGCCACAACAAGCCGCCCTATGCCTGAACCCCAGGAGGCTGGGTCGTGGTTTAAAACCACCAACCGCCTGCGTTTCTCCGACAACGACGTGAACGGGCACCTGAACAACGCGGTTTACGCGACCCTGTTTGAGGCAGGGCGGGTGGAACTCCTTGCCGCAGCCGGGATGCTGGCGCGGGACCGCAGCGTCTCCCCCGTGCTCGCGCGCCTTGAAATCGACTTCAAGCATGAGCTGTCATGGCCCGGTGACGTGCTGGTGGAGACGGCGGTGCAGCGGGTCGGCACCAAGTCGGTCAGCTTCCGGCAGCGGCTCAGCAGCGAAGGAACCCTTGCCGCCGAGGCCTCGACGGTGCTGGTGATGATTGATGTCGCAACGCGCCGATCCGTGCCATTGGCCGATGCGACCCGGGAGCAACTGGCCCGCTGGCTGTTGCCGGATACGGCCATCCAGGCCACTTAGTCCTGGTGGCGACTGAGGAGCTGATGCCAGACGCGGTTCCGCCATCGCCGTTGAGCGCCGAGGGGCACCGCCAGCGTCTTCGCGGGCGCTTGCTCACCGCCGGGCCGGACAGCGTGGCCGACCACGAGCTTTTAGAACTGGTGCTGTTCCTGGCGCTGCCGCGGCGGGACACCAAGCCGATTGCGCGTGCCCTGCTATCGCGGTTCGGCAGCTTCGCCAATGCGATTGCGGCGCCGCTAAACGATCTACGCAGCGTCGACGGCATGGGCGAGGCGGGGGCTGCCGCGCTCAAGACAGTGCAGGCGGCGGCTTTGCGGCTGGTTTGGTCCGAGGTGCGGGACCTGCCGGTGCTGTCGAACTGGGACGCGCTGATGCGCTATCTGACGGCGGTGCTGGCGCGTGAGCGGGTGGAGTAGTTCCGGATCTTGTTCCTCGACAACCGCAACCGGCTGGTGGCCGACGAGGCGCAATCCCGCGGCACGGTGAACCACACGCCGGTTTACCCGCGTGAGGTGGCGAAGCGGGCGCTGGAACTGCACGCGGCGGCGATAATCCTGGTGCACAACCACCCAAGCGGGGACACAACACCGTCGCAGGCGGACTTGGCCATGACGGGCGAGATCAAACGGGCCGTCGGCGTATTGGGGATCGTGCTGCATGACCATGTGATCGTGGGAAGCGGCGGATGGCTGAGTTTTCAGCGCCAGGGTTTGCTTTGACAGAAACAAAACGTGCACAGCCGCGTTGATCTGCACATGAGCACAAACCCAAAAACCCCGACTGATGACACTCCCTCCAACACCGTCAAGGACCCGGACACCTGGACCACGGGTGAGGAGACGATGACGGGCGCGCAGGCGTCGTATCTGAAGACGTTGAGCGAAGAGGCCGGCGAGCCGTTCGATGAGACGCTGAGCAAGGCGGAGGCTTCCAAACGGATCGACGCGCTGCAAGGCAAGACGGGTCGCGGCAAGTCGCATTAGGTTAGACCTGCCGGCCGTGGTTGGCGCGGTCGCTGGCACCATGCTGGCGGTGGCGGCAACGCCACTGCTGGGCGTCCGCCGGCCACTGCCGCCAGCCCGTCTTGCACGGCGGCCTGGACGCGAGATTGGTAAGCAGCGTGGTGAGCCTGGCTGAAGGTGCCTTCAGCAAGATGCCCATCGCCCAACCGTCGCCAATGATCCGCCCAATGCTGAACCGCCGTGCGACGCCCTTCCACGAACACCACCTGGCAGAACAGGATCGGATACGCGTCATGCACGACCCGGCGGCCATCGCGGGAGTCACTGGGGGCATAGCCGTGATGGACCAACGCCTCGGGCCGGCTCACCACGCGCCAGCCGGCATTGGCGACCCGGCGGCATACGTCGATGTCGTCGAAGCAATAGATCAGCCGTTCATCGAATCCCCCCGTGGTCACCAAGACATCACGCCGCACGCTCATCACGCAGCCGGGTAGGTAGAGGAAAGGGTCTGCGCCTGGAGCCTGGAAGCGGTCGAGCGGCGGCTGGGCGTTGATCTCAACCGCGCCATCCAAAGTGGCGGTGCAGTGGCGCCAATCCAGCCGGTCGAGCACGGTGTCATGGGTGAAGCCGCCCACGGCACCAACCGCCGGGTCGGAGTAGCCCTCGGCAATGCGCTGGAGATAGTCGGGGAACGGGACGGCGTCGTCGTCGATGAACGCCACCACATCGCCGGCGGCCATCGCAATGCCGATGTTGCGGGACAGGCCGAGCCGGCGCTCCGGGCAGCGTCCGACCCGCACCCACGGATGTGCCGCCAACACCGCGCCGGTGCCGTCTTGCGATGGTCCGGCCACGGCGATGACTTCGAAGTCCCGGTAGGATTGCGCGATGAGGCCGGCCAGGCAGTGGGGCAGGACGGCGGCGCGGTCGCAGGTGTTGACGACGACCGAGATCCTTGGAGAGACGCGCGGCTGGATCAGGCAGCCTCCGCCAGGATCGCGTCCGACAGCGTCTCCACGATGCGGTCCACGTGCGCGCGCTCGATGATCAGCGGCGGCGACAGCGCGACGATGTCCCCCGTGCTGCGGATCAGCAGCCCGGCGTCGAAGCAGCGGCCGAACACCTGGACGGCGCGGTCGGTCGGCTTGCCGGGGCGCGGCGCCAGTTCGATGCCGGCAATCAGCCCGGTGTCGCGGACGTCGATCACGTTGGGCAGGCCACGCAAGGAGTGCACCGCCTGCTGCCAGTAGGGCTCGATCTCGCGGACGCGGCCGGGCAGGTCGTCGGCGCGCTGCACGTCCATCGAGGCAATGGCGGCGGCGGCGGCGAGCGGGTGGCCCGAATAGGTGTAGCCGTGGAACAGCTCGATGCCGGCCGGGACGCCATGCACCACGGTGTCGTAGATGCCGTTGCGGACCACGACGGCGCCCATCGGGACGGCGGCGTTGGTGAGGCCCTTGGCCAAGGTCATGATGTCCGGCACCACACCCAGCCGCTCGCTGCCGAAGTTGGCGCCAATGCGGCCGAACCCGGTGATGACCTCGTCGAAAATCAGCAGGATGCCGTGCTGGTCGCAGATCTGGCGCAGCCGCTGCAGGTAGCCCAGCGGCGGCGGCAGCACGCCGGTGGA
>CAXTRX010000057.1:0-2629 GCA_964246785.1 uncultured Acetobacteraceae bacterium | reverse complement strand
GGGGGGTGGGGCCTTTCTGGGCCGCCGCGGGGGCTGGCCCCCCTGGGGGGGGGCCCCCACGCCGGTGGACCCGGCAATTGGCTCCACCATCACGGCGGCGATGGTGTCGGCGCCATGCAGCGCCACCAGGGTCTCAAGCGCGTCCGCCCGCTCGGCGCCGTGCTCGGGCATGCCATGGGCGAAGGCGTTGCGGCCGAGGTCCAGCGTATGGGGGAGGTGGTCGACATAGGGCAGCATGGCGCCGAACTGCTTGCGGTTACCGCCGATGCCGCCGACCGACATGCCGCCGAAGCCCACGCCGTGATAGCCGCGCTCCCGACCGATCAGCCGCACGCGCTGTCCGTCGCCGCGGGCTTTGTGGTAGGCGAGGGCGATCTTGAGCGCCGTGTCCGCGCTTTCGCTGCCGGAATTGGTGAAGAAGACGCGGTCCATGCCGTCGGGGGTGATTTCGGCGAGGCGGGCGGCGGCTTGGAAGGCGATGGGATGGCCCATTTGGAAGGTGGGCGCAAAGTCCATCACCGCGGCCTGGCGCTGGATGGCCTCGACGATCTCGCGCCGCCCATGCCCGGCGTTGCAGCACCAGAGCCCGGCGGTGCCATCCAGGATTTCGCGGTTGTCGTTGGTATAGTAGAACATGCCCTCGGCGCGGGCCAGCAGGCGGGGTGCCGCCTTGAACGCTTTGTTGGCGCTGAAGGGCATCCAGAAGGCGTCGAGGTTGTTCGGCCGGCTGATTTCGTTCATGTCGGATGGGGACCCGTTTGCGGACAAGCGGCACCGTGGCACTGTTGCCGCAGAAGCTCAATTGCGGAGGTGAGGCTTGGCCGACGGATTGCTCGTGATCGGCACGCGCCGCTACTCGTCTTGGTCCATGCGAGGCTGGGTGCTGGTGCGGCTGGCCGGGCTCGACGTGACGGAGCAGGTGATCCCGCTGTCGCGCGGCGGCACGCAGGCCATCAAGGACATGACGCCGACCGGCCTGGTGCCCTACCTGGAGCATGATGGTGCGCGGGTGTGGGAGAGCCTGGCGATCGCGGAGTATTGCGCCGAGTTTGCCCCTGCATTGTGGCCGCGCGAGCTTGCGTCGCGTGCCGCCGCGCGTTCGATTGCGGCGGAGATGCACGCCGGGTTCCGCGCCTTGCGAGTGGCCATGCCGATGAATTTAGGCCGGCTGCGCCAGGGCTCGGCTCTGGAGCCGGATGTGCTGGCCGACATCGCCCGCATCGAGACAATCTGGCGCGAGGCCCGTATGGCAAGCCGCTTTCTGTACAGCGACAGCTTTGGCGCGGCGGATGCGATGTATGCTCCCGTCGTGTGCCGCTTCCTATCCTACCTGCCTGATCTGGCGGCGAGCTCGCTGGACTACTGCCAAGCGGTCCGCCAGCATCCGTTGGTGGCTCAATGGTATGAAGCAGCCGCCCAGGAGCCGTCGGAATGGCTGCTGCCGCACTACGAAGCGGTGCCATAGGCGCGGCGAGCGAAGTCGGCCACGGTTCGGCGAAGGGTTGGGGAACGGCGCGCCGCACCCCTATATGGCGGTTGAACACTTTGCCGAGGCACTCGATGTCGCAAACGTCTGACCTCATTCCCGTCACCGTGCTCACCGGCTACCTGGGCGCCGGCAAGACGACCTTGCTGAACCGCATCCTGTCGGAGAACCACGGCCGCAAATACGCCGTGGTGATCAACGAATTCGGTGAGCTGGGAGTGGACAACGACCTTGTCGTGGACACCGACGAGGAAGTGTTCGAGATGAACAACGGCTGCATCTGCTGCACCGTGCGCGGCGACCTGATCCGCATCGTCGGCGGGCTGATGAAGCGCCGCGGCAAGTTCGACGGCATCATCATCGAGACCACCGGGCTGGCCAATCCAGCGCCGGTGGCACAGACGTTCTTCGTCGACGAGGGCGTGCGCGCGCGAACCCGGCTGGACGCGATCGTGACGGTGGTGGACGCCAAGAACCTGGCGGCCCGGCTGGCGGACAGTGCCGAGGCGGCGGCGCAGATCGCGTTTGCCGACGTGATCCTGCTGAACAAGACCGACCTGGTGACCGAGGCGGAGCAGGAGGCGGTCGAAGGCAAGATCCGCGCGATCAACCGGTTTGCCACCATCCACCGCACCCAGCGTTCGGCGGTGGATATCGCCGCGGTGATGGACCAGGGGGCGTTCGACCTGGAGCGCATCCTGGCCGAGGTGAAGCCGGATTTCCTGACCGAAAACGAGCATGAGCATAATGACGACATCGCCAGCATGTCGTTCGAGGTAAGCCGGCCGATTGATCCGGAGAAGTTCAATGGCTGGATCAGCAGCCTGTTGCAGGAGAAGGGGCAGGATTTGCTGCGCACCAAGGGCATTCTGCATTATGCCGGCGAGGACAAGCGGTTCGCGTTCCAGGCCGTGCACATGATAGCGGACGGCGCGTTCATCGGGCCGTGGCCCGGGGGCGAGGAGCGGCGCTCGCGGCTGGTGTTCATCGGGCGCAACCTCAATCGGCCGCAGTTGCGACGGGGGTTCGAGGCGTGCCAGGCGGGGTGACTTGGGTGGCATCGGCTCCCTCACCCCGACCCTCTCCCAGAGGGAGAGCGAGGAACCAGCCGCGGTCTATTAGGAAGCCCTCTCGCTCTGGGAG
>CAXTRX010000056.1:7980-18644 GCA_964246785.1 uncultured Acetobacteraceae bacterium | reverse complement strand
CGGGCGGGGCACCGCGGCGAACCGCGCCGCTGGCACGCCCCAGGCCATGGCCGCCGCGCGCAGCCAGGCGGTGGTGCCCTCCGCGCCCAACGGGAACGGCGCCGGCAAACGTAGCGCGCCGCGCTCTGCCAGCGCCCGCGCGGTATCGGCCAGAAACGGTTGCGCCAGTAGAACCTGCGTGCCGGGCCCGACGGCGGGCAGCACGGCGGAGCTCCGCGGCGGCAGGAACGCCACCGGGCCGATGCCGAGGTCGGCAAACAACCGGCTCATTTGCCCTTGCACCACCTCGGCCATGGCCCCCGCCACCAGCAGCGAGCGCTCGCCAGGCCGGGCTTGAGGTAGTTCGGGCACCAGCGAGGCAAGGCAGGCGTCCTCGCCCTGGGTGAACGTCGTCTCAATCCCGCTGCCCGAGTAGTTCAGCACGCGCACCGCCGGCGCATGCGCCCGGGACAGCCGCGCCGCCGCCCGCGACAGGTCGAGCTTGATCACTTCGGATGGGCACGAGCCAACCAGGAACAGCAGCTTGATTTCGGGCCGCCGCGCCAGGAGTTGGGCCACCACACGGTCCAGCTCGTCATTGGCGTCTGCGATCCCGGCCAAGTCGCGGTCGTCGATAATGGCGGTGGCAAACCGCGGCTCGGCAAAAATCATCACGCCGGCAGCCGACTGCAGCAAATGCGCGCAGGTGCGGGAGCCCACCACCAGAAAGAACGCGTCGGTCAGGGCGCGATGCAGCCACACGATCGCAGTCAGGCCGCAGAACACCTCCCGCTGACCGCGCTCGCGCAACACCGGCATCGAGGCGCCACAGTCCAGACCGGCTGGAAGTGTGGCGAGCCCGTCCATTAGCCTAGGCCCATCGCGGCCGCATGGCGTGGCATGGGCCGGCTATCCCGCCTCGCCGCGCGCAGCTTCAGCACGTATTGTGCAGCGTTGATCAGGTAGGCGGCATAGGCAGCGAGCGCCAGCAGCATGAGCTGGTGGCTGTCGACGGCGCCGAGCCAGAGTTCGGCGACGTAGGCGGTGTGCAGCACCATCACCAGGGTGCTCATCACGTCCTCCCAAAAGAAGGCGCGGGCAAACAGGTAGCGGCCAAACACTGCGCGTTCCCAGAACGCCCCGGTGATCATGATGGCGTAGAGCACGACGGTCTTGAGCACGATGGAGCTGGTGGCTGCCGAGAGGCCCGAGCCGGTGAACAGGAAATGCAGCACGAGGCTCAAGCTGACCAGGAAAACCATGAACTGCACTGGCGCCAGCACGCCCTGCACCATGGTCCAGCGCGTGGCATCGCGGCGTTGACGCTGCTCGGTGGTGTAGAGTGCGGGCGGCGCTGCAGTGCGCGCTTGCGGGCGGCCCGTCATGGCGCCCCAGGGGCAACAATCGAAATTATCGATGAGGCGAGTTATTGTGCTGTGCACCATGCTGATCCCTCGTTCTTGACTGGCGGCCGATTCGTCGTTCGCTCAGGCGTTTTTTCAGTCGCCACCTGGCCTTCTGCATGCCAGGGTCCCCACGGGATAAAACGCTAAGCCGTGTCACTGCCGACTGTCAATCTAGGTTTACGTAAACCCGTGTTGACAGGAAGGGGCGACGGATTGAATATCAGGGAGTGAACTGAATGGACGACATGATCCAGCACTCAGCCATCAGCGAAGCGCGGCCGGAGGGTATGCAGCTTTTCCGGCTCGACTTGCCGCCACGGCAGCCCAAGTCAGCAGGCGAACGGCGCTCGCTCAGCCGCGCGATCGAGCACACAGTGGCAGCCCAGGTTATTCCTCGGCTGGTGCTGGCCGGCCGTGCGGCTTTCGCGCCTGCTGCGGCGCCTTTGATTGCCCTGGCCGACGTGACCAGCCTGGCCGAAGCCGCGGTAAGCCCCGAAGAGGGCGCGGCACTCGGCGTGGTGGCGAGCGCGCGGGCCCGCGGCGTGCCGCTGGAATCGATTTACCTAGACCTGCTAGCCCCTGCCGCGCGCCACCTGGGCGAACTGTGGGACAACGACACGACCGACTTCAGCACCGTCACCTTGGGCCTGTGGCGGCTGCATGGCGTCATGCGCGCGGTCGGCCCGGCGTTTTGGCAACCGACCGCACGCCGCCTGCAGACCAGCCGCGCCCTGCTCAGCCCCGTTCCCGGCGCGCAGCATAACTTTGGCGTGATGATGGTGGCCGATTTCTTCCGTCGCGCCGGTTGGAGCGTGTGGTGCGAGCCCGCAACCACGGCAATCAACCTCACCGATCTGGTCCGCGCAGAGTGGTTCGCCGTCATTGGCTTTTCCATCGGCACACAAATCCATGTGGACGAATTGGCGTCCTGCATCCGTGCCGTCCGCCGGGCTTCGCGCAACCGGGCGCTTGGCGTGATGGTCGGCGGCCCGCTTGTCAACGAACGGCCGGAGCTGGTGCAACTGGTCGGCGCGGATGCCACGGCGCGCGACGGCTGGCAAGCCGTGCTGCAGGCGCAAGGAATGCTGAACCTGATGGCCGAGTCTGCGTGAACTGATGGACCGGCCCGCGCAAATCCCGGATCGGTCCGAAAGGCTCATAGTGCCGCAGTTTTTCACGTTTCGCGGCTTCGGCGTTGGTGCCCCGTGTCCTACGTAGCGACGTTCGGCTCGCCGAAGCACAGCCTCAGCAACATGGATGCACAAACGGCCGCAACAGTTATCGCGGCTGCCTCGGACGTGTCGCTTGTGCTCAGCGCCGAGGGCGCAATCCTGGACGCTGCCTTCCACAGCAAGGAGCTGGCCGACGCGCTGCAAAGCCATGGCGCCTGGCCAGGGCGGCGCTGGATCGATACCGTCACGGTGGAAAGCCGGGGGAAAATCCAGGGCCTGATGACCGATGCCGCGCCGACGGCATCGCGATGGCGCCAGGTGAACCACGCGGTGCCCGGCGCCGCGGATGTGCCGGTGCTCTACTCCGCCGTGCAGATCGGCAACGACGGCCGCATTGTCGTGTTCGGCCGCGACCTGCGCCCCATCGCCGCCCTGCAGCAACGCCTGGTCGAGGCGCAGCAGGCGATGGAGCGCGACTATGCCCGCCTGCGCCATATCGAAACCCGCTACCGCATGCTGTTCCATCTGTCGTCCGAGCCTGTCCTGGTGGTGGACGCGGCGGCCGATATCGTGGTGGAGGCGAACCCTGCTGCTGGGCATGTGCTCGGGGTGGATGATGGCGCCCGCGTGGTTGGCCAGCCGTTTCTGTCATTGTTCGCGCCGGAGAGCGCCCAGCCGGTGTCGGTGCTGCTCGGCGGAGTGCGCGCTGCTGGCCGGGGCGACGACATCGTCGCGCACATCCATCGCGGGCAAGGTGCCAAGTCCGAGCTGCGTGTGTCGGCTGCGCTGTTCCGGCAGGACAACGCGGCGTTTTTCCTGGTCCGCCTGCTGGGTGACGCGCCGCCCGCCCCGCGCGGCGCGTCCGAGATCGAGCATTTGGTCGACGCCGGGCCAGATGGCTTTGTGGTCACCACGCCCGACGGCACCATCACTTCGGCCAACCCGGCGTTTCTGGAGATGGCGCAACTCACCACCGAGGAGCAGGCGCGCGGCGAGTCGCTGGACCGCTGGCTCGGCCGCCCTGCCACGGACCTGCCGGTGTTGCTGGCCAATCTGCGCGGGCACGGCAATGTCCGCCTGTTTGCGACCGAGGTCCGCGGCGAATACGGCGTGGTGGCTCCGGTGGAGATCGCGGCCGGCTCGGCGGTGATGGCGGGACGCACCTGCTTCGGCTTCGTCATCCGCGTCACCGGACGCCGTCCAGTTGCCACCACGCGCGCCGCCCGCGAACTGCCGCGCTCGATCGACCAGCTGACCGAGCTGATCGGCCGCGTGACGCTGAAGGACATGGTGCGAGAGACCACAGACGTGATCGAGCGGCTGTGCATCGAGGCGGCGCTTGAACTCACTGGCGACAACCGCGCGTCGGCCGCCGAGCTGCTCGGGCTTAGCCGGCAGAGCCTCTACGTCAAGCTGCGCCGCTACGGCATGGGGGATTTGTCCGACAAAGCGGACGTGCAATGACGGAGCGTGCGATCACGCCGGGTCTGGTAGCCGTAACGGTCACGCCGCATCCGCGCGTGGTGCTGGAGCTGCTCAAGCCGCTCACCTGGTTTGCGCCGATGTGGGCGTTTGGCTGCGGCGTGGTGTCCTCGGGGGCGCCGGTCGGCGCGCATTGGGCGGCGGCTGCTGGGGGTGTGTTGCTGGCCGGCCCCATGGTGTGTGCGACCAGCCAGGCCTGCAACGACTGGTTCGACCGCCACGTGGATGCGATCAACGAGCCCGGTCGCCCCATCCCGTCCGGCCGCATGCCGGGCCGCTGGGGTTTCATCATCGCCTGCCTATGGACCGGGCTGTCCTTGCTGCTGGCCGCAGCTTTGGGCCGGTTCGTATTCGGCGCGGCCTGTTTCGGGCTTGCCCTGGCCTGGGCCTACAGCGCCCCGCCGCTGCGGCTGAAGGCGAATGGCTGGTGGGGCAACAGCGCGGTGGCGCTTTGTTACGAAGGCCTGCCCTGGTTCACCGGTGCGGCCGTGATGACGGGAGCGCTGCCGCAGCCGCATATCCTGCTGCTGGCCGCCCTCTATAGCCTGGGCGCGCATGGCATCATGACGCTGAACGACTTCAAGTCGGTCGAGGGCGACCTGCGCACCGGGGTTGGCTCCTTGCCGGCCAAGCTTGGAGTGCATAGGGCGGTGCGGGTCGCCTGCGTCGCAATGGCCGTGCCGCAGTTCGTCGTGGTCGGGCTAATGTTGCAGTGGCACCATTCGGCTGCTGCCGCCGTGGTGGCCGTTTTGCTGGTCGTCCAGCTTGGGCTGATGACCCGGCTGCTGCGCCGGCCGCGCGACCTGGCTCCTTGGTACAACGCCACCGGGACGATGCTTTACGTCTGGGGCATGCTGGCTTGCGCAATCGCCGTCCGATAGAGGAGAGCGCCGTGGTGGAACAGACCTATGATGTCGTCGTCGTGGGCGGCGGCCCGGCCGGCGCCACCGCCGCCGCCGACCTCGCCCGGGCCGGCCGACGAGTCGCCCTGCTCGACCGGGCTGGGCGGATCAAGCCCTGCGGCGGCGCCATCCCGCCCCGTGCCATCCAGGACTTCGACATCCCCGACCACCTGCTGGTGGCCAAGATCACCGGCGCGCGCATGGTCAGCCCCAAGTCGCGCGAGGTGGATATGCCGATCGACGGCGGTTTCGTCGGCATGGTGGACCGCGAGCCGTTCGACGAGTGGCTGCGCTGCCGCGCCGCCGAGCATGGTGCCGAGCGGGTGACGGGCGCATTCGAGCGCATCGGTCGCGACGCGGATGGCACGGCGACCGTGGAGTACGGGAACGACGGGATGACGGCCCGGCTGCGCACCCGCCTGGTGATCGGGGCGGATGGCGCCAACTCGGCCGTCGCGCGTCAGACCATCCCCAAGGCGGACCGGGTCCCGTTCGTGTTCGCCTACCACGAGATTGTCCGCGTCCCGCCAAGCTTTGCCGCCGACCGCTGCGACGTTTACTACCAGGGTTCGCTGTCGCCGGATTTCTACGCCTGGATCTTCCCGCACGGCGACACCGCCAGCATCGGCACGGGGTCGATGCACAAGGGCTTCTCGCTGCGCGGCGCGGTCGGCCGCTTGCGGCTCAGCACGGGGATGGAGGGGATGGAGACGGTACGGCGCGAGGGCGCCCCCATCCCGCTGCGCCCGCTGAAGCGCTGGGACAACGGACGGGACGTGATCCTCGCTGGTGACGCGGCAGGCGTGGTAGCGCCGGCCTCAGGCGAGGGCATCTACTACGCCATGCATTGCGGCCGCGTGGTGGCGGAGGCGGCAGACCGGTTCTGCAGCACTGGCGACGCCCGCGTGCTGCGCAGCGCCCGCAAGCGGTTCATGCGCACTCATGGCGGCGTGTTCTGGATCCTCGGCATCATGCAAAAGTACTGGTACACCAACGACGGTCGGCGCGAACGCTTCGTGGCGATCTGCCGCGACAAGGACGTCCAGGAGCTGACCTGGGACGCCTACATGAACAAGGAACTGGTACGCGCCAAGCCGCTCGCCCATATGCGGATTTTCTTCAAGAACCTGGCCCACCTGACTGGCCTGGCGGCCGCGTGATGCCGTGACCCCGCCGGCCGATTGGGCGACCGAGGGACGGGATTGGCCGCTTCGCAGCCACAGCCGTTTCATCGAGGCAGACCGGCTGGTTTGGCACGTGCAGGTGCTGGGTGCGGGTCCGGTAATGCTGCTGGTGCACGGCACCGGCGCGTCGACGCATTCCTACCGCGCCTTGGCCCCGATCTTGGCCCAGCATTTTACCGTGGTGATGCCGGATTTGCCCGGCCATGGCTTCACCCAACTGCCCGCTAGCCATCGGCTGACCCTGCCCGGCATGGCACGTAACCTCACCGCATTGCTGCAGAAGCAGGGCTGGCAGCCGGAGGTGGCGGTCGGGCACTCCGCGGGCGCCGCCATCTTGGCGCGGATGTGTTTGGATGGGCGGATCGCTCCGGCCGCGCTGGTGGGGCTGAACGCCGCGGTGCTGCCGTTGGGCGGCGGGGCGGCGCCGCTGTTCTCGCCGCTGGCCAAGCTGCTGGTGCTGAACCCGCTGGTGCCACGGGTTTTCTCCTGGAGTGCGGGCAGCCGTCGCGTGGTGGAGCAGTTGCTTGCCGGCACCGGGTCCAAGCTGGACGAGGAGGGTGTATCGCTCTACGGCCGGCTGATGCGCCGCCCGAGCCACACCAAGGGCGCGCTCGGCATGATGGCGAACTGGGACTTACGGCCCTTGGCGCGGGACCTGCCAAAGCTTGCCACCCCGTTGGTGGTGGTGTGCGGCGAAGCGGACCGCACCATCCCGCCTGCCGACCAGGTGCGTTTTGCGGGCATGGTGCCGGGCGCCACGCTGATCCGGCTGCCTGGACTGGGCCATCTGGCGCACGAGGAGCAGCCCGAGCAGGTGGCCGCCATCCTAGCCGACGCCGCGCCCGCGCACCGGCTGGCCTCGTGAGCACTCGATCCGCCCTCAATCTCCTAAAAAGCCCTCTCTCTCTGGGAGAGGGTTGGGTGAGGGATGCAGCGCCACAGAACGCCCCGAACAGGACGCGCCGCTCCCTCGCCCCGACCCTCTCCCAGAGGGAGAGGGAGAGAAAGAGGGAGAGGGAAGCGAGGCAGGGGCGGCCATGAGGCTCCCGGCCGACCACCCGCAGCGCACCGAGCTCAACGACGAGGTCCATGCCCGCCCATCCGGCCTGCTAAGCCCGCCGGCCCGCCTGTCCTACATCGTCCTGCTCACGCCCCCCAGCGAGCGGGAGGCGCAACTTCGCGCCGTCACCCAGCTCGCGAGCAGGTTCGGCGCCGCCCCGCCCGAACCCGGCGCCAGCCACTTCACCGGCACGTTCGCCAGCTTCCGCGTGCGTTGGGAGCGCCATACCGAGTTCGTCCGCTACACCTTTGCCGTCGACACCGCCGAGCAAGACCCATTTGCCGGCCAAGCCATCGACGCGGTGCCCGCGGATTGGGTGGCCGCCTTGCCGGGCCAACTCATCGTCGCCACGCATGCCGCCCTGGTGCATAGCGACGCCCCGCCGGACCCCGACGTCCTATCAAAGCGCCTGTTCGCCGGCCATCTGCTGGTGGGCGCCAGCCTGGCGGGCGGGATGGCCACCGCGGTCACCGATCTACGCATCAACCACGACGGCTTCGGCCGGCTGCTGATCCACGACCATGGCCTTGCCCCTCAGGAAGCCGGTTTGATCGTGCAGCGCCTGCTGGAGATCGAAACCTACCGGGTCATGGCGCTGCTGACCTTGCCAATTGCCCGTGACCTCGCCCCGTTGCTGACCGAAGCCGAGGGCGACCTGGCAGAAATCGCCACCGCGCTGGTGGAAACCGACGACGCCGCGGAACCCGGCTTGCTGCACCGGCTGACCCGGCTCTCGGCCGCCATCGAGAGCCGCGAGGCGCGCACCCAGTTCCGCTTTTCCGCCGCCCGCGCCTACCACGCGCTGGTGCAACGCCGGATCAGCGAGCTGCGCGAAACCCGCGTGCCGGGCTTGCAGACCTTCCAGGAATTTACCGACCGCCGGCTTGCCCCCGCAATGAACACGTGTACTGCCAGTTCGGCGCGGCAGGAGTCGCTGGCCGTTCGCGTGGCCCGCGTGGCGCAACTGCTGTCCACCCGGGTGGACCTGACGCGGGAGCAGCAGAACGCCGCCGTGCTCGACTCGATGAACAAGCGCGCCAAGCTGCAGCTCCGCCTGCAATCCACCGTTGAGGGCCTCTCGGTGGCGGCGATCACCTACTACGTGGTCGGGTTGATCGGCGATCTCGCCAGGGGTCTCAGAGTGGCCGGCTGGATCTGGCTCGACACCGATCTGGTCATGGGGCTGAGCATCCCGGTGCTGGTCTTGGTGCTTGGATTTGCCCTGCACCACGTCCGCAAGCGGGTTGCCGGGCCGGAACTGGCTGCGGCGGAGCAGGACGTATGACGGCCATCACCCGGGTCAGCCCGCCCGGCCGCCCGCATGCGGTGGTCATCGGCAGCGGCTTTGGCGGCCTGGCCGCAGCGGTGCGGCTGGGTGCGCGGGGCTGGCGCGTGACGGTGCTGGAGCGCGGCGACCAGCCCGGCGGCCGCGCCCAGGTGCACCGTCAGGACGGGTTCACCTTCGACGCCGGGCCGACCGTCATCACCGCGCCCTTCCTGTTCGAGGAGCTGTGGCAGCTCTGCGGCCGCTCCATGGCGGCGGACGTGACCCTGGTGCCGGTGTCGCCGTTCTACCGCATCCGCTTCGCCGATGGCGGCCAGTTCGACTACACTGGCGACCCGGCCGCCATGCGCGCCGAAATCGCCCGCTTCGCTCCCACCGACGTGCCCGGCTACGACAGCTTCATGGCGCAGTCCGAGGCAATCTACCGCGTCGGCTTCGAACAACTTGGAGACGTTCCATTCGACCGTCTTGCCGACATGGTGCGCGTGTTGCCCGCCCTGCTGCGGCTCGGCGGCCATCGCAGCGTGCATGCCGCCGTGCGTCGCCACATCAAGGACGAGCGGTTGCGCACCGTGCTGTCGTTCCACCCGCTGCTGGTGGGCGGCAACCCGTTTAGCGCCAGCGCCATCTACGCACTGATTGCCTTCCTCGAGCGCCGCTGGGGTGTGCATTATGCCCTTGGCGGCACGGGCGCGCTGGTCCGTGGCCTGGCCGGGCTGGTGGCGCATACTGGCGGCACCGTGCGCACCAACGCCACCGCCGAGCGCATCACGGTCGCCGCTGAGCGCGCCGCCGGAGTGGTGCTGGAAGGCGGCGAGACCGTCACAGCGGACATCGTGGTCTCCAACGCGGACAGCGCCTGGACCTATTCCCGCCTGCTCGCCCCGCGGCCCCGCCGCCGCTGGACCGACCGCAAGCTCGCCCGTTCGCGCTACTCGATGGGCTTGTTCGTGTGGTATTTCGGCACCAACCGCCGCTACGAGGATGTGGCGCATCATACCATCCTGCTCGGCCCGCGTTACCGCGCCCTGCTTGCGGACATCTTCCAGCATCAGCGGTTGGCGGAAGATTTCAGCCTCTACCTGCACCGCCCCACCGCGACCGACCCGGCGATGGCGCCCCCTGGCTGCGACACGTTCTACGTGCTCTCCCCCGTGCCGCACCTTGGGAGCGGCACGGATTGGAGGCTGCAGGCCGAGCCCTATCGCCAGGCGATCGCCCGGGCGTTGAGCCAAACCGTGCTGCCCGGGCTTGAGGACACGATCGTGACCTCCCGCGTCACCACGCCGCAGGACTTCCGTGACAACCTTCTGGCGGTGAACGGGGCCGCCTTCGGCTTGGAGCCGATCCTGACCCAATCCGCCTGGTTCCGGCCGCATAACCGCAGCGAGGAGGTGCCCGGCCTCTACCTGGTTGGCGCCGGCACCCATCCCGGGGCGGGGCTGCCTGGCGTACTGTCCTCCGCCCGCATTCTCGACAAGGTCGTGCCCCATGCGTCCGTCTTCGCCTGACCGCCTCCACGCTGCTGCTGCTGACCTCGCCGCCTGCCGGGTCGCAATCCGCACCGGCTCGCGCTCGTTCCATGCCGCGTCCCGCTTGCTGCCGGACCGGGTGGCGGGGCCGGCCATCGCACTTTACGCGTTCTGCCGCACTGCCGATGATGCGGTCGACAGCCCCGGCGGGGGTGCGGCCGTGCTGGAGCGGCTTGCCGGCCGGCTCGACCGGGTTTACGCGGGCAACCCCGCCGGCTTCGCCGCCGACCGCGCCTTTGCCGACATGGTGGTGTTGCACCACCTGCCGCGCGCCCTGCCCGAGGCGCTGCTGGAAGGCTTTGCCTGGGACGTAGCCGGCCGCCGTTATACGGACTTGCCGGCGTTGCTCGCGTATGCGGCGCGGGTCGCCGGCTCGGTGGGCGCGATGATGGCGGTGGTCATGGGCGTGCGCAGCCCCGTCGTGCTGGCCCGGGCCTGCGAGTTAGGGGTGGCGATGCAGCTCTCCAACATTGCCCGCGACGTGGGCGCCGATGCCGCCGCCGGGCGCCTCTACCTGCCGCTGGAATGGCTGGCCGAAGCCGGTTTGGCGCCAGACGCCCTCTTGCGCCAGCCGGTGCAGAGCCCAGCCCTCACCGCTGTTGTGGAACGATTGCTGGCGGAAGCAGACATATTGTATGCAAGGGCCGACAGCGGGATCGCCG
>CAXTRX010000056.1:0-7970 GCA_964246785.1 uncultured Acetobacteraceae bacterium | reverse complement strand
GATCTGCCGCCCCGGCATCACAGCGGCACGGTTGCTGTATGCCGCCATTGGTGACGCCGTGCGCCGGGGCGGTGCCGACCCGGCCCGCCGAGCACGGGTGCCGGGATACCGCAAGCTGGGCCTGCTCGGCAACGTGCCGGGACGGCTGTTCACTGGCATACCGCCGGCAGCGCCGCCGCTGCCCGCAGTCGCCTTCCTCGTCGACGCTGCCTGCCACGCCCGCATCCTGCCGCATGCACAATCCTGGCGGTTCGGCGACCGCTTCGTCTGGCTGCTGGATCTGTTTGAACGCCTGGAACGCATATCGCTGGCCGAACGGGGCGGTCCATGCTGAACCCTGCCATCTTGGACCAAGCCGCGGCCTTGCTGGAGCTGTTCCGCTCCCGTGGGCTGCGCCTGGCCACCGCCGAGAGCTGCACCGGCGGCCTGATCGCAGCGTGCCTTACCCATGTTCCGGGCTCGTCGGAGGTGGTGGACCGCGGTTTTGTCACTTATTCCAATGCCGCCAAAACCGACTTGGTGGGTGTCCCTGCAGCGCTGGTCGAGCAGCACGGCGCCGTCAGTCAACCGGTTGCGGCGGCGATGGCGGCAGGCGCGCTGGCCCGGTCCCTGGCCGATATCACGGTCTCGGTCACGGGCGTCGCCGGGCCCGGCGGCGGCAGCACTGAGAAGCCGGTGGGCCTGGTTTGGTTCGGCTGCGCCCGCCGTGGCGGCAGCGTGACAACGACAAGCCACATGTTCCCGGGCGACCGGGGCGCGGTGCGAGAAGCGACAGTGGCGTCGGCACTCGACTTGTTTCGGCAAGCGGCGGAGAGCGATCTAGACTGAAGCAGGTTTTCCTTGCTATTCCACGACTATCCTGCGAATATCCTCTTAAAGGAGGCCGACATGCAAGTGATGGTAGGAAAGTGGGGCAACAACTTGGCGGTGCGGCTGCCGGGGGACATCGTCCAGGCGGCAAAGCTGCACGATGGTGAGCGGGTCGACATTGATACTGACAACGACGTTATTGTCATCCGCCGGGTCCAGCCGCGCATTGCTCTGGCAACGCTGTTCGAGGGCAAAACCGCCGAGGAATGGCGCGCTGCCTATGCCGATTCCTATGACTGGGGCGCCGACGCTGGCCAGGAAGCCGTCGCCGATTGAGCCCGCCGGGCTACGTCCCGGATGCCGGCGACCTGATCTGGACTGATTTCGACCCCACCATGGGGCGGAAGCAAGCCGGCCGCCGACCCGCATTGGTGATTTCGGCGGCGTTGTTTAACGCTAACACGGGGCTCGCCGTGGTCTGCCCGATTACCTCACGGGTGCGGCCGTTCCCGACCAGCGTGGTGCTGCCCGCCGGCCTTCCGGTCGCTGGCGAAATCCTGCTCAGCCATATCCGCAGCATCGATATACACGCCCGCGCTGTTCGCTATGCGGGCGCCAGCGTTTCCCTGGACGTCCGCAATGCGGTGAGGGCGCGGCTTGAGAGCTTTATAACGCTGTAAATCTAAGCCGTAGCGGCTTTCTTCGCGGCCGCACGAACCAGCCGGCGCTTCATCGTTTGCGCTTCAGGCGGCAGGTTGCGGTTCGGCGTCGTCGTCAGGAACGCGTCCAAACCGCCATTGTGCTCGATGGTCCGCAACGCATGCGTCGTCAGCCGCATCCGCACGCTGCCCAGCACGTCGGACAGCAGCGTTTGCTCCTGCAGGTTGGGCAGGAAGCGGCGGCGGTTCTTGTTGTTGGCATGGCTGACCGTGTTGCCACTCAGCACAGCTTTGCCGGATATCTCGCAGCGGCGCGACATAGTCGAACTACCTTCGGTGTCGTAGGAAGCGCGCGTTATGGCGGCGAGCGCTGGCCCCGTCAACCATGGAAGCTTCGCATGACCCCGCTCACCCTGTTCGGCTTGGTCGCGGTAACCGCGATGCTGCTCTGCTACGCGTGTGAGCAACGCAGCCCCTGGTTCATCCTGGCCTTCGCCGCTGCCTGCGCCATGGGATCGGCCTATGGCTTCCTTCAAGGCGCTTGGCCGTTTGGCGGCGTGGAGGCGATCTGGTCGCTGGTGGCGTTGCGACGCTGGTGGAGCGCCCGGATCCGCCGGGCATGAGATTACGGCGCAGGTTCCGCCATGCTGCGCAACTCGCCGGCGCGCACGCTGCTGATGGCATTGTTCAGGATCTGCACCACTGCGTCGTCCGACAAACTGCGTGTAAGCAGGCCCAACGAGCCGCCCAGCAGAGCGGAGGCAATCGCGATCGAGCTGATATTCTGTCCCATCATGTACTCGATCGCCTTGTCCACCACCGCACCAGCATGGCTGAGGTCGGGGGGCGCGCCGTCATCCATAGCCAAAGTCATCGGCACTCTCCTTCACGACCATAAATGGCTGCGAACCGGCGCGATTGAACCCTCACGCCGCGTCCGCCATGCCGCTCTCGGCCTGTTCCGCCTGCAGCCGCCACATCCGCGCATACACGCCACCCTGCCCCAGCAGCACGGCATGGGTACCTCTTTCGGCAACCCGGCCGTCGGCCAGCACCAGGATCTCATCGGCATCCACCACCGTGGAAAGCCGGTGCGCAATCACCACGGTGGTGCGGTTGGCCGATGCGTTGCGCAACGCCGTGCCGATCTCCTGCTCGGTATGGCTGTCCAGCGCGCTGGTTGCCTCATCCAGGATCAGGATGCGCGGATCCTTCAGGATGGTGCGTGCGATAGCCACCCGCTGCTTCTCGCCGCCCGACAGCTTCAAGCCACGCTCCCCGACCAGGGTGTCGTACCCATCTGGCAGCCGCAGCACGAAATCGTGCACCTGCGCCTGGCGCGCGGCCGCTTCGATCTCCGCCTGGCTGGCGCCGACGCGGCCGTAGGCGATGTTGTAGTGGATGCTGTCGTTGAACAGCACGGTGTCTTGCGGCACCACGCCGATTGCCGCCCGCAGGCTCTGCTGCCTGACATTGCGGAGGTCGCAACCGTCGATCAGCACGCGGCCGCCATCCACGTCGTAGAACCGGAACAGCAGGCGAGCGATCGTGCTCTTACCCGCCCCGGTCGGGCCTACGATGGCAAGCTTGCCCCCCGGCGGCACCGAGAAACTGACGCCATGCAGGATTTCGCGGTCCGCGCGGTAGCCAAACCGCACATCCTCAAACACCAATGCACCCGATTCGGCATTCCGTGGTGGCAAGGGCTGGGCGCCAGGCCGGTCTGCCACCTCTTGGTTGACCGCGAGCAGCCGGAACATCTGCTCCATATCCACCACGCCCTGCTTGATCGAGGCATAGACGAAGCCGAGGAAGTTCAGCGGCTGGTAGAGCTGCATCAGGTAGGTGTTCACCAGCACGAACTTGCCCACCGTCATGCGGCCGCTGACCACCCCGTCCGACGCCATCAGCATGATCAGGGCGAGCCCGCCGGCAATGATCACCGCCTGGCCGATGTTCAGCATGTTGAGCGTCACCTGCGTGCGCACCGCGGCGGTCTCGTAGCGCGCCAACGCATCATCGAAACGCCGCGCCTCGTGCGCCTCGTTGCCGAAATACTTCACCGTCTCGTAGTTCAGCAGGCTATCCAGCGCCTTGGTGTTCGCCTCACTGTCCACCTCGTTCATCTGCCGCCGGTACTGCACCCGCCAGGAGGTAAAGGCGACCGTGAAGCCGATGTAGCAGGCCACCGCGCTGAACGTGACCAGGGCATAGCGCCAGTCGAAAATGCGCCAGATAATGCTGGTGACCAGCAGCACCTCGAACAGCGTCGGCAGCAGGTTGAACACTGCCAACCGCAACACCTGCTGGGTGCCAGCCACGCCTCGCTCGATGGCGCGGGTGATCCCGCCAGTCTGCCGGTCGAGGTGGAAGCGCAAGGACAGCGCATGCATGTGGCGGAACGTGTCCAAACCGACCCGGCGGGTCGTGCGCTGCTGCACGGCGGCAAACACGGCGTCCCGCAGCTCGCCGAACGCGGCGGAGGCGACCCGCAACAGGCCGTAGCCGAGGATCAGCGCAAGCGGCACCGTGGCCGGGTGGTGCACCGGCGAAAGCGCGTCCACCGCCCGGCTGTAAATGAGCGGGATGTACACGGTGGCCACCTTGGCCAGCACCAGGCAAAGCGCTGCGAGCAGCAGGCGGACATGCGAGCTGCGGTCGCCGCGCGGCCAAAGATAGGGCAAGAGGGAACGGATGGTTTGCCAGGTGGACCGTGTGGGAACCGGCAGGTCCAGCACGCGGCTGGATTTATTGGAACGGCGGGACATTGCCGCTATGTGGCGGCGTATGGCTCGGCTGGAAAGCCACCGCCCCCCAGTTACTGCGGGATTGCTGCAGCCGTGACCGGTTTGCGCCGCGAACACGGCAGCTCCCGAGTGACGCAGTGCTGCATCCGCATTATACCGGACCCATGTCAGGTCTCTCCGACGGCTTCTTGCGGCACCTCGAGACCTGCAACAATGCCATTTTGCCAGGATCCCGGCTGCCCTTCTCGGTGGCGGGCGAGGCGGTCGGTTTCGTGACCCCAGCCGTGGCGCAATGGCTTGGCGGCACGGCCGTGGCAGCCGCCGAACTCCCCGCAATCGGCTGGCGCATGGCCCAAGCCGGGCTCTGCCAATGGCGAGCCGAGGCGTTCGACGTGCGAGCGCAACCAGCCGGTCCATCACTGTCGACAATCGACCGTGGCGCCCTCCCGCTGCTGGGCATCGAGGCCGTCGGCGTGCACTTGAATGGCTTGGTGCTGCGGAGCGACGGGCTCTACCTCTGGGTGGGGCAGCGGGCCGCGAGCAAGAAGCTCGACCCGGGCAAGCTCGACCATATCGTTGCCGGCGGCGTTCCTGCCGGGCTCAACGCGGCCGAGACCCTCGTCAAGGAGGCTGAGGAGGAAGCAGGGCTACCCGCGAGCCTCGTCGCCGGGGCGGCTCATTGCGCCACAATCCAATACGCCATGGAACGCCCCGAGGGCCTGCGCCGCGACCGGCTGCAGTGCTATGACCTGCACCTGCCGGAGTGCTTTACCCCACGCCCGGTCGATGGCGAGGTCGCAAGCTTCGAACTCTGGCCAATGGCCAAGGTGGTCCAGACGGTGCACGATACCGATCAGTTCAAATTCAACGTCAACCTGGTCCTGATCGACCTGTTTGTTCGTCTCGGCCTCATCCAGCCAGCCACGACGGGCGAAGCCTGATCTTCAGCCTTCGGGTGAGCCATCGACGATTGGGATGTCGCGGCTGCGGGGCTGCTCGGCATGCAGTTCGCGCGCCAGGTCGGGCTGATCGTCGGCATCATCCTCAGGCTCGTCCTGCCGTGGACCGTTATGCGGCGCTGGCTGGGGTGCGGAGCCATTGGCATGCGGGCTATTGCCGCCCTGGCCATGCTGCTGGCTTTGCTGCTGCGCCTGGTTCATCGCGTTGATGATGCGGAAGTAGTGTTCGGCATGCTGGAAATAGGCTTCCGCCATGACGCGATCCCCGCTGCTGGTCGCGTCCCGGCCAAGTTGTAAGTATTTCTCAAACAACTGCTGTGCCGTTCCGCGAATACGCAGGTCAGGCCCATTGCTATC
Source organism: uncultured Acetobacteraceae bacterium (assembly GCA_964246785.1). Classification (GTDB taxonomy): domain Bacteria; phylum Pseudomonadota; class Alphaproteobacteria; order Acetobacterales; family Acetobacteraceae; genus LMUY01. The sequence goes on along the minus strand of CAXTRX010000056.1, from coordinate 2,438 downwards.
AAAGACGTGATTGCGATTAAGCGGAACATTGCCGCTCTGATGCCGTGGCGGGCCACCGCCACTTCCGCGATTATTACGGCCGCGCATACGTTTTATGTTCATTAATGTGACTGACTTCTTCCAGTTTGTCTCGGGTCGGCCCCTGCCATCACGGCACATGGGACCTTGATGCTGCCGAACGATGCCGGGCAAATTAGCCCAGCCATCGCAGCTTTGGCCTGCTGCATCGGCAGCCCGTCGCATACGGCATTGGCACAGCAAACTAACGGCGGTCGGGCCTGTCGCCAAACGATTTTTTGCCCGCCCGCCAAACCGGTAGCGCCCGCGTGACGCCGGACAGGTCGAGATGGGGTTTGCCGGGCCTCAACCCCGCCGCCTGCGCCAATGCCCGAACCGCGTCGGCTTGCCCTGCGCCAAGCTCCAAAATGGCCATGCCTTGGGGTGCCAGCAAGTCCGGCAGCGCGCGAAACACGGCCCGGTAAGCGGCCAACCCATCCGCGCCGCCGTCGAGCGCGGATGCCGGCTCGTGCAATGCCACTTCCGGCATCAATCCCGCCAAGTCTCCGGTTTCGACGTAGGGCGGATTGCAAAGCACCAAATCGAAGTTGCCGGCGAGCGGAGCTGCCCAGTCTGCGCACACCAGCCCTGCGCGCGGCGATAAGCCAAGCCCGGCCGCATTGTAGCTCGCCAGCAGCGCCGCACCGGGCATGCAGTCCACGCCCACGCCCCATGCGTGCGGGAACTCTACCAACGCCGCGAACAGTAAGCAGCCCGTGCCGGTTCCGAGGTCCAGCACGCGGCGCACCGCCTGCGCCGGGCAAAGCTGTTTGGCCGCGTCGATCAAGGTCTCAGAATCAGGCCGCGGGATGAGCGTGTCAGGTGACACGGCGACGCTGAAGCTCCAGAACGGCTGGCACCCGGTGATGAAGGCGAGCGGCTCACGAGCGGCGCGCCGGGCCACCAAGTGTTCGAAATCCGGCGCCGGCAAATCCAGCGCCATGCATCGCAGCAGCCCCGCAGAGTCCAAGCCGGCCGCGTGGCACAGCAGCAGGCGCGCCTCCCGCCGCGGCTCCTCGACAGCGGACGCCGCCAGCACGGCCGCCGCTTGGAACAAACGCTCGCCCAAGGTCATCGCCGCCCGCTCACCTCCGCCGGGTCAATCTTCGGCCGCCAAACGGGCGGCTTGGTCCTCCGCGGTCAGTGCGTCGATGATTTCGTCCAGTTCGCCAAGCATGATGCGGTCGATTTTATGCAGGGTGAGGTTGATCCGGTGGTCGGACACACGTCCCTGCGGGAAATTGTAGGTGCGGATGCGCTCGGAACGGTCGCCGGTCCCCACTTGCGCGCGGCGGTCCGCACCCCGGGCGGCGGCCAGGCTCGACCGCTGGGCTTCGTAGAGCTTGGCGCGCAGGATCTTCATCGCCTTGGCCCGGTTCTTGTGCTGGGAGCGCTCCTCCTGCATCGCCACCACCACGCCGGTCGGGATATGGGTGATGCGCACGGCGCTGTCGGTTTTGTTCACGTGCTGCCCGCCAGCGCCGGACGCGCGATAGGTGTCGATCCGCAAATCGGCCTCGTTCACCTGCACATCCACCTCCTCTGCCTCGGGCAACACAGCCACGGTCACGGTGGAGGTATGGATGCGGCCCTGGCTCTCGGTGGCGGGCACGCGCTGCACCCGGTGCACGCCCGACTCGTATTTCAGGCGGGCGAACACGTTGCGCCCGGTGATCTCGGCCACGCCCTCCTTGAGCCCGCCCAATCCGGTGTCGCCAAACTCCAGCACCTCGAAGCGCCAGCCATGCGCTGCGGCGTAGCGCTGATACATGTCGAACAGCTCGGCGGCGAACAGCCCGGCCTCGTCGCCGCCCGCCGCCGGGCGGATTTCCAGGATGGCGCTGCGCGCGTCCGCCTCGTCGCGCGGCAGCAGGGCAAGCTGGATCTCGCGCCGCAACGCCGGCAGGCTGCCTTGCAGCTCGCCCAGTTCAGTCTCCGCCAGCTCCTTCATTTCCGGATCGGCCAGCATCGCTTCAGCCTCTCGCGCCGCCCGCGCGGCGGCGCGCAGGTCGCCGATGCGGGCGGCCACCGGCTCCAGCTCGGAGAGTTCGCGCGAGGCGCGGGCGAAGGCGTCGCCGGACAGACCGGCGGTGAGTTGGGAGCGCAGCTCTTCGGCCCGGTCCACCACCCGGTCGAGCTTGGCGTCGAGCGGGGTCACTGCCGAAGGGTGGGCAGGCGGGCGGCGAGGTCTGCCAGCGCCACCTCCTCTTGCGCCCCGGTATCGAGCTGCTTGAGCTGGGCGACGCCGCGCGCCGCTTCGTCCTCGCCCACGATCACCGCCGCGCGGGCACCGATGCGGTTGGCGCGCTCCATGCGGCGCTTGAGGTTGCCGCGATAGGCCATTTCCGCCCGCACTCCTGCCGCACGAAGGGACTGCAGCA
>CAXTRX010000055.1:4955-18953 GCA_964246785.1 uncultured Acetobacteraceae bacterium | reverse complement strand
GCAGAGCGGTGGTGTGCGGCGCCGCCGGCGGCGCGCGCGCCGGTGGCAGCGCCGTGGTGAGGCCTGGTGCGCAGCAAGCCGGCAGCGGCAGGGCAGGGGCGTGCACCAGGATCAGCCCGCTATCCGCCACCGCCTGCACCGGGCAAAGGGCCGGGTCATGGTGGTGCGGCGCCGGCGCGTGTGGCTGACCCGGTGCGTGCTCCGGGCTGCACAGCACGCTGAGCGCGTCCAAGCGGGCGATTGCGCGCTGTCCGGCTGCAATGTTCCCGGGCAGCACGACCGCCCCGGCAGCCACTTGGCTGGCCAGCGCCCAAAGCGCAAGCAGCAGGCTCAGGGAGCGGGCAGGCAGAGGCGACGCGCGCTGCAGCCAACGGAGCATGCCCGCTTCTACCATGCGGGTGAGGATTGGCAAGCCATCGTCAAAGCGCCAGAACCAGAACGGCCAGTCAGCATGGAACGCTTCGCATGCCCCGCATCATCCGCACCGCCGCCGCACAAATGGGTCCTACTTGCCTGGCCGAATCCCGGGATCAAACTCTTGCCCGGCTGCTTGCGCTGCTTGAGCAAGCGGCTGGGCAGGGCGCCACCCTGGTGGTGTTTCCCGAACTCGCCTTCACCACCTTCTTTCCGCGCTGGCTGCTGGAAGGCGACGCGCTCGACCGGTTCTTCGAGCCCGCTATGCCCAACCCGGCGGTGCAGCCACTGTTCGACCGCGCCCGTGCCCTCGGCGTGGGGTTCACGATCGGCTATGCCGAGCGCACGCCCGAGGGCCGCCGCTTCAACGCCGCCATCCTGGTTGCTCCGGACGGCAGCACGCTCGGACGCTACCGCAAGGTTCACCTGCCGGGCTCGGTCGAGCCGCGCGCGGGGGCCCGCTTCCAACAGCTCGAGAAACGCTATTTCGAGTATGGCGACTTCGGCTTTCCCGCCTTTCGTGCCCCCGCCTTTCGTGGCGGGCCGGATTGGCAGCGGGGCATATTCGGAATGATGATCTGCAACGACCGCCGCTGGCCGGAAGCCTGGCGCGTGCTGGGCCTGCAGGGTGTCGAGTTGGTCTGCTTGGGCTACAACTCCGCTGCCTACGACCCGAATGGCGGCGGCAGCGAGACGGCGGCGCTGCGCACGTTCCACTCTCAACTCGTGGCGCAAGCCAACGCCTACATGAACGCAACCTGGGCAGTGGCGACCGCCAAGGCCGGCAACGAGGACGGCTCCGGGCTCATCGGCGGCTCCTGCATCGTCGATCCGAATGGGGTGATCGTGGCGCAGGCGGCAACCTTGGCCGACGAGGTAGTGGTGGCCGATTGCGATCTCGACCTGTGCCGCCAGGGCAAGGAGAAGATGTTCAACTTCGCCGCCCACCGGCGCCCCGAGCACTACCGGGCCATCACCGAGCGGGCGGGAGTGATCGAGCCGGAGTAGCAGCATTCCTCTGCCTCTGCCTTTGCCTCTGCCTCTGGGAGAGTCCCGGGGTGAGGGCCTCTTCAGCATCGTGACGCCGCAATCTACCAGCTTTCGCACCCTCATCCCGACCTTCTCCCGCTCGCGGGAGAGGGAGAAAAGCCAAATGCGATCGCCCTCTCCCAGCCGGAGAGGGCTATTCAGGCGGTGAAGCGGGCTTGGCGTTGTTCTGCAACCGCTTTGATTGCCAGCGTGACCACCGCGATGCCTGCCAGCAGCGACGCCAGGGCGAATGCCGCCGGGAGGTCGTATTCGTTGTAGAGCAGCTCGATTTGCAGCGGGATCGTCATGGTCAGCCCAGAGATATGGCCCGACACCACCGACACTGCGCCGAACTCCCCCATGGCGCGGGCATTGCACAACAGCACGCCGTTCAGCAGGCCCCAGCGCACCCGCGGCAAGGTGATGCGGGTGAAGATTTGCCAGCCTGAGGCGCCCAAGGTGAGCGCAGCCAGCTCCTGCTCGGTGCCTTGCGCCTGCATCAGCGGCGTTACCTGCCGCGCCACATAGGGGATCGTCACCAGCGTGGTCGCCAGCACAATGCCCGGGGTGGCGAAAATGATGGTGATGCCATGCCGCACCAACCAGTCGCCGAACCAACCCTGCAGCCCGAACACCAGCACCCAAACCAGCCCGGAAATCACCGGCGAGACGCTGAGCGGCAGCGTCAGCAGCGCCTCCAGCACGCCGCGACCGGTAAAGCGGTAGCGCGTGGTGCACCAGGCCGCGGCAAGGCCGAGCACCGTGTTGCAGGGAACCACGGCAGCGGCCACCAGCAAGGTCAGCCGGATTGCGTTCCAGGAGTCAGGCGCGGTGACCGCCTTGGAATAGGCCGCCAAACCGCCGGGCACGGCCTCGGCCAAGACCACGGCAAGCGGCATCACCAGCATAACCAGCACGGCGGCCGCGCAGCCGGCGATCAGCAGCGCCCGCAGCCATCCCCGCTCGCCGAGGCCTGACCGTTCAGGCAAGCAGCCGCGCACCCCATCGCAGCGCCCGGTGCTGTAGTGCCGACAGCCCGAGCAAGATCAGCAGCGACGCCGCCAGCATTGCCACGCCGAGCGCCGCCGCCTGGCTGTCCTGGAACTGCTGCAACCGCGCGTAGATCAGCAGCGGCATGATCTCGGACACGCCGGGCCGGTTGCCGGCGATGAAGATCACCGAGCCGTATTCGCCGACTGCCCGCGCGAACGCCATCGCCACACCGGCCAGCAGCGCCGGCAGGAGGGGCGGCAGCACGACGCGCAGAAAGATTTGGCCTGGGCGCGCGCCCAGCGTCAGCGCCGCCTCCTCGACCCGGTAATCCAGCGCCATGATGACCGGCTGCAGCGTGCGAACAATGAACGGCAGCCCGACGAAGGCCAATGCCACCCCGATGCCGAGCGGGGTGAACGCCACGTGCACGCCGAGTGGCGCCAAGGCGGCGCCGAACCAGCCGTCATCCACGTAGAGCGTGGCCAGCGCGATCCCGGCCACCGAGGTCGGCAGCGCCAGCGGCAGGTCCACCACCGCGTCGAGCAGCCGGCGGCCCGGGAAGCGGTAACGCACCAATGTCCAAGCCAGCAGCAAGCCCACCGGCGCCATCGCCAGCGCTGCGGCCGCGGCGGTGCCGAAGCTTACCCGCAAGGCGGCTAGGCTGCGCGCCGAGATGACCGTGGCGATGAACCCGCCGACGCCGAGCCCCGCTGCGCGCAGGACTAGGGCGGCAAGCGGGATCAGCACCACCAGCGACAGCACCGTCGCCGTGATTCCGACCGTAACCCCGAAGCCCGGCAGCACGCCGCGTTGCACCCGGTGCTGCCAAGCCTGCGCCGCCTCACTCATCGTAACGGCTGGTAGATCTGGTCGAACACGCCGCCATCGGCAAAGTGCTCGGCGTTGACTTTTTCCCAGCCGCCGAGGTCGTCGACGGTAAAGGTCGGCACGGGGGGAAAGCTGTCGATGTGGCGCGCCAGAACCGCCGGGTCAATCGGGCGGTAGTAGTGCCGGGCCATGATCTCCTGGCCGGTGGGAGTGTAAAGATAGCGCAGGTAGGCGTCGGCCTGCATGCCGGTATGGTGGCGATGCACGATGCTGTCCATCACGGCGACCACCGGCTCCGCCTTGATGGTTATCGAAGGCACGACGATCTCGATCTTGCCTGGGCTGAGATAGCGGGTTGCGAGGTTGGCGTCATCCTCCCAGGCGAGCAGCACGTCCCCCAGGTGGCGGCGGGCGAAGCTGATGGTGGCGCCCCGCGCGCCGCTGTCCAGCACCGGCGTGTTGGCGAACAACGCACGCAGAAACTCGCGGGCGGTGGCTGGCGTGGCACCCGGGAGGCGCAGTGCGTAGCCCCACGCTGCGAGGTAGTTCCAGCGCGCGCCGCCCGAGGTCTTGGGATTGGGTGTGATGACGGTGATGCCAGGCCGCACCAGGTCCGACCAGTCATGGATGCCTTTGGGGTTGCCGCGGCGCACCACGAACAGGATGGTGGAGGTGTATGGCACGCTGTTGTTCGGCAGCCGTCCACGCCAGTCCTCCGGCAAAAGATGCGATTGGCGGGCGATGGCGTCGATGTCGGGCTGCAGGGCAAGAGTGACTACATCGGCCTCCAGCCCTTCGATCACGGCGCGGGCTTGCGCCGCCGAGCCACCGTGGGAGGTGCGGATGGTCATGCTTTCGCCTGTGCGTGCTCTCCAGTCAGCGGCAAAAGCGCGGTCAACATCGGCATAGAGTTCGTGCGTCGGGTCGTAGGAGACGTTGAGCAGGATTGCGTCGGCTGCGGCCGGCCCCGTGCAGGCCCAGGCGGACAGTGCCAGCATCGCGAACAGCAGCAACGGCTTCGGCATCCAGCAGGTCCCTCCACCACGGCCACGTGCCCGGCGGACTCACTCCGCCATGGTGGAGGCCCGGCTGTCCACCCCGGGCGCAGCGGCGCCTGGATAGGACGGAGGCTAGCCGGCTTGGGGTGGGGGGTTGCCCATGACCACGAACTGCTTGTCCTTGGGCAACTGGGCCAAGACGTTGCCGCCCAAATGCAGGTGCGCCTGCACCAGCTCGGGAGGAATGAGGGCCAGCCACTGCTTCAGCGACACGTCGGTGTAGCGCGAAGCGGCAAACATCTCGAGGTATCGCACTGGCGTTGAGCCAATATTCTCGATGTAATGCCCCATGTCCTTCGGCACATAGCCCACGTCGCCATTTTGATAGTCGAAGGTTCGCGAGTTGGGGCCGGCGCCGAACACTGTCATGCGTGCGTTGCCACTGATGTAATACTGCCACTCATCGGCATTAGCGTGCCAATGCAGCTCGCGCATCCCGCCAGGTTGGATTTCGACATATGCGGCGGCAATGTGCTCTGAGGCGCGGAATACCGTGCTGTCAATGATACGGACCGTGCCGCCTGGGCATTGCACGGGTGCTGTCTCCATCATGCGGAACACGAACGGGTTGGGCACGGTGCCGTTTGGATTTGCCACCTGGTCCTGCTGCAGCGGCGGCGGGACCTCGCCCTCGAAAATGTAGAGGTCGTGGCTCGGGATGTTGGCGAAGTCGCTCGGCTGGGCGCTGAAGTTCTTGGCCAGCACCTCTTTTGGCAGGTGAGCGAACCACTCGCTGATGAGGAAGGTGTTGTCCTCGTTGAAGTCGCCGTCATCGAACACCAGCAGGAACTCGCACCCCTGATCGAGCGCCTGGATGGAGTGCGGGAAGCCGCTCGGGAAATACCAGAGGTCGCCCTGCTTGATGTCGGCGATGAAGCTGCGCCCGTGATCGTCGATGCAGGTGATGCGGGCGTTGCCGTTGAGCATCAGCGACCATTCGTTTGCCTTATGCCAGTGCAACTCGCGGATGGCGCCCGGATTGAGCCGCATATCGACGCCGGCCATTTGGGTCGAGACCGGGAACTCGCGGATGGTGGTTTGCCGGGCCCATCCGCCGGGTTGCAGGCGGCTGTGGCTGAGGTCGAACGGCCATTTGAGGTTCGGCAGGCTGCCGCCATCGGTGAGCACGCCGGCATAGACGTCAGGGTTTTCGGCCTCGATCGGCCCGTTGCGTGGGCCTGGGTCGGTGCCGCCTTCGTTGCCGCGGATGGCCTGCGGGTTGGTTTGTGCCAGGGCTGCGCCGGCGGTGAGCAAGCCGCCAGCGGCGGTGGCCCCGAGGACGGAACGGCGGCTGAGTGGATCCATGGTAACTCTCCTCATCACACCGCCCCGAACGCCTCACGCGGCGTGGTCGGGTTGCACAAACGCTTGAGCCCGCGTTCGGTCGGACGATGGGCTAGCCCGCATTGGCCAGGTGCAACGCCGCCGCATGGGCGCGCTGGCGCACGTCTGCCAGCGTGGTCTGCCGGAGCAGGGGCAGCGATTGCGCGTTGATGCCGCAGCCCTTGATGAGGCGGATGCAGGACGGCAGAACCTTGTAGCCGCGGCTGTTGAATGCCGCGTCCAACGCGCGCAAGACATCGGGTGAAACGCTGCCTTAAGACCCAAGGCTCACCATCCCCGCGGGTCGCGCGTCCGGCTCCACATGAAAAGCCCGCCCAGCACGACGGCTACCAGGATGACCGCTTCGCCCAAGGTCAACCGGTGCATGAGCCGGAACACCACGCTGTAGACCATCGCGTGGATGGCGGACGAAATGGTGACGTGGGCGAGCCAGCCGGACCAATTGCCGTGACCATAGCCGTAATGATAGGCGAGCAGGGCGAAGCGGTTCATGTGGCGCGTACGGCACTGGGCACTGTCATCCGCACGCCGTTGTCCTGCCGGGCAGGTGAGACGCAGCGTGGCGGACAGGGTGGGATTCGAACCCACGGACCCCTTGCGAGATCGCCAGTTTTCAAGACTGGAGCCTTAAACCACTCGGCCACCTGTCCGCGAGGAGCACTCATCAGAGGCGTCGTGACTCCGGAGCGGGGTTACATTTGGCGCAATTACGAGCAGCGGGCACCAAATGCAACGTCAACGCTGCGGATGGCGCTGCTCCGGGTGCGCCGGGTCAGAGCAGACGCCAGGTGATGACCACGCGGCGGTTTTCCGAGCTATCCGGGTTTGAGGTGTTGGCCAGTTCCGACTCGCCGAGCGCTTGGATGAGCAGCCGGTCCGCGGGAATGCCCCGCGCCACCAGAGCGCGCTTGACTGCCTCGGCGCGTCTGGCCGAGAGCAGGACGTTCTGATACTCGTCGCCGGTGCGGTCGGCATAACCGGTGGTGAACATCAGCACGGGGTGCGCATCGCGGTACAGGCGCGCTGCCAGGTCCAGTTGATGTTCGGCGTTGGGCGTCAAGGTGGCCCCACCGACGGGAAACGTGACGTCGACCTTGTTGGAGACCACCGCACCAGCTTCATCGCCCAGGGTGGGCTTGGTTGCTGGCGGCGGGGCGGGTACGACTGCCGTCGTTGCAGCAGCATTCGGCCCCGCAGTCGTCGACGAACACGCTGCTGCCCCCAACATAGCCACAAGTACAAACGTCTGCGAAATAGCCGCGCGCAATACCGCCATCGTAACCCCACCGTCGTTCCGTGCGCATAATCTAGATCATTGTTATAGCTCGTTACGAGAGGAAGATATATACACAGGGTTGCGTTTCACTACCCTGTGACCCAAACGATGTTGTACACGACTGACGCCCCCAGCCAGGGTTCGCCCCAGTCCCAGTTCCCTGCTCGATCCCGGCCTGCCTATCTCCTGCCCGCCCAGTCCACGCGTGTTTTTGGCCGTTTGGGACGGTGCGCATTGCTGCTCACCGCCGCCCTCGCGCTGACCTGCGGCGCAGCCGACCCGGCGGATGTCAAGCAGGGCCTGATGGATTTTAGCGCCGGTCAATTTGCCGAGGCAGTCGCCGCCTGGCAAGCGGCCGCCCAGGCCGGCGACCCGGACGGAGATTTCTACATGGGCGTGCTTTACGACACTGGAGAGGGTGTCGAGCAGGATTACGCCAAGGCGCTGGCCCTCTACAAGCGCGCCGCGGATGCAGGCAGCGCCGCCGGGGCGTTCAACGTGGGCGTGTTCTACGATTCTGGGATCGGCGTCACTGCAAACCCGCAGGAAGCAGCGGCGTGGTACCGGAAAGCCGCGGCAAAGGGGTTCGCCCGAGCTGAATACAACCTCGCTTTGCTGGAAGAGGATGGCGTCGGCGTTCCGCGCAGTCGTGCCCGGGCCATCGCCCTGTTCCGCCAGGCCGCCGCCCAGGGCCTTGGCGCGGCGCGCTCCCATCTGGCCGCCCTTGGGCAGCGCGACACGCAACCCGCTATTAAACCCAAGGACGATGCGTTGGCCGACTTCCAGCGCGCGCAGGAAACCCTGCTCAATCGCGGTGCGGCAGAAGCCGCCCGCTTGGCAGCGCTGTTCCGCCGGGCCGCGGACCGCCACAATGCGGTTGCGGAGTACGATCTGGGTTATTGTTACGAGCACGGGGTCGGTGTCGCCGCGGATCGAGCGCAGGCCCGAGCCTGGTATGAGCGCGCCCTTGCCGACACGCAGGACAGCCACCTGCATGAGATCGCCCAGGACAGTGCCAGCAAGCTCGATCGGCAACCCACGGCGACCGACCGGGCCAACTAAAGCGTGATTGCTTCTGTCAGGCGAAGCAGTGCCGACGCGGGTTGACGGCAGTGCCTCTCCTTTTCGCTGGGGGAGGAGTTTTGCTAGCGCCGCGACCAGCCGTTGGGCGGCTCGGGAAAGATCAGCAGGTCACCTGGCCGCACCGGGCTATGGTTGGCTGCCAGGACGTCGGAGTACGGCGGCGGCGTGACGCCCCGGTAAACGCGGGCGTAAAGTGCTGGGAGGGTATCGTCTGCACCGGCCACCAGGATCAACCCGGGGCTGCTGCGTGGCGGCACGACAGGGTTGACCGGCACGGCGGCCGCCTGGCTGAGCGCGATAGGCGGCGGCAGGTTTCTCGTCTGCGGGCGCGCGGGTGGGGGTAGAGAAGTCGACTGGATCGGATCAAATCTTGACGTGCCACCGGATGGCTCCGGCGGCGCAGGTATGGTCATGCTCGCGGGCGGCACTGCTCCAGCATTGCCCAGTGAAGGGTGGAACGGTGAGCCGCTGGGCGGGACGGCGTCCGGCGCTGCTGCGGGTGGCGCGGCTGGTTCAATGGACGCGATGCGTGGACGCACCGGCACGGTGGGCTGGAGCCGCGGTGACAGCGCAGGGACCGCCGGGACAGCAGGAGACGCGGAAACAGGAGATGGAGGCGCGATGGGCGCATCCAGTCCGACCAAGGCGACCACGGTGTCCAAGCCCGCCGCCAATTGCACCCGGACTTCTTGCAGGTCAGTCCGCCAAAGCCCGCCGGGCTCCTGTTGCAAAACATAGCCAGTGCCCGCCGCGGCTGCCAGCAGCAGGCAAGCCGCCGCGATCGCTGGGACGCGTAACGAAAGCCACACCAGCTTGCCTCGCCCGCTGTCGGCCGAAAGCGACGGCCACAGCGTGCGCAGCGTCACCCGCCGCCGCCTGCGCGCATAGGCAGCCGCCATCGCTGCCCTGGTGAGGGCGGCAAGCTGCCCCGGCATGCCCTCTGCCTCCTGCACCAGGGCCCGCAGCGCCGCCGGCGTCAGCACGTCGGTCACCGGGCGCCCTGCCGAGCGGAACCGGTGCTGCAGCAATGCCGGGGCTTCGGCTTCGCGCAGCGGAAAGATGATGTGCCGCGCCACGTTGTCGGGCCACAGAGTCCGCAGATCGGTGGTGTCCATCACCGGCCACTGCCCGGCCGACCCGACCATGATCAGGCCAAAACCGATCCGGGTGAAACCCAACGCCGCCCGCAGCAGCAGCAGATAGCGATACTCCGCCTCGCTCAGGTGCTGGGTGTCGTCGATCACCAGAACGATGCCGTTCTGCCCAAGCCGGGACGGGAGTTCACGCGCCAGTTGATCGGGGGTCAGCCGTTCCGCCGCACCGATACCGGCGGCCTGCCCGATCAAAGTCTGGATCTGGAGGGGGTTCTGGCGCCCGCCGGTAAGCTCGACAGCCAGCACGCCGTGGCGCCGAAGCGCCAGCGCGATCAACTGGCTGATGCTGGTCTTGCCAACGCCACGATGGCCGCGAACGGTCACGACACCCGGATCGGTCGCGACGTCAGTTAGCACCTGGTCGACCACCTGGGCCTGCGACTCGGCCTCGAACAACTCGGCTGAGTCCCGAACCGGTCCGAACGGGTCCCCGTGCAGGCCAAAGAAGCTAATCAGATCGTCTGTGATTGGAGGCGTGGTCATGCCTTATGGGACGGCAGTATAGCGGGGCTTGCCATCAGGTAAAGCGCTTGCCGGTTTGGCCTCGCTGCACAGACGGTGGTATGAGAGCAGCAGGGTTCCGCTCCTCGGTTGAACCCGGTATTGAGCACGATGAACCACGATCGAGCCGCCATGCTGCGCAACCGAATAGCGTTTACCACCGCCCTGCTGACCAGCCTGGCCACACCCTGGGCCGCCAGCCATGCAACCCCGCCACAAGACACCGCCCAGATTGTCACGCTGCAGGTGGAAAACGACGCCGTGTCAACCCTCAAGGGCACCTCCGACCAATATTACACCAGTGGGCTGCGGGCCGGTTGGGTATCGGGCACCAACCAAGTGCCGGAAACCCTGCAAACCGCTTCCAATTACCTTTGGGGCGACGGCGTGCAGCGGATCAGCCTCGAAATCAACCAGTCCTTGTTTACGCCCCGCAACACGCAGGTGACCAATCCGTCGCCGAACGACCGGCCCTATGCCGGCGTACTCGGCCTGACCGGGTCGTTGATCCACGACACGGACGACTCGCGCACCGTTTTGTCGCTGTTCCTCGGCGTGATTGGCCCCGACGCAGGCGGCAAATTGATCCAAAACGGGTTCCACAACATCATCGGCGACACACCGAACCGCGGCTGGAGCACGCAAATCGGCAACGAGCCGTTGTTCGAGATTACTCCGCAACGCACCTGGCGGATCGGCCTTGGCAGCGCGGGCCCGGTCGCCTTCGATGCGCTGCCGACGATCTCCGCCGGCGTAGGCTTTTTGCGCAACTACGCTTTGGCCGGGCTGATCCTGCGCGCAGGGCAGGGGCTCGACAGCGATTTTGGCGTCGCCCGCATCCAGCCGGGCCTTACTGGCACCGACGCCTACACACCGACCCGGCGATTTGTATGGTATGTGTTCGGTGGTGCCGATGCCCAGGCAGTGGCGCAAGATATTACGCTGAATGGCGATATCTTCTCCAACAGCCGGCGCGTGGCGGGGAAATGGGACGTGGAGGAGTTTGAATTCGGTGCAGCCCTGATCTACCGCGGTGTCCGGCTGACCTACGCGCAAACCTGGCAGACCGAAGAGTTCAACGGTCAGAAGGGCGGCCTGTTCAGCTTCGGCTCGCTCGCGGCCTCCGTGCGGTTCTGATGCAACGGCGCGCCTAATGCAACGCCGCGCCCTTCTATCAGCCCTGCTGGCCGCTCCAGCCGGCGGACCGATGGCTGCGGCCGGCCAAGACAGCTTCGACGCCTTCCTCGCCAGCGTGCGCGCCGAGGCCCGCCGCGCCGGCATCCGCGAGGCCACCTTGGAGGCCGCCTTGGCCGGCATCGGCCCCAACCAGCGGGTGATCGACGCTGACCGCAAGCAGCCGGAGTTCACCATGACCTGGGCGCGCTACCAATCCATCACCATGTCCGATAAGCGCGTTGCCCGCGGCCGGCAGACCTGCGCCGCCGAGCGGGAGTTGTTGCGCCAGGTGTGTGAGCGGTATGGCGTCGACCCGGCGCCAATCGCCGGCATTTGGGGGCTGGAAAGCAACTTCGGCACCGACACCGGCAGCTACAACGTGGTGGAGGCGCTGGCCACACTTGCTTGGGAGGGCCGCCGCAGCGCGTTTTTTCGCAGCCAGTTGATGTGTGCGTTGCGCATCCTGGACCAGGGGGACGTGGCGCCGGGCCACATGCTCGGTTCCTACGCCGGCGCGATGGGGCAGCCGCAGTTCATGCCCGACTCCTACCTGCGCTACGCGGTGGACTTCGAGGGCCATGGCCGGCGCGATATCTGGACGAACACCAGCGACGTGCTGGGCTCGATCGCGAACTATCTCAGCGCCTCGGGCTGGCGGCAGGGCGAACCCTGGGGGCAGCCGGTGACCGTGCCGCCGGGCTTCAATGCCGCAGGCGGCCGGGAGCAGCGCCGTAGCCTGGGTGAGTGGCAACGCCTGGGCGTGCGTCGCGACGACGGCACGGACTTCACCCGGACCGCTCCGGAAGGCGCTGTGATCCTGCCCGATGGCGAAGGCGGGCCTGCCTTCATGGTCTATGCCAACTTTGCCGCCATTCGCCGCTACAATCCGTCCGACTTCTACGCGCTGGCCGTGGGTCTGCTCGGTGACACCGTGGCGTGAGGCGTCGCGCCATCCTTGCGGGCCTTTCCATCGCGCTTCTCGGCGGCTGCAGCCTGTTCCGCCGCCGGCCGTCCGCGCCCCAAGCAAGCGCCCACTACACCGTCGGCGACGGCTACCAGATGGGCGGGATTTGGTATTATCCGAGTGAGCACAGCGACTATGCGGCAGCCGGATTGGCCGCGATCGCTCCCGACCGCAGCGGCCTCACCGCGGACGGTGAAACGTTCAGCCAGAGCGTGCTTGCCGCCTCGCACCACACGCTGCAGCTTCCCAGCATCGCCACAGTGACCAATCTCGAGAACGGCCGCAGCGTGCGGCTCCGGCTGAACGACCGCGGGCCGGAGAACCCGGGCCGGCTGGTGGGCCTGACCCGGCATGCGGCCGACCTGCTCGCCGCACGGGACGGCACCCAAGTCTGCGTCCAACTCGACCCGGCGATGACGCAAGCATTAACCCACTCGCTGGGTGGCGGCCCCAAGCTGGCCCTTCTTGCCGTCCCAGCCATTGCGGTCCACGCCGAAGACCTGGCACCTCCGCCGGGCCTGATCCAGGCCACGCGTGTGCGCCGCGTGGACACGCCCATTGGTGGAATGGCGCAAGTGGCACCATCCGCACCAGTATCGGACGTGCTGCCGGACCAAGCCACCCACGGTCCGCCCAAGCCCGGAGCATTCTACTTGCAGGCCAGTGAGTTCGGCCGCGCCGACTACGCCCGCCAAGTTGCAACACGCCTGCGCGGAATCGGTGCGTATGTCGAGCGCCTGCACGACGGCCGCACTGAGCGCTACCGCGTGGTCGCCGGCCCGTTCGCAAGCGTGGCCGCGAGCGACGACGCGCTGGACCTAGCCCTGCGTGCGGGGGTAATCGACTCTCGTTTGGTGGTGCGGAGGGAATGAGTCGTGATGCCGAATGACGTAACGCGGCGGTTGGTTCTGGCGGCCGGCTCGGCCGTAGCGGTGAGCCCCGCGCTCGCGCAGCGCCGCTCCTCCGGCAAGGCTGGCCATGCCAAAACGGCGTCTGACCCGCTGCCCACCGGCAGCCCGGCCACTACGCCGCTCGGCCCGCTCGATACCGAGGCCAGATACGCCATCATCACCGACTTTAACACTGGCGCCACACTGCTCGACAAGGACGCGGACGAGCAGCAGCCGCCGTCCTCCATGTCGAAGATCATGACCGCCTACATCGTGTTCGCCATGCTCAAGATCGGCCGCCTGCAGCTCGAAGCCGAGTTGCCGGTCAGCGACAAGGCATGGCGCATGCAGGGCTCCAAGATGTTCGTGCCGCAGGGCGGCAGCGTGAAGGTGGAGGACCTGATCCGCGGGATGCTGATCCAATCCGGCAATGACGCCTGCCTTGTTCTGGCGGAAGGGATTGCCGGGTCGGAAGATCAGTTTGTCGAGCTGATGAACGCCAAGGCAAAGGAGCTTGGGCTTACCAACAGCCATTTCGCCAACTGCACCGGATGGCCGGACGCCAACCACTATATGAGCTGCCGCGACATCGCCACGCTGGCGGCCGCCATCATCCGCGATTTCCCTGAATACTATCACTACGGCAAGGAAACCTCGTTCAAATACAACGGCATCGACCAGGGCAACCGCAACCCGTTAGTGCTGAAGGGAGTGGCTGACGGGCTCAAGACCGGCCACACCGAAGCAGGCGGTTTCGGCTTGGTCGGCAGTGCCGAGCGGGGCGGCCGCCGGGTGATCCTGGTGATCAACGGGCTGTCCACAAACCACGCCCGCTCCGAAGAAAGTGAGCGGCTGCTGGAATGGGCGTTCCGCGAATGGGAGAACGTCGGGTTGTTCAAGGCCGGCGACACGGTGGAGGAGGTCAAGGTCTGGCTCGGCACCCGGTCCACCGTGCCCCTGGTGGGCGGCCGCAACCTGGTGATCACCATGCCGCGGCAGTGGCGGCAGACGGCCAAGATCGAGATTCAATACAATGCGCCCATAGCCGCGCCCGTGAACCGCGGTGACACACTGGGCAAGCTGGTGGTGAGCGGCAAAGGCGTGCCGGACATGCAGGTGCCGCTGCTGGCGGGCGAGGACGTGCCGCGCCAGGGGCTGCCGGGCCGCGCCGTGGCCGTTTTGGGCCACTACGTGCTCGGAAGCTAAGCGCCGCTGTTCATCACCCTGGAGGGCGGGGAGGGCGCGGGCAAGTCCACGCAGGCGAAGCGTCTGGCGTCCTGGTTGACGG
>CAXTRX010000055.1:0-4912 GCA_964246785.1 uncultured Acetobacteraceae bacterium | reverse complement strand
CACCCGTGAGCCTGGCGGCGCTCCTGGGGCCGAGGCTTTGCGCGGCTTGCTGCTCAGCGGGCAGTTTAACTGGCACGTGCAAGCCGAGATGCTGCTGCACTTTGCCGCCCGCGCCGAACACGTCGCCGAAACGATCCGCCCGACGCTGGCTGCTGGCACGGTGGTGGTGTGTGACCGCTTCTACGACTCCACCATGGCCTACCAGGGTTACGGCCAGGGCGCCGACCGCGCGCAAATTGCTGCCTTGATTGCAATGGTCGGCATCGCTCCGGATGTCACCCTGATGCTGGACGGGTCCGAGCCTGTTGCGGCTGCGCGAACGGCGGCGCGCGGACGGGCAAGCGACCGCTACGACCGCCTTGGACCGGGGTTCCACGCCCGTGTCGCCGCTGGTTTCCGCGCCATCGCCGCCGCCGAGCCGCAGCGCTGCCACCTAGTGGACGCCAATGCCGAGGCCGACGCCGTGTTCATTCGCCTTACTCAAACGCTTCGTTCCCTCTCCCTCTGGGAGGGGGTCAGGGTGAGGGGCACGCCAGCCGCACCCGCAGTCGAGCCCAGCCCCTCGCCCGACCCTCTCCCGGAGGAACAGAGCTTTATGGCCACGGGACGGGTCAAACCGGCGCCATGAACGGCCTGCCGCCGCGTGAAAACCCGTTGCTGTTCGGCCACGCGCCCGCCGAGGCCCAGCTTGCGGGTGCCCTTGCCAGCGGCCGCATGCACCATGCCTGGCTGATCACCGGGGCCGAAGGGGTTGGCAAGGCCACGCTCGCCTACCGCTTCGCGCGCCGCCTGCTCGCTGGCGGCCCGCCCGGCAACACCCTGGCGCTCGACCCGCAAACCCCGGTGTTCCGCCGGGTCGCAATCGGCAGCCACGCCGACCTGCTCACCGTCGAACGCGAGTGGGACGAAAAAAAAGCCCGGCTGCGCGGCGACATCGTGGTGGATGACGTCCGTGCCGTCTCGGCCTTCCTGCGCCTCACCCCGGCCGAGGGTGGCTGGCGCGTCGTGGTGGTCGATGGCGCCGAGCACATGAACCGCAACGCCGCCAATGCGCTGCTCAAGATGCTGGAGGAGCCGCCGCAACGTGCCATACTGCTGCTGACCTGCGCCGCACCTGGCCGCTTGCTGGCCACGGTTCGCAGCCGCTGCCGCCGGCTGGCGCTGCAGCCGCTCGACGGGCCGTCCATGGCCGCGGCAATGACCGAATACCTGCCCGACCTGCCCGCAACAGAACGCGAGCAGATTGCCAACCTGGCTGCTGGCTCCCCCGGGCGGGCGCTGCTGCTGGCAGACCAAACGGGCCTGCAACTGGCAACCCTTGCCGCCGAGGTGCTCGACGGCGTGCCAGGTTTCCCCTTGCTCCGGGCCGTCGAACTCGCCGACCAGCTTGGCGGCCGCGGCGAGGACCGCTTTACCCCGTTCATGACGCTGCTCTGCGATGCGTTGGCCGCCACCCTGCGCCGGGCCGCCCGCGGCGCACCGGAACGGCTGACCCAACTGCGCCCTCTAGCCGAGTGGGCTGAACTATGGCAGTCGCTGACCCATATCATGGACGAGACAGAACGCCTCAACCTGGACCGGCGCCAGGCTTTGGTGTCCTCCATCGTGCTGCTGAACGGGTAAGGATGTCACGCTTCTACGTCACCACGCCGATTTACTACGTCAATGGCGCGCCGCATATTGGTCACGCCTACACCTCGATTGCCGCCGACGTGCTGGCGCGGTGGATGCGGCTGGATGGGCACGACGTGTTCTTCCTCACCGGAACGGACGAGCACGGCCAGAAAGTCGCGAAGGCCGCCGCCGACGCCGGGCAGGACCCACAGCAGTTTGTCGATGCGCTGGCTGCGGATTTCCGCGATATGAGCGCGCGGATGAACGTGTCCAACGACGACTTCATCCGCACCACGGAGCCTCGCCACAAGCAAGGCTGCGCACGGCTGTGGCAAATCCTGGCGGACAAGGGCGAGATCTATCTCGGCCACTATGAAGGCTGGTACGCCGTGCGCGACGAGGCGTTCTACGGCGAGGACGAGGTGCTCACCCGCCCAGACGGCAGCCGCGTCTCCCCCTTCGGCGCGCCGGTGGAGTGGGTGAGGGAGCCCAACTACCTGTTCCGACTGTCCGGTTGGGCCGACCGGCTACTCGAGTTCTACGCTGACAATCCGGACTTCTTGGGCCCGCTCTCCACTCGCAAGGAAGTGACCAGCTTCGTCCGCGCTGGCTTGACCGACCTCTCCGTCAGTCGCACCAGCCTCACCTGGGGCATTCCCGTCCCGGGTGACCCGGCGCACGTGATGTATGTTTGGGTGGACGCGCTGACCAACTACATCACAGCCCTCGGCTACCCGGACACCCAGAGCGAGCGCTGGGCATTTTGGCCGGCGGACCTGCACTTGGTCGGCAAGGACATCGCGCGCTTCCACACGGTGTATTGGCCCGCGCTGTTGATGGCGGCGGGCTTGCCTGTGCCCAAGCGCGTTTACGCCAACGGCTGGTGGACCGTCGACGGCGAAAAGATGAGCAAGTCGGTCGGCAACGTAATCGACCCACGCAGCCTTGCTGCCGAGTTCGGGGTGGATGTACTGCGCTACTTCCTGCTGCGCGAGATGCCGTTCGGCAATGATGGAGACTTCAATCGCCGTGCGCTGATTTCGCGCCAGAACAGTGAGTTGGCCAATGATCTTGGCAACCTGGCACAGCGTGTGCTTGCTTTGATCGCACGCAACTGCGGCGGCTTGCTGCCGGAGACGGCCGCTGCCAGCGAGGAGGATGCGGAGCTGCTTGCGGCCGCCGCGGCGCTGCCTGACGCGATACGTCCACGTTTGCTGCGCCAAAGCTATGGCGAGGCGCTGGACGAGGTTTGGCGCGTCATCCGTGCGGCCAACGCCTATATCGACCGCCAAGCACCCTGGGCGCTCCGCAAGACTGATCCTACGCGCATGGCCGCCGTATTGCGTGTGCTCGCGGACAGCCTGCGGGCGCTTGCCACCGTTTTGCAACCCTTCATGCCCGCAAGCATGGCCGCGATGCTTGACCAACTCGGCGTCCCGGAGTCCGCGCGCAGCCTCGCGTCGCTGGCTCGCCCCTTGCCCAACGGTGTTACCCTGCCGCCGCCTCAAGGCATTTTCCCTCGCTTCACCTCCGACCCCAACCTTCTGCCTTTTCCTTCAGGAGAGGGCAGGGGTGAGGGGCCGGCCGTGCCAGGCTGACGGCCGATGCTGATCGACTCCCATTGCCATCTCGACTACTTCACCGCCGAGCTCGACGCTGTGCTAGCCCGCGCCGCCGCAGCCGGTGTGGGAGAACTTGTCACCATCGGCACGACGCTTGAGCAGTCTCGGGCTATCCAGGCAGTGGCGGAAGCGCACGACAACGTCTGGTGCACCGTTGGCGTCCACCCGCAAAACGCCCACAAAGCCCCACTTGCCACGCCGGAGGCCATTGCTGACATGGCGCGCCATCGCAAGGTGGTCGGCATCGGCGAGTCGGGGCTTGACTACTTCTACGAAACCGCGCCCGCTGATGTTCAAAAGGCATCGTTCCGCGCCCATATTCGCGCTGCCCGCATTGCCGGCGTGCCGATTTGCATCCATGCCCGGTCTGCCGATGACGACATTGCCGCCATCTTGCATGAGGAGCGCGAGGAGGGCGGCGCGTATGACTTCCTGCTGCATTGCTTTTCCTCAGGCCGCAAGTTGGCGGAAGCAGCCCTCGACATGGGCGGCTATGTCAGCTTCTCGGGTATCCTGACGTTCCCGAAATCGGCTGAAAACAGGGATATCGCGCATGATGTTCCAGCAGAGCGGCTGCTGGTCGAGACGGACGCGCCGTATCTCGCCCCCGTGCCATTCCGTGGCAAACGCAACGAGCCGAGTTATGTCGCCCACACGGCGGCGGCCCTGGCTGAACTTCGCGGGCTAACTCCACGGGCGCTGGCAGGGCTGACTTCTGCCAACTTCCGCCGCTTGTTCGCCCGCACTGCGGCCTGATGCGGGTTACGGTCGTCGGCTGTGGCGGCTCTGCTGGCGTGCCGCAATTGGGTGGCAGCGATGGGCGCGGCGACTGGGGCGCATGTGACCCGGCGGAACCGCGCAATCGTCGCAGCCGGACCTCCATCGTGATCGAAAGCGCGCAGGGTCGACGGTTGCTGGTGGATACCGGGCCTGACATGCGCAGCCAATTGCTGGCCTGCGGTATCCCTCGCATCGACGCCGTCCTGTTCACCCACGCCCATGCCGACCACATTACCGGCTTGGACGATGTGCGCATCCTGAACCGGATCCTGCGCGCGCCAATCCCGGCCTATGCGACTGAGCACACGTTGGGTGACTTGCGGCGCAGGTTTGATTACGCGTTCCGGCCTTGGCAACCGCCAGGCTTTTTCCGCCCAGTGATGGAGCCGCATCCTTTCGCCTATGGCGACCAAGTCGAGGCTGCAGGTCTGAGTTTGCGCGTGTTCCAGCAAGACCATGGCTTCATCACCACGGCAGGCTTGCGGGTTGGTGGGTTCGGCTACTCCACCGACGTGGTCGCTCTCGATGACCGCGCCTTTGCTGCGCTCGCCGGAGTCGACACTTGGCTTGTCGGCTGTTTCCAGCGTGCCTCGCATACGACGCACGCCAGCTTGGATCAGGTTGTCGCCTGGGCCGAGCGCGTCGGTGCACGCCGCACCGTGTTGACCCACATGGGTCCAGACATGGACTGGGCGTGGTTGCAGTGCCGGCTGCCAGCGGGAATAGAGCCAGCTTGGGACGGGTTGGTGCTGGACGTTGCCGACTAAGCCCCACGACTTTCCATAATATGCATTATGGAGCATACGTTAGAGTGGGTAAAGGTGTTTAGCTGGTTCTGAATGTATTGGTTGCGGGGACAGGATTTGAACCTGTGACCTTCAGGTTATGAGCCTGAC
>CAXTRX010000054.1:17245-18983 GCA_964246785.1 uncultured Acetobacteraceae bacterium | reverse complement strand
CCATAGGGGGGATGTCATTACTCATGGGCGCAGAAGTAGGACGGCGCTGGAATGGGAACAAGTGTGCCGGCCTTGGATGATGCGGTCTGCCTGAAGCGGCTGCGCAAGCTAGCCCAGCAGGCGGCCGATGACGCGCGCGGTATAGTCCACGACCGGAATGACGCGGCCGTAGTTGATCCGCGTCGGCCCGATCACGCCAATGGCGCCCACGATGCGGTCCGCCTCGCCGCGGGCTGGCGCCACCACCATGGACATGCCGGCGGCGCCGAATAGGCCGCTTTCGGCGCCGATGTAGATGCGCACCCCGTCTGATTGCTCTGCCAGTTCAAGCAGGCGCAGCATGGTTTCCTGCGTTTCCAGCCGGTCGAACAGCACTTGGATGGCGCTGATCCGCTCGATCTGGGTCACGTCGGACAGCAGTCGCCCCTGGCCGCGGATGATCAGGTTGCCGCCGCGGCCGCCTGCCCAGGTGGCCATGCCTGCCTCCACCACCTGGGCGGAGAGTTCGTCCAACTGGCTGCGGTCGGCAGCCATTTCGGTGCCGACGATGGTGCGCAACTCGGCCAGCGTGCGGCCAGACAGCCGGCTGTTGAGATAGTTTGCCGCCTGGATCAGCGAGGACGGCGGCAGGCCCGGCGGCGTTTCGATCACCCGGTTTTCCACTTGGCCATCGGCGCTGACCAGGATCACCAGGGCGCGGCCGGAGCCCAGCGGCACAAAGTCGATATGGCGGACGGCGCCTTCGCTTTTCGGCGCCAGCACCAGGCCAGCGGCGGCGGAAAGGCCGGAGAGCATGGAAGACACGTCGGTCAGCGTGTCCTGCAGCGAGCGGCCGCGGGCCTCGAGAGCTTGCCCGATGCGATCGCGCTCGTCGTCGGACAAGGCGCCGAATTGCAGCAAACCGTCCACGAACAAGCGCAGCCCGCGCTCGGTGGGCAGACGACCGGCTGAGGTGTGAGGGGAGAACAGCAGCCCGGCGTCGGTGAGATCGGCCATGACGTTGCGGATCGTGGCGGGGGAGAGCTGGACTTGCAGGCGGCGGGACAGGGTGCGGCTGCCGACGGGCTCGCCGGTTTCCACGTATTGCTCGACGATCTCGCGGAGCACGGCCGCGCTGCGGGGGTCGAGCACGGGCGGAGCATGGGGGCGCTGCGGAAAGCGGGGTGTGTCCATTGGGTCACTCTACGCTAAGGAGCGCGCTGCGCCGGGTCAAACGCCGAACAATTTGCAACCCGTGTCGTGGGCGTGGCTTGGGTCCGCGCCACTGGTGGAATAGGGCGCGATGGAGCAAGGGGTTGCAATCGCGGTGCTCTGCATCGCTGTGGGTGGTGTGGCAGCACAGTGGCTGGCTTGGCGGTTGCGTCTGCCGGCAATCGTGTTGCTGTTCGCCGCCGGGCTGGTGGTCGGACCGGGCCTGCAGCTCCTGACGCCCAGCCACTCGTTCGGCCCGTCGCTGCGGCCGATTGTCCAACTGGCGGTGGCCATAATCGTGTTCGAGGGCGGTCTGGCGCTGGACTTCCGCGAGCTGCGCGCGGCGGGCGAGGGGGTGTTGCGGCTGACCGCGCTCGCCCTGCCGCTGTCTTGGGTGCTGGCAACGCTGGCGGCACATTGGTTGGCCGCCATGGCCTGGGGCCCGGCGCTGCTGTTCGGCGCCATCACCGTGGTCACCGGGCCGACCGTCGTGCTGCCGTTGCTGCGTCACGTGCGGCTGAAGCGCCGGTCTGCCTCGTTCTTGAAG
>CAXTRX010000054.1:0-17235 GCA_964246785.1 uncultured Acetobacteraceae bacterium | reverse complement strand
ATCCTGGCTGCCTTGGTGCTGGAGGTGTTGGTTTCGGGCGCTGGCGGCTCCCTGGCCGTCCGGCTGGTGGCCGGGCTCGCGCTCGCGGTGGGGCTCGGGATTGGCGCAGGCCTGCTGGTGCGTTGGGCGTTTGCACGCGACCAAGCGCCGGAGGTGTTGAAAACCCCAATCTTGCTCGCGCTGACATTGGGCGTGAATGCGACGGCCAACCTGGTGATGGACGATGTCGGTCTGGTCGCCGCCACCGTGTTTGGCGTCACGCTGGCCAACCTGCACGTGCCGGGGACCTCGGAGCTGCGCCGCTTCAAGGAGGCGCTCGTGGTGTTGATCGTCTCAGCTCTCTTCATCACCCTCACCGCCGATCTGGACCGGCCCACGCTGGCCCGGCTGAGTTGGCCGGTTGCGGGGTTGACCCTGGCGATGCTGGTGGTGGTGCGGCCGCTGACCATCCTGGTGGCGACCGCGCGCAGCGGGCTGACGTTGCAGGAAAGGGTGCTGACCGGCTGGATCGCGCCGCGCGGGATTGTGGCGGCGGCGGTGGCGGGGGTCGCGGGGTTGCGGCTGCAAGAGGCAGGCTATCCCGGCGCATCCGGCGTCATGCCCGCCGTGTTCGCCCTGATCGCGGCCACCATGGTGCTCCACGGCTTCAGCCTTGCTCCGCTGGCACGCCGGCTGAACCTGCGGCTTGGCAACGCTCCCGGACTGGCCATTGTGGGCGCCTCGCCTTGGGCGACGGACTTGGCCAAGACGCTGCAGGACGCGAGCGTGCCGGTCCTGCTGATCGACACCTTCCCTGGGGCGCTGAACCCGGCCCGCGAGATGAGTGTCCCCGTGTTGCAAGCGGAAATTCTGTCGGAGCACGGTGAGGAGCAGTTGCAGGGACGCGCGGTGGATTACGCCCTCGCAGCAACGCCGGACGAAATGTACAACGGTCTGGTTTGCACCCGCTTGGCGCCCGAGCTTGGCCGGCAGCGCGTATTCCAATTGGCACCGCCCGGGCCGTTGCCGGACCAGAGCCGTGCACTGGGCCGCGAGCTCCGCGGTCGCTTCCTGGGGGACCCGCCGGTCAGCTTCGAGACCTTCGAGGCGAGGTTCAAGCAGGGTTGGCGCTTTGCCATCGGCACGGCCGCCGAGGCACGTGCCGGCCTGCTCGTGCTGAGCCCGTCGGGCGCGTTGCGCTTTGTCACGGCGGAAGACGGGCCGCAACTCGACGCGGACGACCGGGTGTTGAGTTTCGAGCGACCTGGCGACGTGCTGGTTGACCCGGCGCAACCGGAGCCCGCCACGATTCCTACCGAATGAGGCTGATGCCAACGAACTCTGGCGCGCGAAGCGGCGTGCTCTTAGGAACGGGTCTTCTCTGAGGGATCAACCATTATGCGTCCATCCGGCCGCGCGCCCGACGCGCTGCGCGATGTCAGCTTCTCCACCGGCTTCGCCCGCCATGCCGAGGGCTCCTGCGTCATCCGCATGGGCGGCACTGAGGTGTTGTGCGCGGCCAGCGTGGAGGGACGGGTGCCGCCGTTCCTGCGCGGCAAGGGCGAGGGCTGGGTGACCGCGGAATACGGCATGCTGCCCCGCGCCACGCACACCCGCAGCGACCGCGAGGCGGCGCGCGGCAAGCAATCTGGCCGCACCCAAGAAATCCAGCGCCTGATCGGCCGCTCGCTGCGCGCGGTGGTGGACCGCAAGGCGCTGGGCGAGATGACCATCACGCTCGATTGCGACGTCTTGAACGCCGATGGCGGCACGCGCTGCGCCGCCATCACCGGCGCCTGGGTGGCGCTGAACCTGGCGGTGGGCACGCTGCTCGCCAACAACGTGTTGGCCGCCTCGCCGGTGATCGGCCAGGTGGCGGCGGTGTCCTGCGGGCTGGTAGCCGGGCAGGCTGTGCTGGACCTGGACTATGCCGAGGATTCGGGCGCCGAGGCGGACGCCAATTTCGTGCTGACCGAGGCAGGCATCGTGGAAATCCAGGGCACGGCCGAGAAGGCCCCGTTCAGCGACGAGCAGTTCGCCGAGCTGATGCGCCTGGCCCGGCTTGGCACTGGGCAGCTTTACGCATTGCAGCGGGCGGCGCTTGGATGACCCGGCGGCTTCAGCCGGCGGCCCGCGTGGTGCTGGCCAGCCACAATCCCGGCAAGCTGCGCGAGCTCCATGCCATGATGCAGCCGTTCGGCATTGGGGTGGTGCCCGCCAGCGAACTTTCCCTGCCCGAGCCGGAGGAGACCGAGCCCGATTTCGCCGGCAACGCCCAGTTGAAGGCGGTGGCAGCCGCCAGCGCCAGCGGGCTGCCGGCGCTGGCGGACGATTCCGGCTTCTGCGTGGCGGCATTGGGTGGGGCGCCGGGCCCGGTCTCGGCGCGCTGGGCTGGCCCTGGCAAGGATTTCTCGGCCGCCATGCAGCGGGTGCACGACGAAGGCGGCGTGCCAAGCCACGCCTGGTTCATGTGTGCGCTGTGCCTGGCCTGGCCCGGCGGCGGCACGGCAACCTTCCTCGGCCGGGTGGACGGGCAAACCTGCTGGCCGCCGCGCGGCGCTGGGGGCTTCGGTTACGACCCCATGTTCGTGCCCATGGGCAGCGCGCAGAGCTTTGGCGAGATGCCGCCGCAAGCCAAGCATGCCTGCAACCACCGCCAGCGCGCGTTCGCCGCGTTCCGTGCGGCCTGCCTGCCAGAACAACCTTAACGGATCAGCTCAACTGTGACGTCGGCGGTCGCCGCGATGTCCGGCCAGCGGCGCTCGGCAGTCAAAGCTGGAACACCCTCGCGCTTGGCCAGCGCTGAACACTTTCAGTCACCGAGCGGCAGGCCGACCACCTGCTGAAGAGTCTGAAGCACAATCGCATCGTCGGCATCATCGGCGATCACCTCGCCGCCACATAGGCATTTCTGAGCCATTGAGGTTTGGGGGTTGGGCGCAGCGGCCGGCGCACCAACATCCCGCGCAAACAGGGAGTGAGCATTGCCATGCATCCAGACACACAATTGCTGATTGACGGTGAGTGGAGCGGGGCTGCGTCGGGCAAGACCATCCCGGTGTTGGACCCGGCAAGCGGCGAGACCATCGGCAACGTGGCCCATGCCGAGCGCGCCGACCTCGACCGCGCCTTGGCCGCTGCCGCCCGGGGCTTCGATGCGTGGCGCAACATGTCTGCCTTCGAGCGCGGCAAGCTGATGCGCAAGGCCGCCGACCTGCTGCGTGGCCGGGTGGATGCAATCGCCGAGATCATGGTGCGCGAGCAAGGCAAGCCGCTGGCCGAGGCCAAGGTGGAAACCGCGTCGGCGCCCGACAACATCGAGTGGATGGCCGAGGAGGGCCGCCGCTCCTACGGCCGCGTCATCCCGGCGCGGCTGCCCGGTGTGTACCAGATGTCCCTGCGCGAGCCCGTCGGCGTGGTGGCTGCGTTCACGCCGTGGAACTTCCCGATCAACCAGGCGGTGAAGAAAATCGCTGCGGCGTTGGCGGCGGGATGCGCGATCATTGTCAAAGGCCCGGAGGAGACGCCGGCCAGCGTCGCCGAACTCATGCGCGCCTTCCACGATGCAGGCTTGCCGCCGGGGGTGGTGCAACTGGTCTATGGCGTGCCGTCGGAGATCAGCTCCTACCTCATTCCGCACCCGACCGTGCGCAAGATCAGCTTCACCGGGTCGACCGCGGTGGGTAAGCAGCTCGCCGCGATGGCGGGCCAGCATATGAAGCGGGTGACGATGGAGTTGGGCGGGCACGCCCCGGCGATCATTTTCGACGATGCCAACCTGGAGGTTGCCACTCAGGTTTTGGCGGCCAACAAGTTCCGCAACGCCGGGCAAGTGTGCATCGCACCGACCCGGTTCCTGGTGCAGGAGCGAGTGTACGAAGAGTTCGTCGAGCGCTTCACCAAGACGGCGGAGGCGGTGCGGGTCGGCAATGGGCTCGAGCCCGGGACGACCATGGGCCCGTTGGCCAACGACCGCCGGGTGCAGGCGATGGAGGGCTTGATCGCCGATGCCATCCAGCATGGCGGCGAGGTGCGTACCGGCGGCGCGCGCATCGGCAACAAGGGCAATTTCTTCCAGCCGACCGTGCTGACTGGCGTGCCGACGGATGCCCGGGTGATGAACGAGGAGCCGTTCGGCCCGCTCGCCGTGATGTCCTCGTTCCGCGACATGGAGGAGGCGGTGAGCGAGGCCAATCGCCTGGCCTACGGGTTGGCGGCCTATGCGTACACCAGCTCGGCGACCCGTGCGACCAAGGTCGCAGCATCGGTTGAGTCTGGCATGATGGCGATCAACCACCACGGGCTTGCCTTGCCGGAGACGCCGTTCGGCGGCGTGAAGGACAGCGGGTACGGTTCAGAGGGCGGCACGGAGGGGTTGGAAGCCTATCTTTCGACCAAGTTCGTCACCCAAGCAGCGATCTGAAGCAGGAGCCAATATCGTGTGGTGGAGTGCGGCATGGCACGCCACCACACGCAGCAGGGCGGTGCGTTGCCGACTTGCAACGCCGCCGCCGCGAAGCCGAGCGGGCACCCGGGCGCTTTTAGCCGGCTGTTAACCCGCACCGGGTAGATGACTGCTCTGATGGTTGCAAGCAGGGGTGGTCATGGTTCTCGTCTGGCAGCGTGGCTGCGCCTCGGAGAGGCCGGAGTGAGGCGCGTATGGCCCTCTGCCGAAACCTTTGGCGCCGGAACTTTGCCTGGCGGTGCGCCCCAGCCACGCAAGCGGGCCCTGCGCCTGCTGTCGATCCCAGGGCGGAACCACGAAAACAAGTACTTCGCTCAACTCCTCGGGCACATGGAGCGCCGGGGCCTGCAGATCGTTCAGCCGAAGCTCGGCGCGCTGGCCTGGTTTCGCTACGACGTCCTGCACCTTAATTTCCCGACCCACCATATTACCGAGAACGGAGCTGCCAAGGCCTGTCTGCTGTCGATGCTGCTCGGCGCCTACCTGTTGGCTGCCCGGATCCTGCGACGCGACATTATCTACACTGTGCACGACGTAACGCCGTTGCGGGTGCGTCACCCGAAACTGCTGGAGGGCTTCATAGGGCTCGTGCATTGGCTGGTGACCGGGTATGTTTTTCTAAGCCATTCGTCCCGCGCCGCGTTCGCCAAGCAGAACCTGCGTCAAGCAAGCAAGCCCTGGGTTATGGCACCGCACGGTCCCTATGCGGTGCAGCGGCTGACGGCGGAAGAGAGGGCTGTCCAGCGGCGCCTCCTGTGCCCTCGCGAAGACGTTTTCCTCGTGGGCTTTTTGGGCGCCATCAAGCCCTACAAGAATGTCGACGCGCTGCGCCAAGTGCCGCAGCGTCTGCCGGATGGGCGGCTGGTCCATGTTGTGGTGGCCGGGCGCGTGGAGGCAGGCCATGACGATCAGGCCGCACGGGCGCTTGCATCGCTGCCGGCAAAGCAGCTCACTCTTTTGCAGCACCGCCTGAGCGATGCAGAGTTCAATCACCTCATCCAGACGGTTGACGTGGTGCTGCTGCCATATGCACGCGGTTCCAACTCCGGGGCGGCACTGCTGGTGTTGAGCAATCACGGCCGGCTGATCGGGTCTGAACTCGGGATGTTCCGGGAGCTGTCTGATCAGCTTGGCAGCCCATGGGTTTATGCTCTCGACCGGCAATCAGCCAATTGCGGCTCCTACGCAGACCTGATCGGTCGAGCAGCCGGCGAGCAACCCTGTGCGAGGGATCGGCTTGCGTTGGGAGCTTTTCTTGCCAGCATCGACTGGCCGGTGGCGGCCGAGGCGGTGGATCGGCTTTGCCTGGGCTTGCGCTCACGGCCTACCATCGTCCGGTGGTTGTACGACCGTAAGCCTAAGTTCCGGTCGCAAGGCTCTCTGGCGCCCTCATCAGCAGCGAAGCCCGGTAATGACGCAACGATCTAGGGCAGATGCGCTGTGACTGAAACCAGACCTGCACTTACGTGCTAGTAGGCTGTCTTGCTATGAAGTTCACGAATAGCAGTCAGCAGCATGATTTTGACGTCCAGCAGGAACGACCAGTTGTCGATGTAGAACAAGTCG
This sequence comes from uncultured Acetobacteraceae bacterium, assembly GCA_964246785.1. GTDB lineage: Bacteria > Pseudomonadota > Alphaproteobacteria > Acetobacterales > Acetobacteraceae > LMUY01. The sequence goes on along the minus strand of CAXTRX010000054.1, from coordinate 11,225 downwards.
TGCGCCACACGCTGCTCGATCTGCTCGACGGTCCGGGTTTCGCCCCGCCAGCCGTTGACCTGTGCCCAACCTGTGATGCCAGGCTTCACCCGATGACGCAGCGCGTAGTCGGCCACCGCGTCATGAAACAACTGGTTGCCAGCCTTGGTGTTGGGCGCATGAGGGCGGGGCCCGACGAGGGACATCTCACCGCGGAGGACGTTCAGCAACTGGGGAACTTCGTCCAGGCTGGTCTTGCGCAGGAGACCGCCGATACGCGTCACCCGGGTGTCGTTCTTCGTGGTCTGCCGGTCCGCCTTCAGGTCGGTCATGTGATGGTACATGGTCCTGAATTTGAACACGTTGAACATGTTGTTGTTGAAGCCCAGGCGCGGTTGCCGGAACAGCACCGGGCCAGGACTGTCGAGGCGGATAGCCAGTGCGATCAGAGCCAAAAACGGCAGTGCCGCCGTGAGCAGCACCGCGGCCATGGTCCAGTCGAACACCGTCTTCTGCAGCGACTCCCACTCCGTGAGCGGCCGGCTGGCGATTTTGATCACGGCGTTGGGCCCGACCCGGTCGAGCTGGCTGCTCTTGCAGGCATACCCGAGTAGTTCGCCGGCCATGTAGATATCGGCCGTTACGGAATGCAAGGCGGCGCGCGCCTGCTTTATGCGGGCTTCGTCGGAAAGCGGCAGCGCCAGGACGATGGCATCGATGCGGTCACGGCGGCTGCGCGCCACCAGGTCCACGATATTGCCGAGCACTGGCACGTCCGAAATGGGCGTCACCGTGTCCGGCCCGTCGTTGTAGAGACCAACGAAGGTGGCGGCCCTCGCCGGGTCCATCATCATTGCTGAGATGAACGACATGCTGTACTCGCCGACGCCGACGACCGCGACACGGCGCGCCAGGGACTCGGCGTTGGACAATGCGCGAGCAGCGCGGGCTGTGAGGCCAGCAGCGCTGGCGGTCAGACAACCCGCGCTGACCATCCAAAACAGCGGCCACCAGCGGGTTGTTTGGCTGGAAACCGGCATCAGCGCAAAAAACAGCACGCCAATGGCGCCGCCCGCAGCAATGGCTCCGCAGAGCGCCCGCAAGCGCCGCGCGCCGTTGCGCAGGCGGGATGGAGCATAGGCGTCGGCACGGTTCAGAATGGAAATGGCGATAGCCGTCGCACCAAGCGTCGCCAAGATCGGCTCACCGGCAAAACCGCCAGCGCCTATGGCCCGGCATAGCTCGGAGGCCAGCCAGCCGCTCAACACCAGCAGTAGCAGGTCGGCTATGCGGGTTAGCAGGACGAAGACATGGGCGGGCATGCCCACTTGGCGAAATTGCTTCGGCTCGGCCCGGACCGTGCCCGCCAGAGGCCGGACCAGCCGACTGCTTCCCGGCATCACGCCTGAGCGGCCGATTTCCGCTGACAGCCGCGCGTTGGGCGAAGCGGTTGAGCCGTTGATACCGAATTCGCCTGGTACCCTGGCAGCGGATAAACCACGCTGGCTAATCAGAGACACGGCGTGCTCCTTAGAAAATGCTGCACTGCACTTTAACAAGCTCTTTACCATACACGAACAGAAATCCGTCGTCTCGTTGTTCGTGACGCCATCACAAAATTGACACAAACTGTAATAAAAAGCGTCTTCAGGTTATCAGACATGCGAAATGTGGCGAATTCGAGGCGCAGCCGCAAAAATAAGCAACGCCGATACGTTCACAGCGAACCAGTCCACGAGCACCACAGCGACTTTTTAGACAAAGCTCGAAACGCTACCAACTGTAGCCGCGTCACAAGGGTGCGACTGTATTCTGCGCCGAACCCCCGATGGCTTCCAGTCCCTAACGGGCAGTGCTTGCCACTTCACCGCATCGTCATGCCTCACGCTTGATGGTCAGCGGCCCCGGAGCCTGGCAGGTCGGCATCATCTGAATGCGGTTGACATTGACGTGCGGCGGTAAGCCGGCGAGCCAACTGACAGTCTCCGCAATATCCTCTGGCGAAAGCGGTGTCGTGCCCTTGTAAGCGTTTGCCGCCTTCTGCGCATCCCCGCCAAATCGAACCATACTGAACTCCGTTCCACCCACGAGGCCTGGTTCCAAGCAGGTCACGCGGACATTCGTGCCGACCAAGTCTGCCTTCAGGTTCAGCGTGAATTGCGCGACAAAGGCCTTGCTCGCCCCGTAAACATGTCCACCCGGGTAGGGGAATATCCCGGCGGTGCTGCCCAGATTGATCACCAGACCGCGGTTGCGCGCGACCATGCCGGGCAAAATCGCGTGTGTGACATGCATCAAGCCAGTGACATTGGTGGCAACCATGCGGTCCCAGTCGGCACCATCCGCTTCAAAGGCCGGGTCTTGCCCGACGGCAAGGCCGGCGTTGTTCACCAGGAGGTCGATCTCCCGCCATTGCTCAGGCAGCGCGTTGGGCAAGGCTGCAACCGCAGCGTTGTCGGTCACGTCGAGTGCGTGCGGACATACCGCGTTGCCGAGTTCCTGTTCCAGGGCCGCAAGGCGCTCGCGACGCCGCCCGGCGGCAACCACCCGGTAGCCGTCCCGAACCAGCCGGCGCGTGATCGCGGTACCAAATCCGGCAGTCGCGCCGGTCACCAAAGCAAGGGGCATGTTGCATACAACTCCTGACCATTGGGGGCAGATGCCACCAGCCACCCCGCCTAGTGCCAACAACGCTCATTCGGGCAGATGGAAGCGCGCGGATACCGGGCAATGATCAGAAAGATGCTCTTTTTGATCGGCTCCTTCGCGGTAGGTCAACACGCGCAGGCTTGCCGGATCAAGCCAGGCACGGGCGGCTCCTCCCGCCAGGATGTGGTCGATGAAGTGCTCGCCTCCCCAGCATGAACTGTCACGCCCCTCATCGGCCTGGGCAAGCGGTGCGGCGGCGCGCAGGGCGGCGAGCAGGTCGTCCGTCCCGAGCATCCAGCGATTGAAATCGCCCAGCACGACGAAAGCGGCAGCCTCGGCCCGGCGTTGCGCGATCCAGCCCTGCAGCACCGGGACTTGGCCCCGCAGCGTCTCGCATTGCCGCCGGACGCTGCCCAACGGGTCGCGCTGGCATCCCGTTTTCAGGTGAATTGCAAGCAGCCGCAACGGACCACCCGGCAGGTCGAGCGTGATGTCTGCGCCGCTGCGCAGGTGGAACTTGGCGCCGGCGTAGAGGTCGAGCGCGGCAAGGTCGGGGTTGCGATGCGCTGGAATCCCCCGGCGCACTGCAAGACCGACCCGCTGGATCACGGCGTCATCGGTAAAAAACAGCGTGTAGCGATCGGGCGGGAACAGCGCGGCGGCAATGGCCGGGCCGTCCACCTCCTGCAGCGCCACCACGTCGGCGTCCAGTTGGTCGGCATAGCGGCGCAGCACGGCAATGTCAGCGGCGGTTTTCGGGTGCACGTCGGCCGGCAAGGCCGGGTCCCCATCCGGCCGGTTGGTGAGCCACTCCAGGTTCCAGGTGGCGATCTTGAGGTCCCGCGCTTGGGCAGCCAAGGCGCACGAAAGCAGCACCAGCACCCATGCAGCCAGGCCAGCCCGGCGCATCGTCACACGCCGCGTCCTAGCGGGTGGGCGCCACAGGCGAGCAGGTAATCGGCCACCGCGTCCATCAATGCCGGGTCGCGTGTCGGGTCTGCCGCGTCGCCGCGCGGGATCCAGATCACCGTTTCATAGCGCGCACGGGTGAGCAGCACGCGGTAGGCGTTAAGCTTGTTCTGCACGGTTTCAGCTCCTCGCGGCCGGGTCCAGCTTGTGCCGCGGAACGCCCTTGTATGCCAACTGCCGCGCTCCCGCACCAGGTCTGCATCCCAGCACAGCCCGACAGCGTCCAGTTCGAGGCCTTGGGCGAAAAACTCGGTGGCGGCGACTTCCAGAGCGTCCGATGCGCGCACGTCGGGGAACCGGTCCAAGAACCAGCGGGCGACGGCGGCCGGGTCGTCGTGCGGCAGGGTGTTGCCAAGCCCTTCAGCGCGCAGGCGGCGGGCGCCGGAGGAACAAAGCAGCCCGGCGCGGCGGCTGCCACGGCAGGCGCGCCGCAGCCGCGCACGCATGCTGGCAAGGTCTCGCGTCACACTGAACGGCAGGCCGGCTTCAGCCAGGGTGCGGGCGGCGGCGAGGTCGTTGGTTAGCACTGCGTCCACCCAGGCGGGGGCGGCGGCGCACCGGAGCGAGCGGACGGGGACGCTGAGCTGCAAGGCCGGACACTCGATGATCCCTGGCAGGGATGGCAAACGCTGACGCCTTGCGCTCCCGCTCAAGGCCGATGCGGCGGCATGAACCCGCCAGGCGGGCCGGTCGGCAAGCGCTGCACCCCATTCCGCAAGCCCGCCTTCGCCGCTATGGATCTCCTGTCCGGTGCCGATCAGGCAGATGATGACCGGGCCATCCTCGCGCCGGGCCATGATGTCGAGCAGCAACGTCGGCTCGCTGGCCTGCAGCCGGCCGGCGGTTTTGGCAACGGCGTGGGCTGCGGACCAGCAGCGTTGCGCCTCGTCGACCACGATGACGCGTTCGGGCGGTGTGCCGGTTGCGGCGTAGTAGTCGCGGAAACGCGGCAGCGCCTGGATCACGCCCTGCATGCGTTGCCGTGCGGCCCGCAACGAGGTGTTCGCGTCCCGCGCCAAGGCTTCCCGCAGCACGTGGACCAAAGCGGGGTTGCCGGTGAGAAAGGCGGCCTGGCCAGCAAAGGCGGTGTCCAGCCCGCACAATGTTTTACCGGCGCCGGGGATGCCGGTGACGAACAGGATGTTGGGCCTGCGGTCGGCTGCCGCTTCGGCCACGGCGTGGGCAATGGTCTCACGGGTGGCACGCAGGTTGGCGGCTTCGGCATGGGCAGTGGCGATCTCGGCCACGCCGTGGCGGGCATAGAGCATGCGGGCCGCTTCGATCAGCGAGGGGATCGGACGGTAAGGCGCGGCCTGCCAGGCGGAAGGGTCAAGCGGCGGACATAACGGTGCGGCGGCGGCGATCTCGGCCAGGATGGCAACCAGGCTCGCGGCACTCGCCTCCATCGGCGGCGTGACACCGGCAAGCATCAACGGGCGCGCCGGGCTGCTGACCGCGGCATCCAGCGTGACCAGCAATGGCACCACCGGGTGGCCGCGGCTGCCGGCGTGAAAATCGTGCAGATCGAGTGCGGCATCCTCCGCCTCGACACGATCCCGGGCGGTGTGACGGCGGCCGGGCCGGACCGTGCAGGCCACGATGGCATTCGGCATCAACACCACTGCATCAAGGCGACGGCGCAGGCGAGGCAGGCGCCAGTTCTCCAGCACTGGCCAAGGAACGGGCGGGAACACGCAGCCATCATGCGCGCGACATGCTAACAAACGGTTAGGCGAACCGGGCGGGGATCAAGCCTTCGCAAAGCGCCGCAGAGGGGTGTGCCTCCAGCCATTTGCAGGCAACCGCAAGGCTGCGCCCGTGTTCACGCCCGCATGGATGGCGTAGAGCGCCTGCGCGGCGCGGACCCGGTCAATGATGAGCTCGAAGTCGGCTTCAATGAGCCCTTCGAAGGCAGGTGGCTCCGAGTCGAGTTCGTCGGCCGGGTCCTGATGGTGTTGTTCACCGTTGCTGGGCTCGCCGGGCTGCTCGGGCATGGGCCATACAGCCACCACACGATGAAATCGCCTGAGTCTGGCTTGGCGATCGATTACGAGCCGATTGCCCGTGCCAATGCTTCGACGCAGGTCACCTTCCACATCGACAACCCGACCGAGCAAAAAACCATGGACCTGTTCATCAGCACAAATGTGGTCGAACCGATGGGGCTGCAGCATATCCTGCCCGACCCGGTGAGCAGCAAGGTGGTGCAGAACAGCATCGTATTCACCATGGGTGTGCCAACCGGGACCATTGACGGTGAAGTGCGGATCGTCCTGATGCCCGACACGTTTGGTTCGCACCAGCTTGAAGCGCGGCTTGGCGATCACGCGCCGCTCAAATGGACCCAGTTCATCGTGCCATGAGCGTCATCATCCGGGCCGCCGCGGCCTATCTCATTCTCCTGTTCGCCGTCCGCCTCATCGGGCGGCGTACCGCCAGCATGATGGCGCCGTTTGACCTGGTCGTGCTGTTCCTGTTCGGCGGTGCGTTGATGGGGGCGGTTTTGGCCGATGATCACTCGATGGTTGCGGCCATCAGCGCAGTGTTCGCCATCGGGTTGATGCACATCAGCGTGTCACTGCTTAAAGCGCATTCTGCCTATTTCGGCCGTCTGGTCGACGGCACCCCCGTGGTGATCTTCGAGCGCGGCCACTGGCATGGCGACCGAATGCGTGGCCTGCGCATGCTGGAAAGCGACGTGATGGCGGCGGTCCGCCAGCATGGCCTGATGCGGCTCGAGCAAGTGCGCTATGCCGTGGTGGAACGGGACGGCAAGGTCTCCATCGTGCCCGAGTCTGCGCCGCCGGACGATGGGGCGTGAGCACCGTCACCCAGGCCGACATCCCGGCCATCCAGACCGACATTCCGGCTCGTTTGGACCGGCTGCCGTGGAGCGGCTTTCACCTGGTGGTCGTGCTCGCACTCGGCATCACGTGGGTGCTGGACGGGCTGGAGGTGACCATTGTCGGCTCGCTCGGCCCGGTGCTGCAGGACCGTAGCACGCTGGGCTTGTCGGCAGAGCAGGTTGGCACCGTCGCCTCGATCTACGTGTTGGGGGCGGTCGCGGGCGCATTGTTCTTCGGCTGGCTCACCGATCGCGTCGGCCGCAAGGTGATCTTCAGCGTCACGCTCGGCGTCTATGTACTGGGCGTGCTGTCATCGGCGCTCGCCTGGAATTTCGCCAGCTTTGCCCTGTTCCGCGCCGTAACCGGCTTCGGCATTGGCGGCGAGTATGCCGCGATCAACTCCGCCATCGACGAGCTGATGCCGGCTCGGCTGCGTGGCCGCATCGATTTGATGGTGAACGGCAGCTATTGGGGCGGCGCCGCACTCGGCGCGGCGGTCTCCATCCCGCTGGTCTCGGGTGCATTCGTCCCGCTGGATTGGGGCTGGCGGCTGGGCTTTGGCATCGGCGGCGTGTTGGGCCTGGGCGTGTTGTTTCTGCGCCGGGTTGTGCCGGAAAGCCCACGCTGGCTGGTCACCCATGGCCATGATGCACGCGCCAAGGCGGACATGGTGGACCTGGAACGCCGGGTGAGCCAGTCAGGCGGTGGCAAGTTGGAGCCTACCACCCGCACGCTGACCATCCACCCCCGTAAGACCTTCGGCTTCGGCATCGTGTTTGGCGCCATGCTGGGCAAGCATCGCGGTCGCTCTGCCCTGGCACTGACGCTGATGGTGGCGCAGGCGTTCCTGTTCAACGCGGTCTACTTCACCTACGGGTTGGTGCTGCAGCGCTTTGAAGGCGTCGCCGCGGTGGATGTCGGCCGCTATATCCTGCCTCTGACCCTTGGCAGCATGGTCGGTCCGTTCGCGCTCGGCCACTTGTTCGACACCATCGGGCGCCGCGTGATGGTGACGGGCACATATGCCGTCACCGGGTTGCTGCTGATAACCGTGGCCATCCTGTTCGGCTTTGGCGAGCTGACCGCATTTACGCAGACTGCATGTTGGATCGCGATCTTCTTCTTCGCCTCCGCAGCGGCCTCATCCGCTTATCTTACCGCCAGCGAGATCTTCCCACTCGAAACTCGAGCCCTGGCAATCGCGGTGTTCTACGCGCTCGGTACGTTGATTGGCGGAGCGGCCGCGCCATGGCTGTTCGGACGCCTCATCGCCAGCGGGTCACCTTGGGCGCTGTCGTCGGGCTATTGCGTGGCGGCTACGTTGATGTTGCTCGGAGCGGGTATGGAACTGATCTACGGCGTCGCCGCCGAAGGCAAGTCGCTCGAAGACATCGCCGAGCCGCTTTCGGCGTGATGGCTAACCCCGTGTGGACCCGCACGCCCACTCCCGCCAAAGCAGGATAAGCGCCGCCATGACGGCCGGGCCGATGAACAGCCCGATCAAGCCCCAAGCTTCCACCCCGCCCAGGATTCCCAGCAGCACCCAGATGAACGGCAGCCGGGTGGCCCCGCCGATCAACACCGGGCGGACGAAATGATCGGCCACGAACGTGGTCGCCATGCCGATGCAGAACACTGCGATGGCCCAGACCAGCGAGCCTTGTGCCAGCAGGATCAGCGAAGCGAGCGCAAACACCAGTGGTGCGGCGAACGGGATCATCGCCGCCACAGCCGTCAAAGCGCCAAACACGGTGGCATGCGGCACGCCAGCGATAGCGTAAACAATGCCGAGCAGTAGCCCCTCGCCAAGGCCGACAAACACCAGCCCGTCGACCGTGCCATGGACAGAGGCGACGATCTGCCGACCGATGCGCTCACCCCCCGGCCCGAACGCGCGGGCGGCGGCCCGACGCATCTGCAGGGTGAGCAGGTGGCCTTCCTTGAACAGGAAGAACACTGTGATCAGGGTGAACGCGAACAGCGTCAGCCGCCGAGCGACCTGGGTGCCGAACTCGCGGCCGAAGTCGCCCATGTGGCCGGCGGCAGTGCGTTGCACCAGGTCCTTGGCGCTGCCCGGATCGGCGAGGTTCTGCTGCCACCAGCTATCGACGTCGGCTTGGCCGAAAGGCAGGTGCTTCAGGAAGTCTGGCTCCGAAATGCCCTGGTCCTGCGCGTCCCGCACCCAGTGCGCCGCGCCGTACGCCTCATGCGCCAGTTGGGCGCCGACCAAGCCGAGCGGGACGATGAAGATCAGGGCGACGGCCAGGGTAAAGGCGGAGGGGAGCAGGACGTTGTGCTTGCCGGTGCCGAAGCGTTTGACGGCCCGGCGGTATAGCGGCCAGAGCGCGATGGCGAAAATGCCGGCCCAAGCGAGCGCGCTGATGAAGTTCCACAGCGTGTAGAGGCCGGCCACCACAAGCACGACGGCCAAGGCCGCGATGGCAGCATACTGCGCACGTGTTCCGGCGGGTGTGCGAACGGGTGGGGGAAGAGTGTCCATCATCGGGCCAATGACTGATTGTTGCGAAGTTCTTGTAAGGCGATACGAAATTGCACTCCGCGCGGTTTCGCGCCGGCTGGCAAGACGCAGATTAACAGAAAGTCGTTTGCCAACGATTAGTGTTTCGCGGGCAAATTGGGCAATATGGATGGCTCGAGACGATCGGTGATGACGATGGCGGGACGGCTCGTGGCCAGTGCGCTGCGTTACCTGCCACACTTTCTGCTTGCCTGCCTTGCCGCGACACTCATGCGTTTGCATTCCATCCCAGCCGTGGTGCATGGCGGCCTGCAGGATCCAGATAGCTACCTGCGCCTGGTCCGCATCCAGGATGCATTGGATGCGGGCAGGTGGTTCGGGTATGCGGTCGCGCGGGATGCGTCAGGCGCTGGGTTCATCGTGCCCTGGTCGCACGCGCTGGATGGATTGATCCTGGTTCTGCGTGCGCCGTTGCGGCTATTTCTGGCGCCTGCGCCGGCTTTGTTCTGGGCGGGGGTTGTCACCGGGCCGCTTTCCATCGGGGCTTTGGGTGCTGTTGCCGCCTGGGCAGCGGCGCCTGCGGCCGGGCGCGGCTGGCTCTGGGTGGCTCCGATGGGCATCGCCGTTGCCCCGGCGATCCTGAATTACGGCGAGCTGGGGTTCGTCACGCATCATATCGCATTGGTCGCCATTGTCGTGGCAACCTGGGGCGCGGCAGGGCGGGCGGCGTTCGGAGGTTTGCGAGCGGGCCTGGCCGCGGGGGCGCTGGCTGGGCTTGGCATCTGGCTGAGCCCGGAAGCCATGCCGTTCGGGATGATCGGGCTCGGCGCGGTGTTCGCGTCCTGGGCGGTTGTTCCAACGCGGCAATCTGCTGGCGCATGCCTTGGCTGCGGCTTGGGGCAGTTGGGCGTGGTCGCGGCGGCCCTCATAGTGGACCCGCCGGCCAATGGCTGGTTTGGTGTGGCGCTGGATCGGCTGTCGCTGCCGTTTTTCGGCCTGGCGGCTGGCGTGGCGGTGTTGAGCGCGTTGCCGCGTGGGCTGGGAGGCTGCAGCCCCGGGCTTCGGTTTGCCGGGCTTGGCAGTGCCGGCCTGGGCCTGTTGGCGGCCTGGCTGGCGCTATTTCCAGGTTTCTCGCGCGGGTTGGCAGGACTGATGACCGAGGAGCAAGCGCAAGCGTTCTTCGGCCACATCCGGGAGATGGCGCCGATCGGCACGCCTTGCATGTTCATCCAGTTTGCCTTCGCTGGAACGCTGGCTGCGGCCGCGGCGGTGAGTTTGGCCGCGCTGGACCCGGCGCCCGTGATGCGGGCGGTGTGGCTGTATGCCGGGTTGTCAGTCGGGGCTTGCGTCGCTTTGGCGGTGGTACACGTGCGCTTTTCTCCTTACCCGGCGGCGGCGGCGGCAACCATGCTGCCCATTCTGCTGCATCGCCTTTCGGCGCCTGGGCTATTGGCTTGGCGCCCGCTGCTGCGGCCCGGCTTGCTGGCACTGTTCCTTGCTACGCCGGTTTTGCTCGGTCGCGCGCTCGTTCTGCCAGCCGAGGCGGCGGAGGGCGGCAGGGACGACGCATACCAGGCGGACTGCTCGGTGGCCGCGGCATTGGAGCTGCTGGCGCCGTATGCAGGCCAAGTGGTTTTAGCCGATGTCAACGATGGGCCGGAGCTGCTGTATCGCAGCCGGATCGCCATCGTCGGCTCGCTGTACCATCCCAACATTGCCGGATACATGCGCCTTCGTGCCGCCTGGCGAGCGCGCAACCTGGCCGAGCTCCCGCCGAAACTGGTGGCGACTGCCGCCCGCGCGATTTTAATCTGTCCGCATCATGCCCGCTCGGCCATGCTGGACGGCGAGGCGGCCATGCTGTTTGACCGGCTCAACCAGGGTGACCCTCCTGCTTGGCTGCACGCGGTGCGCAATTCGCCCAACGCTGCCTGGGTGCTCTACTCCGTGCCGCTGCAGGGAGCCGCACCGTAAGGAGACCAGTGATGACCGAGCCCACCTGGCTTATTTGGACGCGCGAGCTGCAGGCCATTGCGCAAAGCGGTCTGGCTTTCACCAAGGACCCGTATGACAAGGAGCGCTACGAACTGCTGCGCGCGCTCGCCTCGCGCATGATGGCGGCTCATACGGCGGCGCCGGCGCGCGTGATTGAGGCGCTGTTCGCGGGCGAAACCGGTTACGCGACGCCGAAGATTGATGTTCGCGGGGCTGCGTTCGACGCACGGGGGCGGATTTTGATGGTGCGCGAGGTGGCGGATGGCGGCCGCTGGACGCGGCCTGGCGGCTGGGCCGATGTGAATCTC
>CAXTRX010000053.1:0-19904 GCA_964246785.1 uncultured Acetobacteraceae bacterium | reverse complement strand
CCGCGCTGCCTCCTGGGGAGGCGGTGGTGGTGTCTTGGTCTCCCGACGCTTGCATCCTGCTGCCGGAATGAGGCCTGCCCTTCTCCCAACCCCGCTGCTCCTTCTCCCTCTGGGAGAGGGCAGGGGTGAGGGACGGCCACGCTCCGGACGATGGTGCGTGGACCCCTCGCCCCGACCCTTTCCCAGGGGGAGAGGGAGTAGAGAAGGGAGCGGTGGGCCTTGAACCGCTGGCTGGTGCTGGGGCCGGTTTGGGCTTGGCTGCTGCTGTTCATCGCGCTGCCGGCGCTGATTGTGATTGCGCTTTCGTTCTCCGAAGCCGCGGCCAGCGTGCCGCCGTACGACCCGCTGGTCACCTGGCAAGCCGGCTGGCCGCACCTGCACCTGCTCGGCGACAACTACCAGACCCTGGTGCAGGACGACTATTACCTTAATGCCGCGCTGCAAAGCCTGCTGGTGGCGTCCATGTCGGCACTGCTTTGCCTGGCTATCGGCTTCCCCATGGCGCTGGCCATTGCGCGGGCGCCGGAGCGATGGCGGTCGCTGCTGCTGTTGCTGGTCATGCTGCCGTTCTGGACCGGGTTCCTGTTGCGCATCGTGGCTTGGATTGGGCTGCTCAGCGATGACGGCTGGATCAATGCCGCCCTGCTCGGCTTGGGGCTGATCCGTAGCCCGCTGCACATGCTCTATACCCGCGGCGCGATGTATGTCGGCATCGTGTATTGCTACCTGCCATTCATGGTGCTGCCGCTCTATGCCCGCCTCTCCAAGCTCGACCCGGCGCTGGAAGAGGCCGCCGCAGACTTGGGTGCCAGTCCGTTGCGCGTGTTTGCCTCTGTCACGCTGCCGCTCTCGCTGCCCGGGATTGGCGCCGGGCTGGCCCTGGTGTTCATGCCTGCGGTCGGGGAGTACGTAATTCCCGAACTGCTGGGTGGCCCGGCTGCGCAAACCATCGGGCGAGCGCTGTGGAACGAGTTTTTCGAGAACCACGACTGGCCGATGGCGGCCGCCCTGGCCAACGCGCTGCTGCTGGGCTTGCTGCTGCCGTTGGCTCTACTGCGGGCCGGGCAACGGCGACTCTAAAGTTGCAAAAAGGCTGCCACTGGTCCCGTTAGCGTCAGCTTGTGGAGACGGTCCAGCTCCACCAACTGGGCGGCCACAATTTCGCGGTTGTCCAGCCGCAATGGCGGCAGGCTGTCGAGACGAAGCTCGAAGAAGTGCACCAGGTCCGGCCGGTTCTCCCAATCGCCCTGGATCGATCGCACTGGATGTAGCGCCGCAGCCGCCAGGCCGATTTCTTCCTGCAGCTCCCGCCGGGCGGCGGCTTCCGGAGTCTCGCCGGGTTCCAGTCCGCCGCCGGGGAAGCTCCATCCCGTTCGGTAAGATGCCTGGAGCAGGAGGATCGCCTTGCCGACATACACCGCCACCAAGGCGCCCTGGTGCGGCCGGGGCCGCAACTGCCAACCGAGCCGGGCCACGGGGTAACCCAGGCGGAAAGCGGCTTGCCAAGCGCGATCGATAAGGCTCGGGTGCGCGGCGGGCGGCGGTTCGTCCATGCGGCATTGACCATGTTCACGCGCTGCGATGCCACTTTCACCCACGCTTTAGACCCGTTTCAACTGAAGTGTCCGCTGAGAGCGGACGCCGAAACGGGTCAAGCCTTTGTGTTGGCGAGCAGTTTCATCAGCCCAGTCGAAAACAACTGGGCTGATACTGCTCTAACCAGCCTCCTCCAGCAGCCCCTCCGCCCGGAAGCTCAGCCAACGGCCGTTGCCGATAATCACGTGGTCGCGGATGGTCAGCCCAACCACGGACCCGGCGTGCATGATGCGCCGGGTCATTTCCAGGTCCTCGCGGGAGGCGGTGGGGTCGCCGCTCGGGTGGTTGTGCACCAGGATCACCGCCGCCGCGTTCAGCTCGAGCGCCCGGCGGACCACCTCGCGCGGGTAAACCGGCGTGTGGTTCACGGTGCCCCGCGCCTGAGCTTCGTCGGCGCGCAGGCGTCCGGAGGCATCAAGGAACAAGATGCGGAACTGCTCGATGTGCTCGCGCGCCAGAACGGCGGTGAGGTAGGCGATCAGCCGGTCCCAATCATCGAGCACCGGCTGGTCCATCACGCCGGCGCGGGCAAGGCGCAGGGCAGTGGCATGGATCAGCTTGACGGCGGCAATGCTGTGCGTCCCGAAGCCGCGCACGCTGCGCAAGTCGTCGGGCGAGGCGGCCAGCACGGTGGCGAAACTGCCGAATTTGGCCACCACCTGCCCCGCGAGCTCGGACGCGTCTTCTGGCAGCACCAGGGAGAGCAGCTCGGCCAGCAAGGCGGTATCGTCCAGGCTGCCGAGGTCGGTGGTGGGCGCCGTGATGCCGGGCAGCGCGATCTCTGCCATCGTGTCGGGGGACAGGGGCGGCAGGAAGTCCTGCCCGTCGGCAAACCCGGTGGCGCGGCTAGGGGCTACGCCCCAGGCGTCCGCCGGGTCATCGACCGGGTTTGACGCCTGGGGGGCGCGGCGGCGCAGCCAGGTGGGGACCCGGCGCATCTACAGCAGCCTCATGCCGCGGAAGCTGAACGACTCGCCCTGACCGATGATCAGGTGGTCGTGCAACGCCAGCGACAGGATTTCGGCCATGCGCCGGCAATGCTCGGTGATGGCGCGGTCGGCCTTGGACGGCTTTGGCCGCGCTCCCGGGCGGCTGCGGACCAGGATCAGCGCGGTGGCATGCACCTGCACCACCTGCCGTGCCACGTCTCCTGTCAGGGTTTCCGGCAACACGTCGTCCGCCCAGCTCTCCTCGGCCAGCAACTGGTTGCGATTGTTGAGGAACAGCACGGCCAGATGCGGGTCCCGCGCCAGGCGCTTGGGCAGGTCGAGATAGGCCAACAGCTTCTCCGGCGAGTTCAGCAGGGGGCGAGACAGGGTTTCCGCGCGGACGAGGCGCCGCCCGGCCTCCTGCACCATCGCCCAAACCCGCAGGCTGGCGTCGTTCAACCCCGCGGCGGCCAGTGCATCCGGCTTGGCGGTGAGCGTGCGCAACAAGTCGCCGAAACGGTTGATCAGCGCCTTGGCAAACGGCTTGGTGTCGCGCCGCGGGATGCCAAGGAACAGCAGCATTTCGACCAGTTCGTAATCTGCGAGCCCATCCGGGCCGGCGCCGAGCAGGCGGGTGCGCATGCGGCCACGATGGCCTTGCGGCCCCGTGCTCTGAAACGGCCGCGCTGGAGGCTCGGCCGGGGCGAACTCGATTCTCCAATCATCGGCCATGCGCACCCTCCGAATACAAGTGTACACGTAATGGTGAGCGAGCGTAAAGATGATGTTTGGCCGCAACGGTTTTTTCGTGCCTTGCGGCCACGCGATGGGCCAGTGCAGCGCATCCCGGTGCACCCGTGGCGCCCGCGCGGTTTGCCAGGCGGCAGGCGCATTGATTGATCACACGGCGCAAGAGGGCCAGGGTTACTGGTGTCGCAAGGAGCTAGGTGTATCGTGTCGGCATAGCACCGACCCCGGCGGTTGACCGTGATTAAGCCGCAATGCCAGCCTGCGTTGACCTCGAGCCACGTCCGCGGAGCGCGCCATTGAAGCACACCCTCGATGCCCTGAATGCCATGCCCGCCGCGGATTTCACCGCCGCGCTTGGCAGCGTGTTCGAGGATGCGCCATGGGTCGCTGCGGCCACCGCGTCGCACCGCCCGTTTGCGACCGTGGAGGCGTTGCACGCCGCCATGCTGGAGGTGGTGCGGGGCGTTCCCGCGGCGCAGTTGGTCCTATTCCTGCGCAACCATCCGGAGCTGGGCGGAGCGGCGGCACAAGCCGGGTCGATCGGCCAGGAGTCACAGACCGAGCAAGCAGCGCTTGGTCTGGAGCGTCGGCAGGACGATCGCTCGGAGCTGGCCGCGCTGAACGCCGCCTATGGTGAGCGCTTTGGCTTTCCGTTCATCCTTTGCGTGCGCCGCCACACGCGCGCGTCCATCCTGGCGCAATTCCGCCGCCGCCTGCAGGCCGATCCCGCCCACGAACAGGCGGCTGCGCTGGCCGAGATCGGGCACATCACCCGGCTGCGCCTGGTCGACAAGGTGGACGGGCCGGGCGCACCGACCGTCGATGGCTTGCTGTCGACCCACGTCCTGGACACAGCGCACGGGCGCCCGGCGGCGGGCGTGCCGGTCCAGTTGCTGGAGGTGGGAGGACCGGTCCGCATCCGTTTGGCGCAGGCCGTGACCAATGCCGACGGACGCACCGATGCCCCGCTCCTGTCCGGAGCGCCGCTGCGGATGGGCAGCTACGAGCTCGTGTTCGAGGTCGGCGGCTATTTCAGCCGTGCGGACGCGGCAGCGTTCCTCGACGTGATCCCGATACGGTTCACCATCAGCGAGCCGGAGGCGCATTACCATGTGCCGCTGCTGGTGAGCCCGGGAGCTTACTCGACCTATCGCGGCAGCTGAGCTTTGCCGTCGCGGCGGTTATGCCCTGCCGACCTGGCACTCGATCTGACCATGCGGCTCGTCGGTGGCGATGAACACCATGTTGTCGGACGAAAGGCCGAACTTATCCAGGTTCATCGGGATATAGTGCTTGTTCGGGCACGCCATGCGTATCGTCGCGAGTTCTGGTACGGCGTCGAGCGCCGCCTCGCCCATGCGATAGAGGCTATCCTGCACGCTGTGGCTGTAGGTGGTCGCAAACACCTTCAGCATCGTGCCTAGGACCGTAGCATTGGCATGCTCGTAGCCCGCCGGCGCCGATCGCCAGGTCCAACTCGCATCCATCGCCGTTGCGGCAATCCGGTCCGTCGTGGGCGCGAGCGTGGTGTAGTCGTCCGTCACAAAGTCGACCCAGCCGGACTTGGTCGTCTTCATGAATGTGTATCCGGCGATCCCGGAGCTGACCGTCACACCCTGCCGCGTTGCCAGCGCCTCGACCGTCGGCTTGCCGTTGGCATCGAGGGTAAAGCTGTGCGGATGCGGCGTGCCGTCGAAGCACGCGCGGGACCAGCGCGTTTCGGCGGTCGCCACCAGGGCTGACTGCACTTGCGGATAGCGTTCCAGGAAGCGGCTCGCCAGCGCTTGCGCGTATGCTTCCGCCTCGGCTTGCATGTTCTCGCGTGCGACGATGTAGGCAATGTTCTTGATGGTATCGGTGGCGATGGAGGTGCGGTTGTCGGCCGCGGTGTAGGCCCGCGCAAACTCGCCCTCCAGCATGATGGTCACGCTGAGGTCGCGCGCTTCGTTGTAATCGCCCTCACGATGGATGCGCATGACGCGCACGCGCGCCTTGCCGTAGCGATTGCTGAGCAGCGGCATGACGCTCTCCTAATCAGGCGTGGTCGGCAATGACCAGCGGCGCTTCGGCGCCCTCGGTATGGATTTGGTCGGTGTTGAAAAATGCATTGAGCACCACGGCGACGACGGAGGCGAGCAGGATGCCACTGTCCAGCATGGTCTTCAACGCGTCGGGGGCGGCCTTGAACAGCGTTGGCGCAACCAGCGGGATCATGCCGAAGCCGATCGAGACAGCGACGATGAACACGTTGCCGCGTCGCGCCTCATAGTCGACGGAGGCAAGGATGCGGATGCCGGTGGCCGCCACCATGCCAAACATCACCACGCCCGCGCCGCCAAGCACGCATTGCGGAACGGATGCGGCGATGAAGGCGAGCTTGGGGAGCAGGCCGAGCAGCAGCATGATCACGCCGCCGGCCACGCACACCGTCGGGCTGGTGATCCCAGTCACCGCCACCAGGCCGACATTCTGCGAGAACGACGAGTAGGGGAACGTGTTGAACAGCCCGCCGATCAGCGTTCCAACGCCGTCCGCGCGCAGGCCACGCGCCAAGTCCCGCGGCGCCACTGGCCGGTTCACCATGGTGCCGAGCGCTAGGAACATGCCCATGCTCTCGATCATGACCACGATCATGACAAGGCACATCGAGAAGCAGGCGACGAGGTCGAATTGCGGCAGGCCGAATTGCAGCGGGATCACGACGGCGAACCATGGCTGCTGATCCAGGCCGGACAAACTTCCCCAGCCAAGAGCCAGCGTTAGGAGGTAGCCCGCGACAATGCCGATCAACACGGCGGTGTTGCGCAGGAACCCTGTGCTGAAGCGCAGCAGCAGCAGGATAATCCCGAGCACCAAGAACGCCACGCCGATATAGCCCGGCGCGCCGAAATCGGGTGCGGCCGGGCGCCCACCGCCGATCCAGTTGATGCCGATCCGCATCAGTGTGATGCCGATCACCGTGATGATCGACCCGGTGACGACGGAGGGAAAGAACTTCAGCAACCGGCTGACGAACGGCGCGATGACAATGCCGAACACGCCCGCTGCGATCACCGAGCCGAAAATTGCGCGTATACCGAGCGCCGGGTTGTTCGCCATCGCCAGCATGGGGGAGAGCGAGGCGAAGGTGACGCCCATCATCACCGGCAGCCGGATGCCGACGGGCCCTATGCCGAATGCCTGGATGAACGTCGCGATGCCACAGGCAAAAAGGTCGGCGTTGATCAGCAAAGCGACTTGGTCCTTCGGCAGCTTCAATGCCGCGCCGAGGATCAACGGCACTGCAACTGCCCCGGCATACATCACCAGAACATGCTGTATCGCCAGAACAACCAGGCGAACCGGCGTTGGTGTGGCGGACGACATGGTTGGCTGCATGACGGTCCTTTCGGATCGAGTAAGAGCGCGGTCGTAGTCCGATGTCTAAGCAACAGCCATGCAAGTGCGGCCCAAGACCGCTCGACCGGATCGTGCAGCAGCAAGATACCGTCGCGGTGGGCGGGCAGGCCGTCCCGCCACAATATTGCTATGCGCCATGTCGACAAGTGTGGCGCCGTGGCGGTGCCCGGTTCGGGTGTTGACGGCAACTGCCAGCTATGAGTTTGTTTGGCCGGGCGCCTCTGGGTTCCTGCTACCTGCAAGCCCAGTTGGGCCAGCTAGACTCCTCAGCGATTTTGGAACGACTCAATGAATGCGGCGATCATACTGGCGGCCGGCCGGGGTGTCCGAATGGGTGGACCAATCCCCAAACAATATCGCGACCTCAATGGGCTACCAGTCATCCGACATACGTTGCTCGCTTTTGTGCGCCATCCGGAGATCGACCACGTTCAGGTCGTGGTGCATTCGCACGACCGGGAGATGTATGCCAAGGCGACCAAAGGGCTTGAGCTGCCGCAGCCGGTGATCGGCGGCGCCACACGGCAGGAATCTGTGCGCTTTGGGCTCGAGAGCATTGCCGGGCTGCGGCCGGACAAGGTTATCATCCACGATGGCGTGCGGCCCTTCATCGATCAAGAGACACTCTCCTCCGTCCTCGGCCAGCTTGACACCGCGCCGGCGGTGATTACCGGCATTCCGGTGCCCGACACGTTAAAACGGTGTCCAAACGGGCTGGTGAGTGCCACTGTCGACCGTACTGATATTTGGCGCGCGCAAACACCGCAGGGCTTTCAGTTTGACCGCATACTTGCTGCGCATCAGAAGCTGCACCGGCAAAATCCGAACTCTTCCGACCTGACCGACGACTCTCTGGTGGCCGAAAGCGACCAGATGCAGGTTGCGATGACGTATGGCAGCGAGGACAACTTTAAGATCACCACCGAGAGTGATTTGGAGCGGGCCGAGCAGGTTCTGGCGCGCGGCCGACAGGAAACCCATCTCGGCTCCGGCGTGGACTTCCACCAGTGGAGCCCGGGCGACCACGTTTTGATCTGCGGCATTCCGGTGCCGCACACCATGGGCATTGCGCGGGACTACAACGCCGACATGGCATTGAACGCCGTGACCGACGCGTTAATCGGCACTGTCGGCGGTCCAGACGTGACCGGACGGTTCCGCTCCCATTTGCCACGCTGGCGCGGCATGTCGTCGGACGTGTTCGTGCGCCAGGCCGTGTCGCTCGTGGCAATGAAGGGCGGCCGGCTGCTGCATGTGGACATCACGATCCTGTCCGGCCAGCCGGATATCGAGCCGCATCTGAACGCCATGCTGCGGCGGCTGGCGACCTTGCTGGACGTCCCGGAGAGCCGAGTGAGCATCAAGCAAGTGGCGGGAAGCGGGGTGCCCTTCTCCAGCCGGGCCGATGGGTTCAGCGCCCAATGCTTGGCGACGGTGCAGTATCCAGCGATCTAGATCCGTGCTGACGGAAGTGTCCGCTGGGTGCGGAGGTTGAAACGGGTCGAGCCGCCGGTTTCGCGAGCAGTTCGGCCACCCTGCCGATGATGGCACGCGAACGGGCTGTCATCCTCCTGCTGCTGCCAATTCGCAGAGCAGTCGGCTGACCAGGCCCGGCGCTTCGAGTTGCGGCATGTGCCCCACGCCGGGCGCGATGTGGACGGCCACGTGGGCCGGCAAGCCGCGGGCATGCCGGGCCGGGATAATCTGATCGGCGGCACCCCAGATCACCTTGGTCGGCATGGTCAGTTGTTGCAGGTTGCCGGCAAGCTGCAGCGCCTGGGTCCCGTCCGGGAACAGGCGTGACAGCAACTCGCGCTGATGCTCACGGCGGCCCGGCGTTGCCTGCGCTTGCAACGTGGCGCGGACGAAGCCGTCGGTGACCATGGCTGGATCGGCAAATAGCCGCCGTAACCAAGGGATCATGCTACCGGGTTGGGTCGCGCCCACGAAGCCAGACAAGAACGCGGCGTCGATGTCCGGGCCCAAGCCGGCCGGTGCGATGAGACCGAGGCTACGCACCAACTGGCGTTGCGTGTCGGCCACGCCGAGCGCCACCGCGCCGCCGAGCGAATGCCCCACCAAGTGGCAGCGATGGATGCCGGCCTCCTGCAGGGCGGCAAGAACGGTCTCCACCAAGTCGGCCAAGCCTGTCTGGCCGATGGGCGAGCGGCCGTGGCCGGGAAGGTCGAGCGTGACGACGGGGCGTACCTTCTCAAGCGCGCGCCAAATGTCATGCCAACTGCTGTGATCACTGCCGAAGCCGTGCAGGAGCACGATGGGGGTGCCTTCGGCGGGGCCGAAGCGCTCGAGGTGGAGGATGGTGCGGCGAGTTTGGGCGACGGCCGGAACCGCGACGGCAGGGCGGTGCGTGGCGCCGGCCTCTGACACGTCTGCGTTAAGCACCGGGCGGCGGGGGCCGCTGCCAGCTATTGCGGCAAGGTCGACCTGGTGGGCTGCAGCGGCGCGGCGGGCGAGGGGGGTGGCACGGAGCAGGAGAGTAGGTTCGCTGAGAGGGGCGACGCCGGGGCTGGATGCGACTTCAGCGTCCGGCTCCACCCGGTCATCTTCCTCAGCCTGCTCTACCCGGCTTGCCGACGTAAGTTCGGGAGTGGGGCTTTTCACCGAGCTTTCCACTGAGCTCTTCACTGGGGCCCATGCCTCGCCGGGCGCCACGATCCAGGCGACGGGGGCGCCGACGGGCACCTCCGTCCCAGTCGCTTCGGTCTGGACCCGGACGATCCCGCTGGCTGGGGCTTCGATCTCCATGGCCGCCTTATCGGTCTCGATCTCAAACAGGGGCGCGCCTTTTTCCACGGGCTCGCCATCGGCCACGAACCAGTGTGATATCTTGCCCGACGTCATTTCCATATCGACGCGCGGGAAAATCACCTCCACCGCCATGGTCAGAACGCCCCTCGGATCAGGTCGCGTGCGGCGGCCACGATGTCGTCGACCTGGGGTACCGCGGCCCGCTCCAAGTCGGGATTGTAGGGCATGGGGCATTCGGCTCCGCCTAAGCGGCGAATGGGTGCATCCAAGCGATCGAACGCCTCGCTCTCGGCGACCATCGCGCTGATCTCGGCCCCGATGCCAAGGGTTTTCACGCCCTCGTAGACGCATAGCAGCCGCGTTGTGCGCGACACGCTCTCGACGATTGTGCCGCGATCGAGCGGGCGGAGCGTACGCAGATCGATCACCTCCACGTCCATGCCGTCTTCGGCCAGCCTCGCCGCGGCATCAAGCGAGCGTTGGACCATGATTGCGGTGGCGACAATGGTGAGGTCGCGGCCGCGCCGCACGGTGGCGGCCTCGCCGATCGGTATCCGGTAGGGCTCGGCGGGCACTGGTCCGCGCATCTTGTAGAGCAGCTTGTGCTCGAAAAACATCACCGGGTCGGGATCGTCAATCGCGCTTAGCAGCAGGCCTTTGGCGTCGGCGGGGGTCGCAGGCTGCACGACCTTCAGGCCGGGCACGTGGGCGAACCAGGCTTCCAGGCTTTGGCTGTGCTGGGCCGCGGCACCGGTGCCGGATCCGGCGGGAAAGCGCATCACCAGCGGCACGGACACTGCGCCACCAAGCATGAAGCGGATTTTCGCTGCCTGGTTGACGATCTGCTCCATGGCCAGCGTGGCGAAGTCGGAAAACTGGAATTCGAAGATCGGCCGCGCACCGCCGAGCGCCGCACCGACCGCGACGCCGGCCGCGCCGAGTTCCGCAATCGGCGTGTCCATGACGCGGGCCTCGCCAAACCGGTGCACCAAGTCGCCAGTGACTTGAAAGGCACCGCCGTAAACGCCGATGTCTTCGCCCATCAGGAAGACACGCTCATCGGCCTCCATTGCCTGCGCCATCGCTTCCTGCAGCGCTTGCGCGTAGGTCAACTCGCGAACGGAAGCGTCCATCACGCAGGGTCCGTATAGACGTAGCGCGTGAGATCACCGATGGCTGGCGCCGGGCTTTCGGAGGCGAAGGCGAGCGCGCGCTCGATTTCTGATTGCGCGGCGGCGTGGATCGACTTGATGTCCGCCGAAGTGAGTAGTCCATGGCGCTGCAGATCGTCGCCGAACAGCGTGATGGGGTCGCGGCGTTGCCACTCCTCGATCTCCTCCTTGGTGCGGTAGCGATTGCGGTCGCTGCGAGAATGGCCCCGGATGCGGTAGGTTTTGCACTCGATCAGGCTTGGCCCTTCGCCGGCGCGGGCGCGCTGCAGGGCGGTGAACCCGGCCTCAGCGACCTCGGCAAAACTGTTGCCATCGACCATGACCCCAGGCATTGCATACGCGGCGGCGCGGTCCGCCACGTGCTTGACCGACATTGACCGTTCGGTGGAGGTGGACATGCCGTACTTGTTGTTCTCGCAGACGAACACCACCGGCAGCCGCCATAGGGCAGCCATGTTAAGCGCCTCGTGAAAGGCACCTTCGTTGGATGCACCGTCGCCGAAGAAGCAGACCACCGCATCGTGGCGCCGCTGCTGTTTCATCGCCAGTGCGGCGCCGACGGCGATGGGCAAGCCACCTCCGACGATGCCGTTGGCGCCGAGATTGCCGCATGCAACGTCGGCGATGTGCATCGAGCCGCCGCGGCCGCGACAATAACCGGTCTCCTTGCCGAAGAACTCAGCGAACATGCGCGCGACGTCGGCACCTTTGGCGATGCAGTGGCCGTGGCCGCGATGGGTGGAGGTGATCTTGTCGGTTTCGCTGAGGAACGCGCCGATGCCGATGGCGCTCGCCTCCTGCCCGATCGACAGATGCATCGTGCCGTGGATCAGGCCGCGCATGTAGGCTTGTTCGGCATTTTCCTCAAACAGCCGGATCAGGACCATGCGGCGCAGGCATTCGCGCAGTTGATCGGCGGAGAGCCGCGTGTAGGCGGCAGGCAGCACAGCGGGCTCGTTTGCGAGGCTGGTAATCATTGCGATACTTGCCGCCTTATTCGGCTGCCATTTGCAGCAAACCAGCATCTTGCTGGCGTCGCAGCCGCACGATGTCCATCGTGTCGTCGACACGGCAATTGTCGTACGTGAGATAGGCGCCGGGCCTGATGTCGGTCGTCACCACGGCGCGCTCGGCCAGGCCCATCGGCAGCAACCGGTCGGCACGGGCGTGCTCCACGGTGGTGAGCCAGCCGCGGTAATGGTCCTCGCCGATTTTGCCAAGCCGGACGCCGGGCACAAGCGCTTCCTTTGCCACCGCGCAGCATTCGGCGACCGGGACGGGCAATGGCACCATGTGCGGCTCCCGGTTGATGACCAGCGAGGCGGCGGTGAGCGGCACCTCCAGGCTGGTGAGGTGGTAAGGACGGATGAAGCTGAAATACGGTCCGTCACCCATCTTGAGGTCGCGCAGCCGTTCATGGATGCGCGGGTGGGGCGCACGGATGACGACGAAAACGCCGGGCGCCAGGCCTTGGCCGACGGAATAATCCACCACGCCTTCGCGGGACAGCAGACCGCCAGCGGATTGCGGGATCAGCGTGCGCGCAAGCTCTGACGGACCAGCGTTGGGGCCATGCATGCCGGGCCGGTCGGGGACGAGGCCGGTGGCGTTGGCGATGGCGCACATCTCGATCATGGTCTTGGAGCCATCGACGAACTCGACCAGCATGCGCGGGTTCATGTGCCGCCTTCGCGCCTCGTCTTCGTATTCGGCGGGTTTAGCGGCAAAGCGCAACGGGTTGTTCTTGCCTTTGCCGGCCGCCACGATGGGATAGCCGAGGCTGCGGACGAAGTTGATGATTTCCATTGCAGCACTTGGCTCGTCACCCGCGCCCAGTGAGTAGCCGACGCCGGCCGACCGGGCCTCGTGCGACAGCATTGCGCCAACGGTGACGTCGGCCTCGACGTTCATCATCACCACGTGCTTGCCGTTGCGTATCGCGCGCATGCACAGTTGGGCACCCACTCCGGGATTGCCGGTGGCGTCGAT
Organism: uncultured Acetobacteraceae bacterium; assembly: GCA_964246785.1. Taxonomy (GTDB): domain Bacteria; phylum Pseudomonadota; class Alphaproteobacteria; order Acetobacterales; family Acetobacteraceae; genus LMUY01. The sequence continues at coordinate 7,300 of CAXTRX010000053.1, read as the reverse complement.
GATCACGTCGATCTCGCCGGCCGTGCAGGCAATGTCGCTGTCGCCGGTGATGGCGATGCGGCCGGAGCGGATGGCCTGCTGCGCGGCCGCTACGGAGTCACAAGCCGTGCCGCGCTCGCGCGGGATGCCGGCGATGTCGAGCGCCGCCCAGGCCTGGTCGACGCGCATTTCTGCCAGGACGCCGATTTCGATGCCGGGCATGAGGCTGATTTGGGTCACGATGTCGGTGCCCATTTCGCCGCACCCGATCAGGCCGACGCGTACTGGATTAGCTTCGGCCGCGCGGCGTTTTAGCTCGTTTTCTAGGGTCTGAGGCATATTGGACTCCCTCGCCAGACGGCAAAAACCTGGCAAACTATTCTACTTCGGTCAACACAAATGTTCCGGGTCATTCCATGCTTCGTCCTCGCAACCGTGCGTTTTGACCAGCTCGAACGGGGGAAAAATTTGGCGCGATCCATCGTCACCGTTGAGCGCGGAACATATTGACGCCGAATTGGATGAATGTTTAGGCTTACACAGGAATGTGCGACCGCCGGCGGCGGGAAAAGCGCAGGAGGGTGATCCAATGAGCCTCAACTGGCAGTATGGCCTGCTGATACTCGGCGTGCTGTGGGGTGTGCAGGTGCTCGGCACGATGCTGCAGATGCGTCACTACCGGTCTGTGCTCAACGAGGTCACGACCCGGTGGCGCGACGGTTATGTCGGCACGGGGGCCGCGCATGCCTCGTTGGGCCGCGGCGCCATTGCAATATTGGTCACCGACCGAGACAAATGCGTGCGCGAAGCATTGGTTATGCAGGGCCGCACCGTATTCGCGAAGTTCCGGCGGTTGCCGGAACTCGTTGGCCGCTCGCTCGACGATGTGCGGCAAGGCCACGGATTGTCACGCAACAACGCGCGCTTGGTTCAGGCCTTCGCCAGTTGCGCCGGGCAGATCGAGAACGCCGCCGGCTGATACCGAGCAGGCGGCGCAAGGCAGCGAGAACGATCACGCGAACGCACGGAGGATATAAGATGCTATTTCTATCCCACCTCGCCGAAAGTTTCATCGGCATCTTCAACGAAGGCGGCAAGGTGTTCGTTGCCTTTGCCACGGGTATCTTGCCGACGCTGATTGTTTTGCTCACTGCGGTCTATGCGCTGACCGAACTCATCGGCGAACAGCGGGTGCATCGCGTTGCACGATTTGCCGCGCGTTATGCAGTCACGCGATACACCGTGCTGCCGGTGCTCGCGATGTTCTTTCTGACCAACCCGATGGCCTACACGTTCGGCGTGTTCCTCGAGGAAAAGCACAAGCCCGCGTTCTATGACTCGGCGGTTTCATTCTGCCATCCCGTGACCGGGCTGTTTCCGCACGCCAACTCGGGCGAATTATTCGTCTGGCTCGGGGTGGCGAGCGGCTTGACAAAACTTGGTCTACCGCTCGGCCCGCTGGCCGTGCGCTACTTCCTGGCGGGAGTGGTGGTGATTTTCCTCAAGGGCATGCTGACCGAACGGATGACGACGATGTTCGCCCGCCGGCAAGGCATCGTGATCTGAGCCAGGCCACCCGACAAAAGCTTTCCTGAGAAGAACCCGGCTCACAAGAATAGGGAGACGCCACATGTCCGAAGAACTCGAACGGTCCCGCACCCGGACGTTCCGCGCGGTGCGCGTTAGTGCTGGCCGGCAAGGCTGGGGTGGCCCTCTCGTAATTCTCCCAACCCCACAGCGCGACAAGATCGTGGCGGTAACCGGAGGCGGCATTCCACCCGTGGCACATCGCTTGGCCGAACTCACCGGAGCGACGGCAGTCGATGGGTTTCGCTCACCGCCGTTGGAAAGCGAGATTGCCGCTGTGGTGGTGGATTGCGGCGGCACTGCGCGGTGCGGAATCTATCCCCGCAAGCGCATCCCGACCATCAATCTCACGTCGGTCGGCCAGTCCGGGCCGCTCGCCCAATTCATCACGGCCGACATCTACGTCTCCGGCGTGAAGCCAGACAATATCGTGCCGGCCGACAGCGGCGAGACCACTGCGTTGGCCGACAGCCCGGCGGGCCCGGTGCACCCCTTTGCCCAGCCTCCGCCGGCAATGCCAGATACGACCGATGGCGGATTCATTGGCTTCATCGCCAATATCGGCCGCGCGATGGGCGGTGTCGTCAACATCCTGTTCCAGAGCGGGCGGCGTTCGATCGACCAAGTGATCCGCAATGTCCTGCCGTTCATGGCGTTTGTGACGATGCTGATCGGCGTGATCAACGCGACCGGGCTTGGCTCGGTGATCGCCACTGTGTTGACGCCGCTGGGAGGCAGCCTGATCGGGTTGCTGATCCTATCGGCCATTTGCAGCCTGCCGTTTCTCTCGCCGGTGCTTGGCCCTGGCGCGGTGATTGCCCAGGTTGTGGGCGTGTTGATCGGCCAGCAGATCGGGGCGGGCAACATCGCGCCGCATTTCGCGCTGCCAGCATTGTTCGCCTATGACTCGCAGGTTGGCTGCGACTTCGTGCCGGTGGGATTGGCTTTGGGAGAAGCCAAACCTGAAACCATCCAGGTCGGTGTGCCTGCCTTGCTGATCAGCCGCCAGGTGATGGGCCCCGTCTCAGTGCTGATCGGCTGGGTATTTAGCTTCGGGCTTTATTGAGCGGGAGACCACACATGCGCCTCTATGAAACGATGGTCCAAGAAGTGGGGGTCGATGCACCTGAGCTGATCGCGCAAGGCGTGCTGATTCTGTTTGCAGTTGGCGCGCCGCCCGAACTCGCCGAGGTCTCGGTGCTGCACAACACAATGCATCAAGGCGACGAGGCGCCCAGGCCGGGCGATGAAGTGGCGATTGGTTCGCAGCCCTTCCGCATCACTGCGGTCGGCGGCACTGCCTGGAACAAGGTGCGCGACATGGGCCATGTCGTGTTCAGCTTCACCGGTGCAAATCAGGCTGAGCGGCCAGGAGAGATTATCCTGGCGAACAATCCGCCGGTCGACGTTCAGGCGCTCCTGACACCCGGGTCCAAAATCACGATTTCTCGGCAGTAGAGGTTGCCGCATGCTGTGTGAACAAAACGTCATCGTGCGTCTGGAGGAGGGGCTGCACGCGCGTCCAGCGGCAACGCTCGCCCGGCGTGCAAAAGGCTTCGCTGCGTCGATTGACATCGCCAAGGGCGGCACACGGGCGAACGCCAAGAGTTCAGTGCAGATCATGCTCCTGGCGGTGAAAGAGGGCGATGCGGTGCTGATCCGCGCCGAGGGTGACGATGCGGACAAGGCGGTGGGAGAGCTTGCGTCGTTCGTATCGGGCGAGCAGGGCTGGCAGGCTGCCCCGCCATCAATGACCACGCCGATGCCGGCGAAAAAGCCAGACCTTCGCTGCTTGCGCGGCGTGCCGGCAAGCCCTGGCGTGGCCCTCGGTCCAGCCTTCGTGCATTTCCCCGAGCGTCCGGATACGCCGCAGACCATTGTTCCCCCGGACGGCGTGGACGAGGAAATACGGCGCTTTACGGGCGCGGCGGAGGCAGTTGCGGCGACCTTGGACGCGACAATCGCGCGATTGGCCGACGACGCAGCGGGGCGCAGCGAGGGCGAAGTGCTGCTGGCGCTGCGGGACGTCTCGATGGATGTCGACATAGCTGAGCAGGTACACGCCGCCGTCCGGGCTGGGCAAAATGCGGTGCGCGCAGTGCTTTCCGCGGGCGAGCACATCGCGGTCAAGTTCATGAAGCTTGATGATCCTTACCTGCGGGCTCGCGCCGAGGACGTCAGGGCGGTCGCGCGCCGCATCGCCGATACGTTGCTGGGGGTGGTCGAGACCGGTCTGGATCAGATCGCCGAGCCCTCCGTGCTGATTGCAGACGATCTTAGCGCGATGGATTTCAGCCGTGTGCCGGCCGGACGCCTGCTGGGCCTGGTCACAACCGGCGGCTGCGCCACGTCTCACGTGGCAATCATTGCCCGCTCGCTCGGCGTGCCCGCCGTGGTGAGCGTTGCCGCCGACGCTGCCGTGTTGCGCGGCGCTCGGCGTGTGGCCATCGATGGCAATGACGGTATGGTGTTCCTCGATCCAGACCCGGCTGTCGACCGTGATTTCGCCGGGCGTATCGAGCAGGCTGCTGGTGAACGCCGGCGGTTGGCCGATTATATCGCCATCGAGCCGCGAACCCGCAGCGGGCAGCTTATCGAAGTCGCCGCCAACATCGGCGGCCCACAGGATTTGCCCGCGGCGTTGGCGCATGGTGCTTACGGCGTCGGCCTCTTTCGCACCGAGTTCCTATTCATGCGCGGGCGCGTCCTCCCCGACGAGATGACGCAAGCCGCCATCTATGAGGATGTGCTTAAGGCATGCGCACCGCACCCGGTCGTGATCCGGACCGCTGATATCGGCGGAGACAAGTCATTGCCACTTCTCGGCATCGAGCGAGAGGACAATCCTTTCCTCGGCTGGCGCGGCATCCGGCTCTGCCTCGGCCGTCTGGACATCTTCCGCCCGCAATTGCGTGCCCTGTTGCGCGCGTCGGTCGCCGGACGCTTGCGGATCATGTTCCCGATGGTGGCCGACGAGAGCGAGGTACACGCCGCACGGGCCTTGCTTACAGCAGCCGCCGACGAGTTGACCTTCGAGGGGGTGGAGATAGGCAAACCCGAAGTGGGCATCATGGTGGAAACGCCAGCGGCTGCCCTGTGCGCGGGGGCGCTTGCCAAATTGGTCGACTTCTTTTCGATCGGCACCAACGACCTGACGCAATACATCATGGCAGCGGATCGTACCAACAGTCGGCTGGCGCACTTGCAACATGCGAACCATCCCGCCGTGCTGCGATCAATCGAGATGACCTGTGAGGCGGCGAGGATGGCCGGCATCTGGGTGGGCGTGTGTGGCGAGGCAGCCGGAGACCCGGCGCTGATTGCAACCTTGGTTCGCCTCGGTGTCACCGAACTCAGCATGTCGCCGCCGCTGATCCCGGCGGCCAAGAAGCTCATCACCGAGCTTTGCTAGCCCCGTTTCAACTCGAGTGTCCGCTGGGAGCGGACGTTGAAACGGGTCTAGTCAGTCATCGACCATGCTGCAGGGCATAACCGATGTGCTACAGCCTGCTTTGGTGTCCCTTCGGGTAAAATCTAGTCTAGCAGCGCGAGTAACCCCTCGGCACAATGCTGATCGGTGATCACGATTGACGGCGAGAGCAGCATTATCGCCGCGTGAAGCGCCTTGACTTTACGCCAGCCGCCGGACGCGAGCACCAGTTTCGGTGTGCCACGCAGGTCGCGTGGATCCACCGCCACAACTCGGCGGTTCAATGGATGCTCCACCACCTGGCCCTTGCTGTCGATGAAGCGGCAGAGCACGTCGGCCACTGCTCCCGCGCGCGTTAACGATACGAGGTCATCGCGACTGATGACGCCAAGGCGCGCCAGTGTTGAACCGGGTGTCAGTTCCCCCACGCTGACCAACGCCAGATCCAGCGTGCAAGCGCGGGTCACCACCTCGTGGATTGCCGGGTGATGAAGCAGCGCCTTCTGGGTTTCCTCGTCGGGAGCGACCACGGGAGCGGTCATCATGTAGCAGTCTGCCTCCAACCGGTCTGCCACCCGCCAGGCAAACTCGGAGGGATTGACCCCAGCCGCCCGAGTGAGGCCGCCAAGCAGGGAGACGATTGTTAGTCCATCGACCTTCTGCTGAGGGATGTTGGTGAGGCAGTGGCGCAACGTCTGTCCCCAGCCTAGCCCGACGGACATTAATTCATGCAGCGTGTCTGACAAATAGGCGCCAGCCGCGGCACCGATCAGCGCCGGTATCCGGTCTTCTTCCTGGGGCGTGGGGACGATTATGGCTTGCTTGAGCCCAAAGGCCTGCTCGATCTCCCGTTCGAGCTGAACACATTCGCGCAATTTGGCAGTGACGCGGATTTGCACCGTGCCATCCTGCCGGGCGGCGGCCAATAGTTTCAGGGTGCGGAGGCGGCTTATGCCCAACTTCTCGGCGACGGCGTCTTGCGTCATCGCTTCCATGTAATAGAGCCAAGCGACACGGGTCTTGAGGTCATTGTCCCGCAAGTCACTCGGAGCATTTTCTGGTGCCTGGCCGCCCGGTCTCCTGCTACTCATCGTCGGATGACCAGGTCCATCGGCAGCCGGCCGCTTTTGCCGCTATGGCGGCGGTTCCTTCAAAGCTGAGGGCGCTTTCCCATTTTCTATTGACGGCCTGGCGTTCGGCTTGACGCCGGTCATTTACCCCCAAGGGTGCAGTCCCCTGCAGCGGGCGGTCCCTTGCTTGGGACGTTCGTGGCCGCCGTTGAGCGCGGTTTGGCTCGCGGCGCATGCGGGCTTAGCGCTGGAGTCCGCGGAAGAGGCGGTGGGTAAGGTAAATGGGCAGTCTCTCGATCGGTTCCGCCCAGGACGACATCTTCGCCAGCACCAGCTTGCGCTTCCTGTCAATGAACAGATTCTGTCCATGGATGCCCATTGCAAACAGCGTCTGCGGCTCGCCGTTCACGATGTACCAACCCGATCGATAGTTCATGTCCTTGCCTAACGCCGAAAACGACTTCGCCCACTCCCCCGTTGCCCAGGCCTCGGGATCACCGTTGCTGAAGATATCATCGATCACGTCCGAAGGCACAACCTCGACCGGTCCACGGCGCCCGTTGTCGAGGATAAGCTGTCCCAAGCGGGCCAGGTCCCTGGCGGTGACGCAAAGCCCGCCCGCGGCCCGGGCAAGCCCCGTACGATCCACCGTGATGAAGGCGTTATCCTGCGCACCCAAGGGCCGCCAAATTCGCTTGCTGAGCAGGTCGGCCAAGTTCTGCCCAGTTGCGCGTTCGATCACCCATCCAAGCAGGTCGGTGTTCGACGAGTCGTATTTGAACGACGTCCCAGAAGGGGCGGCTGGCCCAGTCAGGCTCGTGAAGAAGCTGCGTAGGTCTGCTCCGGCGGGCGCGCCGTCGCCGCCCGGATGCCAGTTCGTTGCCGCCTCATAAGAACGCTGCTGCTGCGGGCTTAGGACAACCCCGGAGCGCATGTCGAGCAGGTCGCGAAGCGAGGTGCGCGCGTAGATCGTCTCGCCCAATTCCGGCAGGATGTCGGACACGCGGGACGTGAGTGACAGGTCCTTTGCCTGGTCGAGGATGCCCGCCAGCAGTCCTACCACTGCCTTGGTGGCAGACATGATGATGTGCGGCGTATGCATGTCGTTGCCGTTCGCATACCACTCATAGACGATTTTGCCGTTCTCCAGGGCGACGGCCGCGTCCGCCTTGATCCGGTCTAGGGTCGAAACTCAATTATGGCTAGTGAAACGGCGACGCGATGTGATTGACGC
>CAXTRX010000052.1:1371-19941 GCA_964246785.1 uncultured Acetobacteraceae bacterium | reverse complement strand
GCACGCTTGGAAAGCGTGTGTGCGTTAACGCGTACCGTGGGTTCGAATCCCACTCTGTCCGCCACCTGCTATGAACGCCGCCATCCCGCCGGCAGATTTCCATAGCAGGAGCAAGCGTGTCAGTTCTCATTATCGCCGCAGCGCTGGTGTTGCTTTCGCTGGTTTTGCAGGACGGCTTCGAGGTCATGCTGCTGCCACGGCGGGTGCAGCGCAAGCTCCGCCTCTCGCGGCTTTATTTCCGCGTTTGCTGGGCTGGCTGGACCTGGCTCGCCCGGCGGGTCCAAGCCGGTCCGCGGCGCGAAGGCTTCCTCAGCGTTTTCGGCGCGCTCTCGATGGTGATTCTGTTCGCGCTCTGGGCCAGTGGCCTGGTGGTGGCGTACGGCGTCATCGAATGGGCGTTGCAACCTGCCGACAACGTCTCGCCGCTCAGCGAGCAGATCTACATGAGCGGCGTCACCTTCTTCACCCTCGGCTATGGCGACGTGGTGCCGCATTCGGGCGCGGCCCGCATCATGTCGGTGGTCGAAGCCGGAACCGGGATTGGCTTCATCGCCATCGTCATCGGCTACTTGCCGGTGCTCTACCAATTGTTCTCGCGGCGGGAGGCGCACGTGATCCAGTTGGACGGACGCGCCGGGTCGCCACCAACGGCATGCACCATGCTGTGCCGCCACGCCGAAGCCGGCGCCATGGCCAAGCTGGACGAGTTGCTCAGGGAGTGGGAGGTCTGGGGCTCCGACCTGCTGGAGAGCCATCTCTCCTATCCCATGCTGGTCTATTACCGCTCGCAGCACGACAACCAGTCCTGGCTGGCCGCCTTGGCCGCGGTCATGGACACCTGTGCGGCCATCCTGGTGGGGGTCGAGGACCAAGGCCCGCTGCAAGCCCGCATGACCTTCACCATGGCGCGGCAGGTGCTGGTCGAAATGGCGCGGTCGTTCGACGTCGCCCCCTCCCGCTATAATGGCGGCGACCGGCTTGGCGCGGCCACCTATGCCCGCATGCAGGAGGAGCTGATCAGCGCGGGCGTTGGCTGGGTTCAAGGCGAGGACACGCGCGAAACGCTCGCGGCCTTGCGCGCCACCTATGAGCCCTTGCTGGATGGTTTGGCTGAGCGCCTGCTGCTGTCCTTGCCGCCTTGGATTGCCGATGCTGATGCCGTCGATCACTGGCACCGTGGCCATCGCGGCCTGATGGCCCGGCGCCTGCTGGAAGAGCTGTCCGGTCGGCCAGCACCGCTTGCTCCGAAACCGGTCGAGGGGCCTCGCTGGCGCAAATTGCGGGCGCGGCTGAAGCAGGATTAGGGTCGACAGACGACGGGATGGACAGCGGGAGCGGGCGCGATGAGCATTGCAACTGGGGATCCACTCGACGCCCCGGCTTTTCACGCGCCAGCCATGCGGCGGATCATGCTCGCCAGCATCATCGGCAGCATGATCGAGTGGTACGACTTCACGATCTATGGCACGGCAGCCACGCTCGTGTTCAACAAGATATTCTTCCCCGTGCTTTCGCCCGGGCTGGGCACCCTGGTCGCCGTGGCAACATACGGAGTGGGGTTTTTGGCCCGGCCGCTCGGTGGCGCCCTGTTCGGCCATTTCGGCGATCGGCTGGGCCGCAAGAAGATGCTTGCTGCCACGGTGATGCTGATGGGCGGCGGCACGTTCCTGGTCGGGTGCTTGCCTAGCTACGGCCAAATCGGCGTCGCCGCGCCCGTGATGCTCATCGCCCTGCGGCTGCTGCAGGGCGTGGGATTGGGCGGGGAATGGGGTGGCGCGGTATTGCTGATGGTGGAGAACGCGCATCCCCGGCGCCGCGGCCTGTTCGGCAGCCTGGTTCAGAGTGGCAGCCCGTTCGGCGTGCTGGCCTCGGTGGTGGCGTTCAATGCCGTGTCGGCAAGCATGTCCGAGGCGGCGTTCCTAAGCTGGGGCTGGCGGCTGCCGTTCCTCATCAGCATCCTGCTGGCGGGGCTCGGCCTGTGGATCCGGCTGAAAGTGACGGAAACGGCAGCGTTCGAGCGGATGCGCCTGGCAGCGCCACTCCGGCGGGCGCCGTTGCTCGAGGTGCTGTCGCGTCAACCACGCCGGGTCGTGATTGCGGTGGGACTGAAGGTGTCGGAGATTTCCTGGTCCGTGATCGGCGCTGTATTCTCGATCTTTTACGTGACGACGAAGCTGCATCTGCCGCGCGGATTGGCGCTCGAGGCGGTGCAGCTTGGGGCGCTGGTGCAGATTTTCGTGACACCGCTCTACGGCCACCTGTCCGACCGGCTGGGGCGGCGGCCGGTTTATGTGGCTGCCTGCCTGTTCTCCATGGCATACGCGTTCCCGGTGTTCTGGCTGTTGGATCAGGCAACGGCGGGCAGCGTCATTTTGGCGGTCGTGCTGGCGATTGGCCTCGGCCAGGGCGTGATGTTCGGGGTGGGCGCGACGTTCCTGTCCGAGCTGTTCCCGACCGCGGTGCGCTACACCGGGGCATCGCTCGGGTTCCAGGTCGGCGCGGCGCTGTCGGGCGGCTTCACCCCGCTGATCGCAGCGTCGTTGTTCCGGGCGACGGGCGGGGGAAGCTGGGCGATCTCGCTCTACCTGATCGCGTTGGCGGCCATTACGCTGGTGGCGACGTTGAACGCCCCCGAAACAGCGCATAAGCCGCTGCAATAGCCAAGTACCGGTTTGCGCATAAAGCCCGCCTGCTATGCAGACGCAGAGTGGCCTGCTGCGTGGACGCCATTAAGCCACTGTCACTGCGGTGTTCACCGAGTTGGCAATGAAACACGCCTCATGCGCTTCGTGGTGCATGCGCGCCAAACTGGCCGCGTCCGGCACCGCGCCGGTCCATTCGATGCGTGGATGCAGCACAACCTTGGTGACGGCGTGCCTGCCTGGTGCAATCGCCGCCATCGTGCCCTCAGCATGGTCCCGATAGGCGGCCGCGTGAAACCCAGCGAGCCGGGCCACATGGAGGAATGACAGCATGTGGCAGCTCGACAAGGCCGCGACGAACATCTCTTCCGGGTCGATGGCTGCCTCGACAGCCCATTTGCCCACCACGTGCGCCGAGGCCGAGGCGGGGACACTCACGCCGCCATCGAAGCTCACCGTGTGGCCGCGGCCATAGCGGCCAGCAAGGAAGTCCTCCCCAGCCTGCAACGCCCACAAAACCTCTGCGGTGTAGCGTGCCATCCTGATCGCTGTTTGACCGACGTCGCGTGGGGCCTCCATCATAGTGGTATGTCCTGAAAAAGTCAGGCCGCAAACATGAGGGGAAACGCGTGAACAGCTCGCGGACGAGGATCGGCCTTTTGTTCGGTGGCCGCTCTGCGGAGCACGCAGTCTCGAAGCTTTCCGCCGCCAACATCTTGCACGCGCTTGACCAGGATCGCTACGAAGTCGTGCCGATCGGCATCAGCCGTGACGGACGCTGGTTCCTCTGTGAGGGCAATAGCCAGGTGGCTACTGACACTTCGTCGCTCACGATCCCTGACGGGGCGGCTCAGATCGCCCTGGTTCCTGGCGGCGCCGGCCATGTCGTCCGCGTGGATGGCGCCTCAGCCGTGAGCGGGCCGCCGGTGCGTTTGGACGTGGTGTTCCCCGTCCTGCACGGCCCCAACGGTGAAGACGGCACGGTTCAGGGCCTGCTGGAGCTGGCGGGCGTGCCCTATGTCGGCTCCTCGGTCATCGGATCTGCGGCCTGCATGGACAAGGATGTGTGCAAGCGCCTGCTGCGAGACGCCGCGATCCCCGTGGTGCCCTTCTTCGCCATGCGGTCGACTAGCCGTGTCGACTATGGCGCTGCAGTGGCCCGGCTCAAGTCGCCCGACCTATTCGTCAAGCCGGCCAACATGGGATCATCGATCGGAGTCTCCCGGGCCGGCTCGGCCGAGGAGTTCGAGCGAGCCTGCGAACTGGGCTTTGGCCATGACTCGAAGCTGGTCGTGGAGCAGAGCGTTGCCGGCGCACGGGAAATCGAATGCTCCGTGCTCGAGACCGCAGCAGGCGACGTTCGCGCGTCTTGCCCAGGCGAGATCCTGCCATCCGCCCATCACGGCTTCTACACGTACGATGCGAAGTACCTGGACCCCGATGGTGCCAGCATACGCATTCCTGCCGAGCTTGCCCCCGAGCAGGCAAGGCGTGTGCGGGCCCTGGCAGTGGCGGCCTTCCACGCCCTCGGCTGCGAAGGCTTGGCGCGGGTCGATTTCTTTGTCGATCCGGCCCGTGAGGACGGCTTGTTCGTCAACGAAGTGAACACGATGCCAGGCTTCACCGCGATAAGCCTCTACCCCAAGATGTGGGAGGCGGATGGGCTACCCCAAGCAGAACTCGCCGACCTGCTGATCGAGCACGCCCTGGCTCGCCATCAGCGCCGCAATGCGGTATCGGGAGTGCCGCTCTCCGCGGGCGAGAGGGAGAACAGCTAGGCTTCCAAGCACGGGATAACTGTCCCTTGCGCATGCCTGCGTTCGTCGTCCAAGCTGCGACCAAGCGTGGTCAACGCCAAAAGCAACAGAGGAACGCGCTCCTTGACCCAACCCAGTGTCACCGGCCCGGTGCTGGAGATGCAGAGCATTTCCAAGACGTTCGGCCCAGTGCGCGCCCTGCGCGACGTGAGCCTGGCGGCCTATGCCGGCGAAGTGCATGCCCTGATGGGCGAGAACGGCGCCGGCAAGTCGACCCTGATGAAGATCCTGTCCGGCGCCTACCGGGCCGACCCGGGGGGCACCATCCGCATTGCCGGGCGAACGGCCGACATCCACGGCCCGCTCGCCGCCCGCAACCTTGGCGTCTCGGTGATCTACCAGGAACTCACCCTCGCCCCCAACCTCACCGTGGGGGAGAACATCGTGCTTGGCGCCGAGCCTCGCCGGGCCGGCCAGATCGACCGCGCCGCCATCCGCGCGGCCAGCCAACCGCTGCTCGACCGTCTCGGGCTGCACGTATCGCCAAGCACCGTCGTCGCCCGGCTATCCATGGCGGAGCGCCAACTGGTCGAAATCGCCCGCGCCCTGCTCGCCCGCTCCCGCATCCTGGTGATGGACGAGCCCACCACCTCGCTCTCCACCCGTGAGACCGAACGGCTGTTCGCCTTGATCCGCCGGCTGCGCAGCGATGGCTTGGCGATCATCTACATCAGCCACCGCATGGCCGAGATCTATGAACTGGCGGACCGGGTGAGCGTGCTGCGCGACGGCAGCGCGGTCGGCACGCTCAGCCGCGCCGAACTCTCGGCCGAAGCGCTGGTGCGCCTCATGGTCGGGCGCGCCCTCAGCACGTTCTACCAGAAAGACCATGCCGCCGCCGGGCCGCGCGGCACGGTGCTGCTCGACGTGCGCGACATGGGCGACGGCGCCCGCGTGCTGGGCTGCAGCCTCAAGCTGCATGCGGGAGAGGTGCTTGGCGTGGCCGGCCTGGTTGGCGCCGGCCGCACCGAACTGGCCCGCCTCATCTACGGCGCCGACCCTCGCCGCAGCGGTACGATCACCCTTGAAGGCAATCCCGCCGAGATCGATCACCCCGCCGACGCCATCGCGGCGGGCATCGTCTACCTCACCGAAGACCGCAAACGCCTTGGGCTGTTCCTCGACATGACGGTGCGGGAGAACATCAACCTGGGCGTCATCGGCCAGGATGCCCGGCCCGGCGGCTTGCTGAACTTCACCAGCGGGCTGCGGCGGGCCAGCCAAGCCATCCGCGCGCTCGGCATCCGCGTCGGCACCGACGCCATCAACGTGGGCGCGCTGTCCGGCGGCAACCAGCAGAAGGTGTTGCTCGCCCGGCTGCTCGAGACCAAGCCCCGCGTGCTGATCCTGGACGAGCCCACCCGCGGGGTGGATATCGGCGCCAAGTCCGAAATCTATCGCCTCATTGATGAACTGGCGCGCAGCGGCGTCGGCGTCATCGTGATTTCCTCCGAGCTGCCCGAAGTGGTTGGGCTGTGCGACCGGGTGCTGGTGATGCGCGAGGGCCGCATCGCTGGCGAGGTGGGCGGCGACGGCTCGGCAATCACCCAGGAGCGCATCATCGCCATCGCGACAGGCGCCGTCGAGCCAGCCGCTGGCGAGCAAGTGTCGGCCTGAGCGAAGCCATGTCGGACACCAACCAAGCGGCCCGGCGCAAGCAGGCCATCCAATCCGCCATCCAGGTGGCCGGCATGCTGCCCATCCTGGTGCTGCTCGGCCTGCTGTTCCAGATGTTCAGCGGCTACGTGGAGGGTGGTGGGCTCGCCCACGCCTGGGGCGACGGACGCTTCATGAGCTGGCAGAACCTGTCCATCGTCTCCCAGCAAGCCTCCATCAACACCGTGCTGGCAGCCGGCATGACGGTGGTGATCCTCACTGGCGGAATCGACCTCTCGGTCGGCTCCATTGTCGCCGCCAGCGCCATGGTGGCGGTGATCGCCTCGACGCTGCCGGGCTGGGGGCTGCTCGGCATCCCGGCGGCCCTGCTGTGCGGCGCCGTGTTCGGCCTGGCCAACGGCGCCCTCATCGCCTTCCTCCGCTTGCCCCCGTTCATCGTGACGCTTGGGTCGCTCACCGCTGTGCGCGGCATTGCCCGGCTGCTCGGCAACGACACCACGGTGTTCAACCCCGCCTTGCCGTTCGCCTTCATCGGCAACGGCTCCGTGCTCGGCGTCCCCTGGCTGGTGGTGATCGCGCTGGCGGTGATCGTCTTCACCTGGTTCATCCTGCGGCGGACCGTGCTCGGCGTGCACATCTATGCGGTGGGAGGCAACGCCGACGCCGCCCGGCTCTCGGGCATCGCGGTCTCGGCCGTGCTGCTGTTCACCTACGCGCTTGCCGGGCTCTATGCGGGCCTGGGCGGGGTGATGTCCGCCGCCCGGCTCTACGCCGCCAACGGCCTACAACTCGGGCAATCCTACGAGCTGGACGCCATCGCTGCCGTCATCCTTGGCGGCACCAGCTTCGTCGGCGGGATCGGGTCCATCTGGGGCACGCTGGTCGGCGCGCTGATCATCGCCGTGCTGGGCAACGGCCTTGTCCTGGTCGGCGTGTCCGACATCTGGCAGTACATCGTCAAGGGCCTGGTCATCATCGGCGCCGTGGCGCTAGACCGTTACCGCATCCAAGGGTCGGCGCGAACCTGACCGCAAAAAGACCAATCGGAGGAACTCCATCATGCGTAAACTCTTGCTTGCCGCCACCGCCTTGCTCGGCTTGGCGCACGGCCCGGCAAACGCCAAGGAACTGCGGTCGATCGGCATTTCGCTTGGTTCGCTGGGCAACCCGTTCTTCATCGCACTCGCCAAAGGCGCCACGGCTGAGGCCCGCAAGACCAACCCGAACGTCAAGGTGCTGACCGTGGGCTTCGACTACGACCTCGGCAAGCAGTTCACCCAGGTCGACAACTTCATCGCCGCGGGCGTCGACATGATCCTGCTCAACCCGGGCGACGTGAACGCGCTGGAGCCTGCCATCAAGAAGGCGCAGGCGGCAGGCATCCTGGTGGTGGCGGTGGACACGGCGGCCAAGGGCGCCGACTTCACGGTCACCACCGACAACGTGCAGGCCGGGCAAATTTCCTGCCAGTACATCGTCGACAAGCTCGGTGGCAAAGGCGGCGTCATCATCGAAAACGGCCCGCAGGTGTCCTCTGTGATCGACCGCGTCACCGGTTGCAAGTCGGTGTTGGCCAAGGCGCCGGGCATCAAGGTGCTGTCCAGCGACCAGGACGCCAAGGGCTCGCGGGACGGCGGCCTGAACGTGATGCAGAGCCTGCTGGTGCGGTTCCCCAAGGTGGATGCGGTGTTCACCATCAACGACCCGCAGGCGATCGGCACTGAGCTGGCCGTCAAGCAAGCCCATCGCAGCCCGATCCTGATCACCTCGGTGGATGGCGCACCGGACATCGAGAGCGCCCTGGCGGATCCGGACAGCACCGACGTGCAGGCCTCGGCGAGCCAGGACCCGTTTGCCATGGCGCAATTGGCGGTGAAGCTTGGAGTCGAGGCGTTGAACGGTAAGAAGCCCGACCAGCCGGTGGTTTTGTTGCCATCCAAGCTCGTCACGCGGGAGAACGTGAAGGAGTATCAGGGCTGGTCCGCCCCCCGCTCCTAACTTCACCCGCCCTCGCTCCCGCCGCCGTCCGTCCATCCGCGGCCCATTGACCCAACCGCTCCGGTAGGTGCAAACGCGCCATCCTTCCGCGGCGAGGCTTCGTGGCAACCGTTCTCGGCATCGATTTCGGCACCACCAACAGCGTGGTGGCCGCCTTGGACACCGCCACGGGGCACGTGCACTCGCGTCGGTTTGTCTCCTACGGGCAGGAGCACGACGTATTCCGCAGCGTGCTGTGCTTCTGGGCAGAGCCGCAGCGGGGCCGCAACCTGGTCCGCCATGCCTCAGGGCCCGCGGCGGTGAGCGCCTACCTCGAGGACCCGCTGGACAGCCGGCTGGTGATGTCGCCCAAGACCCATCTGGCCAGCCGCAGCTTTGCCTCGACCAATCTGCTGGGCCGGACTTGGACGCTCGAGCAGATGATCGGGCTGTTTTTGAAGGACTTGTTTGGTGCAGCGGGGCTGCCGGAGGGTGGCTTGCACCTGGTCGCCGGTCGTCCCGTGCGCTTCGCCGGAGACGGGGCGGACGATGCCTTGGGAGAAACCCGGCTGCGCGCCGCCTTTGCCGAGGCCGGCTTCCCGGACATCCTGGTGGCACTGGAGCCGGAAGCGGCCGGCTACCGCTTTACCCGCTCGCTCACCAGCGCCGCCACCGTGCTGATCGGCGACTTCGGCGGTGGCACCAGCGATTTCTCCGTGCTGCGGTTCCAGCCGGACAGCCCCACCCCGATCACCGCATTGGGCCGCGCTGGCGTGGGGGTCGCTGGCGATGCGTTCGACGCCCGCATCATGGACCAGGTGGTGGCGCCCCTGCTCGGCCGCGGCACGCACTACGCGCCATGGGGCAACGCCCTGCCGGTGCCTGCCGAATGGTACACCGCGTTCGCGCGCTGGCACCGGCTGTCGCTGATGCGCAGCCCGCGCACCCTGCGCGACATCGCCGAGGTGCGGCGCACGGCCGACCACCCGGCGATGCTGGACCATCTGCGCCGCCTGGTGGAGGACGAACAGGGCTATGGCCTGTATCGCGCCGTGTCGGACGCCAAGGCCGCCTTGTCCGCCGCCGAAACCGCCACCCTGCATTTTCGCCATGCGGATCTGGTCATCGAACAGCCGATCGCCCGTGCCGAGTTCAACATCTGGATCGAGCCCGACTTGCGCCGCATGGACGCCGCCATCACCGATGCGCTAACGGCGGCGGCCCTGGTGGACGACGCGGTCGACCGGGTGTTCCTCACCGGCGGCACCGCCTTCGTCCCGGCCGTTCGCGGTCTGTTTGAGCGCCGGTTCGGCGCCGCCCGGGGGGCGGGCGGCGGTGAATTCGTGTCCGTCGCCGAAGGGCTCGCCCTGCTTGGGGCCGACCGCATGGCAGCGTCGTAAGGGTGGAGTGCACTCGAGCACCCGCCACAAGCGGGATGATGGTGCGATACCAAGGCGCGACAAACCTGTCGGAGTAGATGTCGCGTGATGGCATATTTTTGCACGCGCGGCTTAACGCTTACACTCGAGAAAGCAAGCTGTTAGCGCATGATTGCCTCTGATGGACAAAGCTCGCTGAAACCCGATCCGGAGGCCACGAGTGAGCGATCAACCCGAAGCCAGCCGCATCCCAAAGATGGCGCCAGAGACGGCGCAGGAGATTGCGCGTGGTTATAGGTGGTTGGCACAAATTTTGACTGAAGGAGGCATGCTGCGCGACGCCAGCCGGGCTGAGCGTGACAGCCAGTGGTGGCTAGCATACTCCATTTCGCTGGCACAGACGCGGCCCACTAAGCCCTGACGACCTTGACCACAGGCGGTAAGCGGGCAAACAGCCGGCGCCATCCGGCCGCCTAGACTTCCAGCGAAATTAAACCTAGTTGGACTGGGCAAACGTCCCGGATCGCAGCCATTCCGCCTGGTCCCCGTTCCTCATGAGCCTGGGCATGAATTTGGCCGCGACATTGTGCGCGCTGATGGCTGCCGTTGGCATGTTTGCAGTTTTAGCCGGCATCATCGCAGTGCGCCGCTTCGCCGCCCTGCCCCCGCCGCCGCGCGCCTATGGGCCGCAAGCCCGGCCAGCCTGCACCATCTTACGCCCGCTCTGCGGTGTCGAACCAGGATTGGACGAGGCGCTCGACAGCCTTGCCGCGCAAGCCTATCCCGCATTCCAGATCGTGCTCGGCATGCAGGACGCAACCGACCCGGCGCTTGCTGCGGCCCAGCGGTTTGCCGCCCGCCACCCCCGGCTCGACATCACCGTCGTGGTCAACCCAACCCTGCATGGCGCCAATCGCAAGATCAGCAACCTGATCAATATGTTGCCCGCAGCAAAGCACGCCACGCTGGTGTTCTCCGATAGCGACCTGCATGTCGCCGCGGACTACCTCGACCAACTGGCGGCAACGCTGCAAACCCCTGGCGCTGGAATGGCAACCACATTGTGCGTCAGTCGCTTGGCCCAGCCGTCGCTGGCTGGCCGGCTGGCGGCGCTTCACATGCGCTACTGCTTTCTGCCGGGCGCTCTGCTTGGTCATTGGGCGGGGCGGCAGGACTGCCTGGGCAACACCATGGCCATCCATCGGGCCACGCTGGCGCGCGTGGGCGGGCTGCGGGTCCTGGCCGATCAATTGGCCGACGACAACGTCCTCGGGCAGCTCGTTGTGGCACTGGGGCTCCGTGTCGCCCTGGCGCCCACCATCACCGCGGCAACGGTGACCGAGTCCACCATGCGCGGCCTGTGGCAGCACGAGCTGCGCTGGGCGCGTACCATCCGCTCGTTGTTTCCGCTCGCGTTTGCGAGTTCCATCATCCATTTTCCGCTGTTCTGGGCATTCGTCGCCGTCCTGGCCGCGCCGGCTCGACCGGAGCTGATGGCTTTGCTGGCGATTGCGTTTGCCCTTCGCGCCTACGCTGCGCGAGCCATCGACGAGGCGCTCGCCAGACGGTTCAACGTAAGGCCAGAACGCGGTTTCCTGGGCCTCCTGATGCTGCGCGATGCGCTCTCCGTGGTGATGGTTGCCGCAAGCTTCCTCGGCCGCACCGTCACCTGGCGCGGCCACGTCCTGCGCGCCGATGGCATCCGGGCGCCGGGGCTGCAATCAGTCATGGCGCGATCCGGGTCGTAGCCGGATCGCGCGGCGTCGGGTTGCTGCGCTCGGGGAACCCCCCATCTCGGTCAGACTTGAGCATCGATGCCGCATGCGCATCCGGCCCTCGACCAGCGATTTCCAAGGACACCCTCATCCCCATGATGGAGCCGACCATGACCGACACCGCTGCTTTGCGGCCCCTCAGCCTGCGTGTAAACGGCCGCGACCACGCGTTGGCGCTCGACCCGCGCACCACCTTGCTGGACGCCTTGCGCGAACATCTCGGCCTGACCGGTACCAAGGTCGGCTGCAATCACGGCACCTGCGGCGCCTGCACCGTCCATGTCGACGGGCGGCGGCAGCTCGCTTGCCTGGTATTGGCGGCGGCAGCCGAGGGGCGGGACGTGGTGACCATCGAGGGCCTGTCGGACCCGAGCGGGGCGATGCACCCGATGCAGGCCGCCTTTGTCGCGCATGACGCACTGCAGTGCGGCTATTGCACGCCGGGCCAGATCATGTCCGCGGTGGCGTGCGTGGCGGAGGGCCATGCCGGCAGCGATAGCGAAATTCGTGAGTATATGAGCGGCAATCTCTGTCGTTGCGGCGCCTACCCGAACATCGTCAGCGCCATTCGCGAAGTGGCAGCCGGCCAAAACCGCAAGGCGGCGGCATAATGCAGCCCTTTAGTTATCATCGCGCCGGTTCGCTGGACGAGGCGCTGCAACTGGCGCGGCAACCCGGTGCCGCGCTGTTGGCCGGCGGAACCACGATGGTTGACACCATGCGCGGCGACCTGACCCGGCCCTCAAGCATCGTCGATATCGGGCATCTGCAGGACTTGGCAGCGTTCGACACCACAGGCGCAGAACTCCGCTTCGGCGCGCTGGCCCGCATGGCGGATGTGGCCGAGGATGCGACACTGCTGCGCGACTATCCCGCTTTGGCCGAAAGCCTCCAGCTCGCGGCCTCCCAGCAAATCCGCAACGCCGCCACCGTCGGCGGCAACCTGCTGCAGCGCACGCGGTGCTTCTACTTTCGCGACGGCGTCTCGGCGTGCAACAAGCGCGAACCCGGCACCGGTTGCACCGCACAGGATGGCCTGACGCGGGACATGGCCCTGTTCGGCGGTTCAGAACGCTGCATCGCCACCTACCCGGGCGATTGGGGCAACGCATTGGCGGCGTTCGACACGTCGGTCGAACTCGCCTCGGCGCGAGGCAGCCGCACCATCCCGCTAGCGGAGCTGCTGGTCCCCTATGGCGTAGACCCGGCGGCCGAAACCACGCTGCAGCCGGGCGAAATCATCACGGCCATCCTGGTGAAGGCGACGCCTGCGGGCCGGCATTCCACCTACCTGAAGGTGCGTGACCGCCAAAGCTATGCCTACGCGGTGGTCTCCGCGACGGTGGCGCTCGATATGGCAGGCGACGTGATCAGGCAGGCGCGTGTATCGCTCGGCGGCGTGGCGACCACGCCGTGGCGGTCACGCGAAGCGGAGGCGGTGCTCACCAACGCCACCCTGTCGCCCGAGGTGGCGATGCAAGCGGGCCAAGCCGCCTTTGCCCATGCCCAGCCGCTGAGCGAAAACGCCTTCAAGATCGAACTCGGGGCACGCGCGGTCGCCCGCGCCACGCTCGTCGCGGCAAGCCGCGCCACGCTCGCGCCGGCAAGCCGCGCCACCTTCGACTCAAGCAAGAGGAGCTAACCCATGGACGGTAGCATCGGCTTTCCCACCACCCGGCGCGACGCTTCTGCCAAGGCGACTGGCGCCGCCCGCTATGCCGCCGATTTCGGTCATAACGGCACCGCCTATGCGGCCCTGGCACTGAGTTCAGTGGCACGCGGACGCATCACCCGGCTCGACACCGCGGCTGCCGAAGCCGTTCCCGGCGTTCAATTGGTGATGACGCACCGCGACATGAACCAGGGCCTGGGCGAAGAGACGTTTGCCATGAAGGGCGGCCACATGCAGTCCTCCTTCATGCCGCTCAGTGCCGACGAGGTGCACTACGCCGGGCAAATCGTGAGCCTGATCGTGGCCGACACGCAGGAGGCGGCGGAGCAGGCGGCCCGGGCCATCACCGTCGACTATGCGACGCAGCCGGCGTCCGCCAACATGGAAGATCCAGGTCACCACATCGAAACCGAGGAGGAGCCCTCGGCCAAGGTGGGTGACGCCGATGGCGCCTTCGCGGCTGCTCCGGTCAAGATCGACCAGGTCTACCGCACGCCGACCCAGCACCATCACCCGATGGAGCTCTACGCCACCACCGCAAGCTGGAACGACGGCAAGCTCACCATCGAGTGCCCGAGCCAATGGGTGGTTGGACAACGCCAGGGCCTCGCCACCATCTTTGGCATCGGCGTCGAGGACGTGCACGTCATCAGCCCCTATGTCGGCGGCGCGTTTGGCAGCAAAGCCACCATCCTGCCGCACACGGTGCTTGTCGCGACCGCGGCCCGCCGGCTGGGCCGCCCGGTCAAGCTGGTCGTCTCGCGTGAGGCGATGTTTACCGTGGGTTCCTTCCGCCCAGCCACGCAGAACCGGGTGGCATTGGGGGCAGAGCGGGACGGCACCATGCTCGCCATGATCCATGAGAGCACCGGGCAAAGCAGCGAGATTGACCATGTCGCGTTTCCTGGCACCGAAGTCACGGCGCGCATGTATGACATTCCCAACATCCGCACCTCCGAAAGCACGATTGCGACCGACGTCAACACGCCCGGCTTCCAGCGCGCGCCGGCCGAGGCGCCAGCGTTCTTCGCCTACGAGAGCGCGGTGGATGAACTGGCGGTGGCGCTTGGCATGGACCCAATTGAGCTGCGATTGAAGAACGAGCCGGCGAAGGACCCGGTGAAGGGCTTGGCATGGAGCAGCCGCTCGCTGGTGCAATGCTACCGCCGGGGCGCCGAGTTGTTTGGCTGGTCCAAGCGCGATCCTGCGCCGGGCTCGATGAAGACGCCCGACGGCGTGCTGGTGGGCTATGGCTGCGCCACTGCCACCTACCCGTCCGCGATGGCGCCCTCAGCCGCCCAGATTGCCATCGGCGTCGACGGCTTGGTCCGCGTCCGGGTGTCGGCGCATGACGTGGGAACAGGTGCCTACACGGTGCTCGGCCAAGTGGCGGCCGACGTATTGGGCGTGGCCGACGAGCATATCCGGGTCGAACTCGGCGATAGCGATTTGCCGTCTGGTCCGGTGTCAGGAGGCTCGATCACCACTGGCTCCGCCGGTTCGGCGGTGCAAAAGACGGCGCGCCTGCTGCGGGACCAATTGGCCGCGGCGGCGGTAAGCGACAACGGTCCGCTGGCCGGGCGTGACCCGGCGTCCCTGCGCTTTGCTGGCGGACACGTGATCGGCCCCGACGGCACCGGCCCGAGCCTGGTGGAGGTGCTGAAGGCGGTTCCCATGGGCACCCTGCAAGCCGCCGCCGAATGGAAGCCGTCGGAGATGACCAACGAGAAAATGCAGGCAGGATTGCTCGGCGGCATGGCGTTCGACGGCCCGGTCACGTCGACCCATGTTAGCTACTCGTTCGGCGCGCAGTTCGCCGAGGTGCATGTCGACCCATTGTTGCGCACCGTGCGCGTGGCGCGGATGCTCGGCGCGTTCGCCTGTGGTCGCATCATCAACCCGCGCACCGCCCGCAGCAACCTGGCCGGCGGGATGGTGTGGGGGGCAAGCTTTGCATTGCTCGAGCAAACCGAGGTGGATCGGCCACGCGCGCGGTTCGCCAACCAGGATCTGGCTGGCTATCACATCAGCACCAGCGCGGACATCGGTGAAGTGGTGGTGGAGTTGGTCGACGAAGAGGATAGCGCGGTAAACCCGCTTGGCGCGAAGGCGGTTGGCGAAGTGGGGATCGTGGGGATGAATGCGGCCATCGCCAATGCGATCTATCACGCGACCGGCATCCGGGTGCGCAAGACGCCTATCTTGATTGAAGATCTACTTTAGCAGGCACTCGGCTACTCCCTTCCTGCCGGAAGGGAGGGAGTAGTTGCGATTTCGTCTTGCAGCAGCCTGTGATGCTAGCGAGTTCCATCGCCACGAGCATCAGGTGCCACGTGGCCGTCCAGAGCGGCGCGCCTAAAACAGGGCGCTAGCGCTCGTTGTTTTGCGAGCATCTTCACCCGATCCGACGATTCTGTCTGATCGGGATCTGCTTTAGCGCTGCCGGGCCTTGATGTCCTTGTACCAGTCCCAAGACAGATAGGCGACCGGAAGGATGACGATGGCAAAGAAAATCCAGTCGAATGTTTGGTGCGAGACTTCCATGGCAGAATACTCCCGTGAGACAGCGTTCGCGTTCTACGGATGCAACCTGGCAAAAGTTGCGAGCTGATTTCCACAAAGGATCGTAGCTGGTTGGGGGACGTGGATTCGAACCACGATAAGCAGAGTCAGAGTCTGCTGTCCTACCGTTAGACGATCCCCCAAACGGCGGGCGGCTGATACCATCCTCGCGCGGCCAGGGCAATGCAAGCGCCGGCCGCACCGTCATGTCAGTACGAGGTCCGCCCTGAACAAGAAACCACCCGCGCCCCGCAGCCTCGATGTCTCGCTGCGCACGGCCCGCGGCCGCACCACCGCGCAACAGGCCTGGCTCCGGCGGCAACTCAACGACCCCTACGTCGTCGCCGCGCGCGCCGGCGGCTGGCGGTCCCGCGCCGCGTTCAAGCTGATGGAGCTCGATGACCGGTTCCACCTCATCGGCAAAGGCGCCCGCGTGCTTGACTTGGGCGCTGCACCCGGCGGTTGGAGCCAGGTCGCTGCCAAACGCGGCGCCGCCGTCATCGTGGGGGTGGACCTGCTCCCGATGGAGCCGGTGTCCGGCGTCCGCTTCCTGCAGGGCGACTTCAACGATCCCGCCACTCTTGCGCTGCTCACCGCGGCCATGGGCGGGGCGCCAACCGTCGTCCTGTCGGACATGGCCCCCAACACCACCGGCCATACCGCGACCGACCACATCCGGATCGTCGGCCTCGCCGAACTCGCCGCCGACTTCGCCATGGGCGTGCTGGCCCCGGGGGGCAGCTTTGTCGCCAAGGTGCTGCAAGGCGGCTCGGAAAAAACCCTGCTCGATCGGCTCAAGCAGCGCTTCGCCTCCGTGCGCCATGCCAAGCCGCCTTCCAGCCGCAAGGACTCGAGCGAGCTTTACGTCGTGGCCAAAGGCCTCCGGGATGCGGCCGCGGGCGGCGTCACACGCACATAACTTGCGCGCTGCGGAGCGCCAGCTTATGTCGGGTCGCCAAGGCGCGGGGCGCCACTGCCCCCGGAGATCGCGGCTCATGGCACCGGACACCACCCAGCTCGCTAACCGCCGCACGCGGGTGAGCGAGCCCATCATCGAAGCCCTCACCTTCGACGACGTGCTGCTGGTGCCGGATTACTCGCAAATCCTCCCTGCCGCCTGCGACACCCGCACCCGGCTCACCCGCTCGATCAGCCTCAACATCCCCCTGATCGCCTCCGCAATGGACACGGTCACCGAAAGTGCCATGGCCATCGCCATGGCCCAACTCGGCGGGATCGGCGTCATCCACAAGAACCTCGACATGGCGGAGCAGGCCGCCCAGGTGCGCCAGGTCAAAAAGTTCGAATCGGGCATGGTGGTCAACCCGCTCACCATCCACCCGGACCAGACGCTGGCGGAAGCCCGCGCGCTGATGGCCGGCTTCCGCATCAGCGGCGTGCCCGTGGTCGAGCGCGGCACCGGGCGGCTGGTCGGCATCCTCACCAACCGCGACGTCCGCTTCGCCACCGACCCGGCGGTCAAGGTCTATGAACTCATGACCCGGGACCACTTGGTCACGGTGCAGAACGGCGTGCCCGCCGAGGAGGCCAAGCGCCTGCTGCACAAGCACCGGCTCGAAAAGCTGCTGGTGGTGGACGAAGAATACCGGTGCGTGGGCCTCATCACCGTGAAGGATATGGAAAAGGCGCAAGCCCATCCCTCCGCCAACAAGGACGAGTTCGGCCGCCTGCGAGTGGCTGCGGCCATCGGCGTGGGAGAGGACGGCGCCGCCCGCGCCCGCGCCCTTATCGACGCCGAGGTGGATGTGTTGGTGGTGGACACGGCGCACGGTCACTCCGCCGGCGTGCTGGCGGCGGTGGAAAAGACCAAGCTGATGTCCAACGCCGTGCAGGTGATCGTGGGCAACGTCGCCACGCCAGAGGGCGCGCTGGCCGTGATCCGCGCCGGGGCGGATGCGGTCAAGATCGGCATCGGACCCGGCAGCATCTGCACCACCCGCGTGGTGGCCGGAGTGGGCATGCCGCAATTCACCGCCGTGCTGGAGACGGCAGCCGCTTGCCGCGAAAACGATGTTCCCGCCATTGCCGATGGCGGCGTGCGCACCAGCGGGGACTTGGTGAAGGCGATCGGCGCCGGTGCCGACGCGTTGATGGTCGGCAGCCTGCTTGCCGGCACCGACGAAGCGCCTGGCGAAGTGTTCCTCTACCAGGGCCGCAGCTATAAATCGTATCGTGGCATGGGCAGCCTGGGCGCCATGGCCCGCGGCTCCGCCGACCGCTACTTCCAGCAGGACATCACGGACACGCTGAAGATGGTTCCCGAAGGCATCGAGGGCCGGGTCGGATACAAGGGCCCGGTGGCGGCCGTGGTGCATCAGTTGGTCGGCGGGCTGCGCGCCGGCATGGGCTACACCGGCAGCGCCACCATTGCAGACTTGCAGAGCAATACCCGCTTCCGGCGCATCACCGGCGCCGGCCTGCGCGAAAGCCACGTGCACGACGTCGCCATTACCCGCGAGGCGCCGAACTATCGCCAAGAGGGATAATACCAACGCTCCGGAACGGCTATGACTCCGGCCGCTCGCCTGGCGGCAACCATCGAATTGCTGGCTGAGATCGACGCCACCCCACGTCGCCCAGCAGATGCCACGGCCAACGAGTTCTTCCGCACCCGCCGTTTTATCGGCTCAGGCGACCGCCGCGGCGTGTCGGACCGGGCGTGGCGGGTACTGCGGACCCGCCGCCGCCTGACCTGGTGGCTGGAACGGGCGGGCACCGCGCCGACCCCTCGCATGCTGGTTGCGGCCTCGCTGCTGCTTGAGGGCTGGACCAGCGCTGGGGTGCAGCAATCCTACTCCGGCGGCCAATACGGCCCCGCTCCCATGCTGCCGCAGGAAGCCGCCGCCGCCGCGCAGATCGAGGGCCATACGGTGGAGCACCCGGCCATGCCCGATGCGGTGCGGTTCGAGGTGCCGGACTGGCTGCTGCCCCATCTCGCCGCCCGCTTCGGCGAGGCGCTCGGTCCCGAGCTCGCCGCCATGGAGGAGCCCGCCCCACTGGACTTGCGGGTGAACCTGTTGCGCGGCAATCGGCCCGGCGCTATCGCCGCGCTGGCCGCGGAGGGCATCATCGCCGAGCCCACGCCGCTCTCGCCCTGGGGTCTACGGG
>CAXTRX010000052.1:0-1361 GCA_964246785.1 uncultured Acetobacteraceae bacterium | reverse complement strand
GGTGGCAGGCCGCCGGCCCGTGACCTCCGGCGCCGCATTCCAAAGCGGGCTGGTGGAGATCCAGGACGAAGGTAGCCAGTTGGTGGCCGCGCTGGTCGACGCGCGCCCGGGCATGCGGGTGGCCGACTGGTGCGCCGGGGCCGGCGGCAAGACACTCGCGCTGGCAATGACCATGGAGAACCGCGGCCAACTGCTCGCCTGCGACGTGCACGACCGCCGGCTGGAGGGCGCCGTCCGCCGCCTGCGCCGCGCCGGGGTGCACAATGTGGAGCGCCATCTGATTGTGCCCGGCGACAAATGGGCCAAGCGCCGGGCGGGCAGCTTCGACCGCGTGCTGGTGGACGCGCCCTGCACCGGAAGCGGCACCTGGCGGCGCAACCCGGACGCACGCGCGCGGTTGCTACCGCGGGACCTCGGCGAGTTGCTTCCCAAACAAGCCGCAATCCTGGACGATGCCGCGCGTCTGGTGCGTCCCGGCGGCCGTATGGTATTTGCGACGTGCTCGTTGCTGTTGGAGGAGAACGAGGCGCAGGTGGATGCTTTCCTCACCCGTCACCCTGAGTTCGCCATGATGGAACTGGCGCGCGCCTGGCCCGCTGCCGCATCTCCGCTTGCAACCGGCGCCATGCTCTGGCTCACGCCCCGGCGCCACGGCACGGACGGGTTCTTTGCCGCCGTGCTGGAGCGCGGGCCGTGATTGCGGTGCGGCGGGCGCGGCCAGCGGATGCCCCGCTGATTGGCGCCGTGCATGTCGCGGCCTGGCGCAGCGCCTATCCCGGCCTGCTGCCCGAGACCTACCTGGCCGCGCTGTCAGTGTCCCGTCAGGCGGCGTTCTACGATCGCCAAATCCGCTCGGGCGGCGGCGTTTACGTGGCCATCGCCTCCGGGCAGGACGTGCCGGGGGGCAGCGGGCCGCGGGTGGTGGGCTACACCCCGGTCGGGCGGGCGCGCACCGATTTGCCGGGTGGTGTCCAGGGCGATGGCGAGATCGAGACGCTTTACGTGCTGGATGACTGGCGGGACCGCGGGGTAGGCCGCCGGCTGATCCGCACCGGTGCCGCGCATCTTGCGGCCAGCGGCAGCCGCTCGGCGTTCCTCTGGGTGCTGCGGGAAAACCCCAGCCGCTGGTTCTACCAGCACATCGGCGGGCGCCCGGTGGCAGAAGCGCAGATCCGTTTTGCCGGCATCAGCCTGATGCAGATCGCCTATACGTGGGACCCGATCGAACGCCTGATCGCGGCATCACCAGCGAGCTAACCTGCTGGCCAACTCTCCCCTATAAAGCCCTCTCCCTCTGGGAGAGGGTTGGGTGAGGGGTCGCGCCCCAAGCGTCCGGGCGCCGGCCCGGGGGGGGGGGGGGG
>CAXTRX010000051.1:3081-20300 GCA_964246785.1 uncultured Acetobacteraceae bacterium | reverse complement strand
ACCCTGGACCTGGCCCGAACCCACCTGGCGGCGCATCACTGGCCGCGCCCGCGCCGGACGCAGCCTGCGGCCGGCCAATTGGCCCGGCGGTGCTCGATGCGCCGTGGCGCTGTCGTTCGACGCCGACCACGACACCATCCCGCTGCGCGACAGTGACGAAAGCCCGATGCGCATCAGCCAGGGCCAATATGGCAACCGCCAGGGCGTGCCGCGCATCCGTGCCCTGCTGGCGCGCGAGGCAGTGCCGGCCACCTTCTTCTATCCCGCCGTCTCCGCGCTGCTGTATCCGGAGGAGGTGCGCGCGGTGGCGGCAGAGGGCCACGAAATCGGCATCCACTCCTGGATCCACGAAGCCAACACCACCCTGCCGCCCGGTGCCGAGCGGGACCTGACGTTGCGCGCCGCCGACGTGCTGGAGCGGCTCGCCGGACGGCGGGCAGTCGGAATGCGCACCGCCTCGTGGGATTTCAGCACGGTGACGCTGGACATCATTCGCGAACTCGGCCTGCTCTATGACAGCAGCCTGATGGCCGACGATGACGCCTACGAGTTGGAGGATGCCGGGCAGCCGACCGGAATCGTCGAGCTGCCGCCCGAGTGGATCCGCGACGATGCGGTGTATTTCAACTTCATGCGGTTCAGCGCGCTGCGGCCCTACACGCCGCCGGCCGCGGTGGCGGCGATTTTCACGGCCGAACTCGATGGCGCCTGGGAAGAGGGTGGCTTGTTCCTGTTGACGATGCACCCGCATATCAGCGGCCATCGCAGCCGGGTCGGCATTATTGCGAAGGTGATCCAGCACGCGCGGGCGAAAGGCGGCTGCTGGTTCGCAACCCATGAGCAGGTGGCACGCTGGTGCGCCGAGCAGGGCAAGCTTAACGGTTGTTAAACCTTCTGCTGCCATGTTGAGGCAGGCCCATCCGGAGCAAGCCAATGTCGGGCGTATCCAGCGTGACTGCGGGGGCAGTGCCGTATTACGGGCAGTTCTCCTCCGCCGAGAGCACGCCGGCAGCCGCCGCGCCTCAGCCGCAGGACGTTGTGGACATTCAGTCCAATCTCGGCGGCACCTTCACGTCTGAAGCGAGCGACACCTATTCGCTGAGCAGCCTCTACAGTGCGGCTCCGGCCGGTGCTGAAATCGTGGGCTACAAGGTGGCGCTGGGGGACAACTCGGGCGGCGATGGCCAGCTTTGGCTCAACAACCAGAACGTGACGGGCCAGACCTCCTTCACGGCAGACCAGTTTTCCCGGTTGCAATACGTCGCCGCCGCGTCGGACGGTAGCCAGAGCATTGTGGTGGCGGCCCGAAGCGGCACCCTGAACGCCGACGGGTCGATCGCCAACGAGGTGGACAGCAACGCCGTACAGGTGACCGACAACGTCACCGGCACCCGTTCGCTGAACGCCGCCAGCGCCCTGCTGACGCCGCTGACCGGGACAGACGCCAACGCCATTGCAGTCGCACAGAGTGCGGCCATTTTCACCGGGTTCAACGGCGCTGGTCCGCCAAGCCTGGGTACGGTCGGCAACATCACCACCGATGCAGGCGACACGTATTCGGTCAGTGACCTGTTCAAGGCGGCGTCTGCCAGCGGCGGCGTTGTTGGCTACCGGGTGGCGCTCGGCGACAACTCCGGCGACAACGGCCAATTGCTGCTGGATGGCCAGAACGTCACCGGGCAAACGCTGTTCACCGCCGATCAATTCGCCAAACTGCAATACGTCGCTGGCAGTAAGGGCAGCAGCGAAAGCCTGGAAGTGGTGGCACGGAGCGGAAGCTTGCTGCCGGACGGCACGATTTCCGACGAGGTCGACAGCCCGGCAGTGCAAATCACCGCCAGCGCCACCGGCACGCGCTCGATCAACGCCGCAAATGCCCTGCTCACCCCGGACACGGGGACGGATGCGTCCGAAATCAGCATCGCTCAGAGCGCCAACATCTTCACCGGCTTCGGCGGGGCAGCGCGCCCCACGCTGGGCACGGTCGGCAACATCACCGCTGACGCGCAGGACGCGTTTTCGGTCAGCAGCCTGTTTACTGCGGCACCGGCCAGCGGCGGCCCCGGCATCGTGGGCTACAAGGTGGCGCTCGGCGATGATTCGGGCGGCAACGGCCAGTTGCTGTTGGACGGCAAGGACGTCACCGGGCAAACGAGCTTCACCGCGGACCAGTTTGCCAACCTGCAATTCGTCGCGGGTCGCTCGGGCAGCGAGAGCCTGGAGGTGGTGGCGCAGAGCGGCACGCTAAACCCGGACGGCTCGATTGCCAACGAGGTCGACAGCCCCGCCGTGCAGATCACCGCCAGCGTCACAGGCACGCGTTCAATCAATGCTGCCAACGCGTTGCTGACGCAGCCGAAGGGCGCGGATGCTGCGTCCATCGCCATCGCCCAACAAGCCAGCATTTTCACCGGATTTGACGGCGCCGCCCGGCCCAGCCTGACCACGGTGGGCAACTTTACCGCCGCCGCTTCGGACGTCTACTCCGTCAACGACCTGTTCAATGCGGCGCCGGCAACCGCTGGCGGCGACATCGTGAGCTACAAGGTAGCCCTGGGCGACGGCTCAGGCGACAACGGGCAGTTGCTGCTCGATGGCAAGGACGTCACTGGGCAAACCAGCTTCACCGCCGACCAATTCGCCGGCTTGCAATACAGAGCCGGCGCCTCGGGCAGCAACGAGAGCCTGGAGGTGATTGCGCAGACCGGGACGATCTTGGCGGACGGCTCCCTGTTCAACGAGATCGACAGCCCCGCGGTGCAGATCAATGCCGGCGTTACCGGCACCCGTTCGATCAACGCGGCAAGTGCCTTGCTGACCAGTCTGACCGGGCCGGATGCCGCTTCCATAGCAGTCGCGCAGAGCGCCGATATTTTCGGCGGCTTCAATGGCGCTGCGCGGTCGAGCTTGACCACCGTCGGCAACTTCACCGCCGATGTCGGCGACAAATACTCGCTAAGCGATCTCTACCACGCAACACCGGCCTTCGAAGGCGGCGGTATCGTCGGCTACCGCGTGGCCCTGGGTGACAGTTCGGGCGACAACGGCCAGCTCTTGCTCGATGGCAAGGATGTCACCGGGCAGAGCACCTTCACTGCGGATGAATTTGCCGACCTGCAATACGTCGCCGGTGCGTCGGGCAGCAGCCAAACCATCGAGGTGGTTGCGCGAAGCGGCACGGCCCTGGCGGGTGGCTCGGTTTCGAACGAGGTTGACAGCCCGGCGGTGCAAATCACCGCCAGCGTCACGGGCACCCACTCGCTCAACGCGGCCAGTGCGCTGCTCGGTCAGCCCGGCGGGCCGGATGCGGCTGCGATCGAGATTGCCCAGCAGTCCAGCATCTTCACCGGGTTCGGTGGCGTTGCGCGCCCGGGTTTGACAAGCTTGGCCGACCTCGCTCCCGCCATCTCGCAAGATGCGGCCAGTCTGGTGTTGGGTGCGTTTCAATCGACCGTCCCCATCACGATAATGTCGGCCAACTTGTCGGGCGGCCGCACTGGCGACGGTGGAAGCCTTCAGACCGGCGTGACGACACAGGAGCAAGCCACAGCCCAAGCCGCCAGGCTGCTGGCGCTAGGACAGAACGAGGTGGGCGGCTCGCAAAGCAGCGCGGACACGTCGATCCTGCAACTCTATGCCTATGCGGCCTATCAGGCGAGCGGCGCCGCCCCGGGTTCGACCACCTCGACCTCTGCTTAATAGGCGGAACCAGTTGTCAGGGCTGGCGTTGCCCGGCTGCAGCAAGAGGAGCGCATGTTATGCCCGCACCCAATAGCCTCAAGGAAGTCTACACCGACGAGATCAAGGACCTCTGGTCCGCCAACGAGCAGATGAAGAATGTGCTCGGCAAGCTCTCTGACCAGGCGAATAATGCCAAGCTGAAGGGCTACCTCAAGGAGTCAGTGTCTGGCATCGACAAGCACAATCAAACGCTGAAGTCGCTCCTGCAGGAGGCTGGCGGAACGGTCGAGACCGAGCATTGCAAGGGGATGGAAGGGCTTGTGAAAGAGGCTCTTAAGCACTGTGTCGAGGAAGCGCCATCCCAGGGCGAACTCAAGGATATTGTCATCGTTTCGCAATACCAGCGCATGTGCCACTATGGCATCACCGGTTTTGGCACGGCCGCCACCTTCGCCAACGCGTTGGGCATGAAGGATGCCGAGTCGAAGTTGAAGTCGATCGTATCTGACATCTACAAGTCGGACGAATACACGACCCAACTTGGCGAAATGACTGCCAAGATGGCTGCTCACTAACCTCGTACGGTGGGGTGCGTTTTGGCACCCCACCGCAAACGCCGCTATCGCGCGTTGCCAACGCCCGACGCACTTTACAGACTGAAGCAATGCGAAGCGGTCGCTTTACGATTGCACAGCCATTGCAGCCGAATGTGACAATCGCCGCGTGCTCAACGGTAGTCCCTTTGCGAGCGCCATGACATGTGGATGGTGCGTCAACACGACAACCTGGACGTGGTGGCTCAGCTCCACCAGTGCCTCAAGCGCCGCTCGTGCCCGTGCATCATCGAACGTCTGTAGGATGTCGTCCGCGATGAATGGCAGCTTCGACCCGCTGGCCACGAAATCCTCGATCGCAACGAAACGCAATGCCAAATAGAGCTGGTCCCGTGTGCCCTCGGAGAGTTGGGCGACGTCCTTCCACTCGCGAGGAAAGCGCCCCTCAACGGCTTGCAGCACTGTCTTGCCCTTGATTTCAGCGCCAACGATTGAGTACGCGCCGCAGGTCAGCGCCGCGAAGGCATCGGAAATACGTTGCAGCCCGGTGCCGCCAGCGCTCTGCTCCACCTCCGACAGGGCGCGTTCCAACATGTCGCTCGCCACGCTAAGCAGCAGATAATCCTCCAACAACCGAGCCTGGCCCGCACTCGCGGCTGCCTGTGCGCTCGCGGCAACAATCGCCTCCTCGGACTGGGCTGCGTTGGCGGCTAGCTGCTCCACATGGCTCACCGTCACCGCGGCCGCTTCACTGCGGGCGAGCGCATCGCCCATCGCCGCTTGCACCGCCTCTCGCGCAACCGCCATCTCCTCAGGCGCAATGGCGTCGGCTTCCTGTTGCAGCATGGTCTGCGGCAGACCGTCGCCATGGTCACGCAACACCGTCTCGGCCTGGGCGCGCAAGGCTTCGTGGCGGGCGCGTTCGCTAGACCGGGCAAGGCGCCGTGCTGCGTCCTCCGCGTCCACCGCGCCGCAGGCGGCGATGATGGCGGTTACTATGTCTTTCGCGTTGCGCGCATGCGCGGCCTCATCGCTCAGTTGCTGAACTGCAGCAAGTCGGGCCTTCCTTGCCTCTTGCCACGCGGCTTCCTGTTGGCGCGCGCGATCCCGCCGGGCAATCAGGGTGCGGGCGGAGACAAAAACGTCGCTCCCGGGCGGCAGCGCCAATTGCGTCGTTAACTGCGCAACATCAGCGGCAAAATGCTCGCCATCCACGCGCATGTCGCTCAGACGCTGCATCAGCCCGCGCCGCTCCTGCAGTTGCAACTGCAACGTTTCCAAGCTGCGCAACACCGCCTGTGTCGCGGCCGGGGTCTCGGCGGCTGGGCGGCGCAAGTCCGCTAGGATGGCGGACCACCCGCGCTGCCACTGCGCCATTTCCTCTCTGGCCGCTGCCAGGCCGGCGGTTTCGCGCTGCAGCCGAGTGTGCGCCTCGGCCCGTCGCGTCCGCCGCAGGATGCGTTCGCCCTCGGCCTGCGCGGCGGCGGCCAATTGCGCGTCGGCAAGGGCCAGCAGACCCGGCAACTCGCCTCGCGCCGCGCTCAGCAAAGGCCGCAAGCGGGCAGCCCACGCGACATGGGTTGCTGCCAGTGCGGCCGATTCTGCCTGAGCTGCCGTAACCATGACTGCCGTTCGCACCGCCTCCATGCGGGCGGCAAGGAAGCCGCGCAGTTCGCCTGCCGAGCTGTCGGGAGCAGAGCCGGTGCTCTGGCATAGTTGCGCCCAGTGCGCTCGGGCCGCCGCAACCTGCGCTTCCGCCGCGTCGACCGCGGCCACTCGCGCGTGCCAATGCGGCTCAGCGGCGGCGAGCTGCCGCGACAGCCGCTCTGCCTGGGTGATCTGCGCCAATTCCAGCAAGCGTCGGTCGGCCAGGCTGTCGGCCTCGCGCAGGTGGCGCTCGAAGCGGAGCGGCAGCTTCTCTCCCGCCATGTAGGCTGCCTCTCCGGCAAGGTCGGGTTCAGCGGTGAAGGCACGCTGGTAAATCAATTGCCAGCCGGCATCGCGGGCAGCCCGCGCCCGAGCGACGGCCGCCACGTCCGGCAAGGCGGCGTGCTGCAGCGCCTCCAGTTCGGTGCTCCAGCTCGCCCGGTCGCTTGCCAGCCGATCCCGCTCGCCGCGCGCCTCGGCGGCCGCAATCTCAGCCGCGGCGATGGCGCTGGACAGCCGCTCCACCGCCGCGTCGGCCGGCGGTGCAAGGGCCGCCAGTGTCGCCGCATTGCCGGGCCAAGCGGGCACGGCGGCGAGTGCCACCGAGGCCTCCGCTTCAGCCAGGCGCAGCGTGCGGGCCGCGTCCGCCAGCCGCCGCGCCGGGTCGCCGTCGGCGCGGATTTCTGCCAAAAGTGCAGTCAGCGCGGCGTCGTCGCTCGGCGGCGCCTCCACTGCAGCCTCCGCTGCCAGCCCGACGGCAGCATCCTGCGCCGCGTGGTAGCGCTCTTGGCTGCCTTCCAGCTTAGCGCGGACCGCCGCATGGTGCGTGATTAAGTCCCGCGCGGCGGCCAAGGCCGCGACCGTTGGTAGCAGGCTGGCTGCGTCCATGTCAGGCGGGCAACCCAGTTCGCGCAAGGTCGCCGCAATGGCGGCGTCGAGTTGGTTGCGCTGGCCACTTAGGATACGGCTATCGTTGGCGGATTTCTCGATTTCCCCCAATCGTTCCGCCAGCCGTCTCAGCCGCGCCTCCGCCGCAAGCGTCTCCGGGTCCCGCGGCAAGGATGCGACGCTGGCTTGGCGCTCGGCTGCTTGCCGGTCGGCAGCGTCCAGCTTGACAGCGGCCAGGCTGGCGGCACTGACGGCGGCCGGCAAACGTGTGACAAGGTCAGGGGGCAGGCACGGCGCGTCCGCATTGGCAACAAGCCACTCCCGCGCTGTTGCAAGGTCCGCCAACGCGGCCCGGCACCGGTCAATGCGGGCGAGCCGGCGCGCAGTCTCGCTGGCCTGGCGATGAGTGGCGCGGGCGTCCGCCAGCTCGGCGCGATGCGCCGCGAGCGTCGCCAACTCGGCTTCCCGGTGCTTGGGCGGCCGCACCGCCTCACGCAGCGCCTTTCGCGCATCCAGCACCGCCCGGTTGGCCTTATGCAGCGGTTTCGAGGTCTTGCCGGCTTCCCAAATGGCGCTCCGCTGCTCGGCCAGGCGCAGCCGGAGCGATTTGGCAAAGGTGAGCTCGCCCGTGCCTGCCAGCAGCGCCAGACCGAGCGTGTCGCCACCCGATGCCAACTCCTTGCCGCCGGCGCGGAGCCGGGCAGTGTCGAGTGCGAACAGGTTTTCCAACTGCTTGGGAGAGACTCGCTTCAATGCGCCGAAAAGCTGCACGGTCGCGCCCTGAGTGCCGCCATGCAACTTGAAGCCCTCCTTCTGGCGGGTGCCAAATTGCACGCTCTCGCCGTCTTCCAACACGGCGTCGGCGCGCAACTCCGGCCGCTCGCCGGCGAAGCGCGGGAATGACAACGGCGTTTTGGGGTCGATGCCGAACAGCAGGTCGTGGAACGCCTGGCGCAACACCGACTTGCCGGCACCATTCGGAGCCTCAATGAGGTTGATCACGCCCGGCGATGGGTCGAGCGGGAGGTCGAGCTCGGCGAAGTTGCCATAATGGTCGAGGCTCAGGCGGCGCAGGCGCAAGGCTCAGTTCCGCGCCAGCTCTGCCAGCAGGAGCGCGCGCGCGCGTTCGGCCAAATCCAGGGGCAGGTCGCCGTTGGCCACGGCGCGGGCGGGATGATCGAGGTCAAGGCCGTCGCCATACTTCTTGACAATGTCGGCCATCGCGGCCTGCAGGTCGCCCGGCAGCGGCATCGCGCGCTGCATCTCGGCCAGCAGCGCACCCACGGCGCCGCCCTGTTGGCGCAACGCCGCAAGATCGAGCGCCGGGTGGGTCTGGACACGCACGTCCTCCAGCCAAAGCTCGTCCGCGGGAACCAAGCCAGCCACAGCGGCCCGGATCATGTGCCGGGTCGCCTCTGGATCGGCAGCCAGTGCGGCGTGTGCGGCACACGCGCCGGTCAGGGTCAGGCGGACCGCCAACAACCGGTCCTCCGCCTCGCTAACAGCAGCATGGAGCAGCGCTGCGGCTCTGTTCTGCACCGTTTCGGCATCGGCAGCGCCGGTGCAATCCAGCGTCAACCGGGCCCAGCGCAGCACGTCCAGCGGATGGTGCGCCGCCTTTGCCACGCGGCCGGCAGACACTTGCACCAGGGTGGCACCCTTGCTGCCCTCCTCGCGCACGTGGCGGCCCTGCAGGTTGCCGGGAAAGACAATCCAAGGGTCGGTCGCCACGACCCGGCGGGTATGGACGTGGCCCAATGCCCAATAGTCATACTCCTTGGCCGCCAGGTCCTCCGGGGTGCACGGCGCGTAGCTCTCGTGAGCGGCTGAGCCGCATGACGTATGCAGCAGGCCGATGTTGAAATACCCCTCCAACGCCGCCGGGTATCCGAGGGCAAGGTTGTCGGGCACGGCACGGGTGGCGAAGCTCTGGCCATGGATGGCGACCGGCAGCCCCGGCACGATGCAGGTCGCAGGCTTGCCCGGCGGCAACAATTCGCCCGGGAACGGCAATTGCCTGGTGAGAACCTGGTCGGCGTCGTGATTGCCGCTGATGGCATAGACCGGGATGCCCGCCTGCTTTAGCCGCGCGACTTGCTCGACAAGGTACTGGCCGGTGCGCCAATCCTTCCAGTCGCCATCGTACAGGTCGCCCGCGAGCAGCACGAACTGAACCTGCTCACTTAGCGCAAGCTGCACCAGATTGGCCAAGGCCTGCCGGGTCGCGCCGCGGATTTTGTCAGCCGGAGCGTCGGCATCTAACCCGCGCAGTGGCGAGTCGAGGTGCAGGTCGGCGGCGTGCAGGAAGGCAAAGTCCGCGCTCACCGCGGCAGGTGCTCCTCAGCCATCGCGGGGCAACTCCTGCTCCACCAGCGTCGCCCAAAGCGAGGCGCCGATCGGCAACACGTCGTCGTTGAAGTCGTAGGTGACGGTGTGGACCGGTTGCGCGCCCTTGTCGCCTTCAGCCTGGCCGATGCGCACGAAGCAACCGGGGACTTTCTGGGCCATGTAGGCAAAATCCTCCCCGCCCATGCCGGGCAGGCGCTGGCGGATGACCTTGGTCTCACCAAGCACCTTGGCGCCAGCAAGGGCGGCGCGCTCGACCGCCGCTGGGTCGTTCACCACGGACGGGTAGCCGCGGTTGAAGCTGAACTCGGCCTCGGCGCCATGCCCATGCGCAGTCGACATGACGAGTTCGCGCATCATACGCTCCATGGCCTCGCGCGTCTCGGCTTTAAGGGTGCGGACGGTGCCGGTGAGTTCGGCCATGTCAGGAATGACGTTGCTGGCCGTGCCAGCGTGGAACATGCAGGTCGAAAGCACGGCGCTATCCAGCGGATCGACCCGGCGTGCGACCAGCGTCTGCAATCCAAGCACGAGCTGCGCGCCGATCACCACCGGGTCGATCGCGCGGTGCGGCCGGGCTGCGTGGCCGCCGCGGCCCTTGATGCGGATGCGGAAATCGTCGGTGTTGGCGCAGACGGCGCCGGGCACGGCTGTCATTTGGCCGACCGGAATGGTGCTGTCGTTATGGGCGCCGAACACCATGTCGCAGGGGAAGCGGTCGAACAGGCCTTCCTTCACCATAACTTCGCCGCCGCCGCCAGCCTCTTCGGCGGGCTGGAAGATGAAGTGCACAGTGCCGTCGAAGTTACGGGTTTCAGCCAGGTAGCGGGCCGCGCCAAGCAGCATCGTGGTGTGGCCGTCATGCCCGCAGGCATGCATCACGCCCTCGTTCTGCGAGCGATGCGCAAAGTTGTTGGCTTCGGGCATGGGCAGAGCGTCCATATCCGCGCGAATGCCGACCGTGCGCTGCGAGTTGCCGTTGCGCAGCGTGCCGACCAACCCGGTGCCGGCGATCCCGCGCGTGACCTCGATCCCCCAGGAGGCGAGCTTTTGCGCCACCAAGTCGCTGGTGCGGTGCTCTTGGAAGGCCAGTTCCGGGTGGGCGTGCAGATCGCGCCGCCACTCCGTAAGGTCGTCGGCGAAGGCAGCGATCCGGTTGTGCACTGGCAAGACGGTTTCCTCATCTGGTAATCAAGGCGGGCGTGAGAGCCTGGTCGCACCAGGTTGAACCAAGCTGATGCGCCAATCAGCCTCTCAAACAAAACGTTAGACCATGATTACTTCGTCGGTCAGAAGCAACCACGCCCTAGCGTAGGCCGCTGGCGTGGCTTCGACAAATTGCCGGGACACCTCAGCTGGACAAGCCGGTGGGACGGCGATAGCGCAGCCCGGCAAACAACGGGAGGCGGGGATGTTTCGTTTGGACGGCAGGATCGCCCTGGTGACAGGCGCGTCAGGCGCGATCGGCGCGGCCATTGCTCGCGCGCTGCATGCCCAAGGTGCGAAGGTGGTGCTCTCGGGGACGCGTGTGGACGCACTATCCGCGCTTGCGGCCGAACTGGGCGCGGGCGCGTATGTCTGCCCGGCTGATCTGCATGATCCGGCAGCGCCCGACGCTCTGGTCGCTGCAGCCGAAACGGCGGCCGGACCGCTGGATATCCTGGTGAACAATGCCGGCTTGACGCGCGACATGCTCGCGTTGCGCATGAAAGATGCGGCCTGGCAGGAGGTGCTGGACGTGGACCTGACAGCGCCTTTCCGCCTGGCCCGAGCCGCAATGAAAGGGATGGTGCGGCGGCGGTTCGGCCGGGTCATCGGCATCGCCAGCGTGGTTGGAACATCGGGCAACCCAGGGCAGGCGAACTACGCTGCCGCCAAGGCAGGGTTGGTGGCGATGGGCAAGGCCATGGCGCAGGAGGTCGGCGCCCGGGGCATCACGGTGAACATCGTGTCCCCCGGCTATGTCGCCAGTGCCATGACGGAGGCATTGGCAGAGCAGCAGAAGACACGGCTGCTGCAGATGATCCCGGTGGGGCGGATGGGCACACCCGATGACGTGGCCGGTGCGGTGGTCTACTTGGCATCGAACGAGGCAGCCTGGGTTACCGGTGCAACACTCCATGTCAATGGCGGCATGTTGATGGTGTAGGCGGGACGGACCACGCTGGCCAAGGCGGTCGCAACGCGCTCGGCCACGCCGGTCCAATCGCCCGGCCGCTCCTGCCGGAACAGCCGCATCCCTGCGTACCAGGGTGAGTCCTCACGGTCGAGCATCCAGCGCCAATCGGGTGCGTAGGGGAGCATCACCCACGCGGGTATTCCAAGCGCGCCGGCAAGGTGAGCAACGGCTGTGTCCACAGTGATGACGACATCCAACCCGCTGATGGCTGCGGCGGTTTCCCGCCAGTCGGTAAGGCGGCCAGACTGGTCGGTGAGGCCAAACAGCTTGGATACGTCACGCGCGCGAGGGCCGACCTGCAACGTGACGATGCTCCGGCCGCCGGCGGCAATTATGGGGGCCAGGGCGGCCGCCGGGGCGGATCGCCGCTGGTCGTTGCTGTGCGATGGGTTGCCGGCCCACGCCAGACCGACGCGGAGACCCTCGGGCAAGTGCCGGTCCCAGGCCATGGCACGAGCCGGGTCGGGTTTAAGGTAGCCTGCGGGATACGGAATCGTTTCCAACGTGGTTCCGAACAGCCGCGGCAAGGTTAACTGGTCCACCCAGACGTCATGCCCCGGGCGGTTGGCAGACGGGCCGCCTTTGGCAACCGTGGTGATCACGCCTGGCATGCTGGTGACCAGTGGCGCGAGCGCGGCATCGCACTCGAGGATGACGCGGTCTGCCCGCTTCGACAGCAGGGGCAGGTAGCGCATGAACTGGATGGTGTCGCCAGCGCCTTGTTCGGCGAGGATCAGGATGGTTTTACCATCCAATGGGCTGCCATCCCATTCTGGCGTCGGCAGGGCCGTAAAGCTGCCGGGAAAGCGCAGCTTGCGCCACTCAAACTCCCTCCATCCATCGCAAAAGTTGCCACCGAGCAGCAGGGCTACGGCATGGTTCCAGCGCGTGGCTGGGCAAGCGGGATCAAGCTCGATTGCGCGCTGGCTGGCGGCGAGCGCCTCGTTTAGCCGGCCGCGGCTCGTGAGCAAGTGGGCCAGGCTGGCATGGGCCTCCACCATACCGGGCGCGAGTGCGAGCGCTGCGAGGATGTGTTGTTGCGCCTGCTCCGGCTCGTCCAACTCGGCGTAGGCGTTCCCGAGATTGAGTTCGGCCTCCGCATCAGACGGGTTGGCGGCCAGAGCGAGGCTGAATGCAGTGACGGCTTCACCTGGTCGTTTGAGCATGTTGAGCGCGGTGCCGCGTAGGCATTGGGCTGGAGCAAGCTCCTTCTCGCTGGCCAGTGGCTCGAGCGTCTCGAGTGCGTGTTGCGGCTGACCGTCGGCAAGCAGGGCGCGCGCCAGGGAGATGCGGCACTCGCGGTGGGTGGGTCGCTGGGTAAGTCCGCGGGCTAGCAAAGCAGCCGCCTCGGCGGCACGGCCGGTTACCAGGGCGCATTGGCCAAGCAAGAACAGGGCATGGCCATTATCCGGTTCCGTGTCGAGAACGCAGAGCAGCAGGGCTTCGGCCTCCTGATGATGGCCGGCACGGGCATGGGTAATGGCGAGAAGCAGGGTTTCGATATGGTCCGACATGGCCGGGATTATGCTGGCAGAGGCTTAATAGGTCGCAAACAGACGTCGGATTTGGCGACATAAAATTCGCTTGTTGCAAGCCTCCGTTAACCATTTTGCCGGACACTGCGAGCTGTCATGCATGCTTTGAGGAGGCGCATTGAAGAGTGCATTGCTGCTCGTGTGGTCCGCGCCGGGTTTGGCGAAGTTGCGGTCGCGACACTTTGCCGTACGTGTGTTTGCGCTTCTGTCGTGCGCGGCCATCCTCTGCAACACGGCTTGGCACGTCGGGCTAAGCCGCAGGATGGCGATGGCCGAGGCAAGGGTAGAGGGTGCTCACCTGGCCAAGTCGGTTGCAGAGCAGGCGGCAGCCACGCTATCCGCGGCCGATATCCTGCTTGATGCAGTCGCCGATGGATGGCAGCCGGGCGGGCTTGCGCCAGAAGCGTTCGGGCAAGTGCAGCGGGCTTTGAGGCGAGTATCCGTTCGCTCGCATATTCGCGCGTTAGCGGCTTATGGCCGTGACGGCCGGTTGCTGGGCGCAAGCCTGCCGAGAGAGCCTGGAGTTCCAACTGAGCTGACTGCAGGCGAACTCGCATTGCACAATAGTCATTCGGGCAGGACGGTGTTGATTGATGCCGTGTCCGCAGCCGGGCCGACGAACTATCAGCCCATCGCGGTGTCGCGCCGGCTGGACATGGCGGACGGGCAGTTTGCCGGCGTCGTCCTCGCCCTGGTGGATGAGGAGACTCTACCGGACCCCTGCAACAACCTGCGGGGAGAGCCATTGGGCGCGATCGGGCTCATGCGCCAAGACGGCAAAGTCCTCACCGGCGGATCAGAGTCTGCAGCCGCACTCACGAAGAACGCCATCCTCAGCGAGTATCGACAGCATGGCTCTGCCGGCCATTACGACGTGGTCTCACCCAGAGATGGGGCGCTCCAGCTCGCCAGCTTCAGCCCGGTCCACGGATACCCGTTGGTTGCGTTTGTGGCATTTGCCGAATCCGAAGTGCTTGGCCGTTGGCGATCTGACGCGCAGGCTACGTCCCTGGCAGCGGCCCTGCTGAGTTTGGGCATCGCTTCGGCGGGGTGGCTCATCGCTGGTCAGATCAAGCGCGCTGAAACGACGCTACGCACCGCCAATGCACAGCTGCAACAAACCGCAATGCAAGATGCCTTGACCGGCATCGGCAACCGTCGGCTGTTCGATAGCGTGTTGCAGCGGGAACAGCGACGGGCCGCCCGAACGCAACAACCTCTGGCTCTGCTGATGTTGGATGTGGATCATTTCAAATCCTTCAACGACACGTACGGCCATCAGGCGGGGGATGCTTGCTTGCAGAGCATTGCCAGCACCATCGCGCGGCTGGCGCAACGCCCGGCGGACTTGGCAGCCCGGCTTGGCGGGGAAGAGTTCGCCATCCTGCTTCCAGAAACTGACATGGCCGGTGCAGTTATCCTGGCGCAACGGGTGCAAGCGGCGATCCGGCACTTGCAGGTCCAGCACGCCCAAGGGCTAGACGGCATCGTGACGGTGAGCATCGGCGTTGCGGTGGTTTGGCCGCAGCCGCCTGACGGCGCAAACGCCGACCTGGTGGGCTTGGCCGATGCGGCGCTTTACGCAGCCAAGGCACAGGGACGCAACTGCGCCCACGTGTCACAGCAGAGCTCGACAATAATCTTGCCAGACCAGGGCCTGGCTCATGCTGGCGGGTGAGCGCTCGGGCGCCAAATGCTGATGCGGCCAGCGCCGTGTTCGCGTTCGGCGATCAGCCGGCCAAACTGCGGACACTCCATGCGCGCGGTTTCTGCAACCAGGAGCGAGTCCGAGGTGATCCAACCGGCGGCCGTCAACTGTACTACGGCAAGCGGGACCAGGTCTTGCCCGTATGGCGGGTCCAGGAACACCAGGTGGCAGGGTGAGCCTGGCGGGGGGCGCAACACGTCGCTGGCGATGACGCGGGCGTTGGCGCCGGGGCATGCGGCGATGTTGGCCCGCAAGGCTTCGAGGGCAGCGCGGTCGCGCTCGAAAAAGGTGGCCGAGGCCGCGCCGCGCGACAGCGCCTCGAGCCCAAGCGCGCCGGTTCCGGCGAAGGCGTCGAGCACGGCCATGCCGTCCAGGCGAGTGCCCCAGGAAGCGTGTGCCAGCATGTCGAACAAAGCCTGCCGCAGCCGCTCGGCGGTGGGGCGGGTGGTGGCGCCGGGCGGGCTGCGCAACCGCCTCCCCCGCCACATACCCGCGACGATCCTCACCTTATCGGGCTCAGCTTGGGGCGGCTCCGCGCGCGGCGGCCCGGGCCGCCTGCTTGGGCACGTCCGGCAGTTGTTCGCGCAGGATTTTGCCGCTGATTTCGTCCACTTCGCCGCGGCCAAGATTGCCGAGCTGGAAGGGACCATACGCCACTCGGATCAACCGGGTCACCTGCAGGCCGAGATGGGTCATGACGCGGCGGATTTCGCGATTGCGGCCCTCGCGCAGGCTGACGCTGAGCCAGGTGTTGCTAAGCGCACGCGAGTCGACGGCGGCTTCGATAGGGCCGTATTGCACGCCCTCGACGGGGACGCCGCCGGCGAGAGCTGCCAGTGCGCGGTCGAGCACAATGCCATGCACGCGGACGCGATAGCGGCGAATCCAGCCGTTGGACGGGAGTTCGAGCTGGCGGGCGAGGGCGCCATCGTTGGTGAGGAGCAAAAGCCCCTCGCTGTTGAGGTCGAGGCGACCGACGCTGACCACCCGGGGCAGGTGCGGCGGCAGCTTGTCGAACACGGTGGGGCGGCCCGCCGGGTCGCGATGGGTCGTCATGAGGCCTTCCGGCTTGTGGTAGCGCCAGAGCCGCGCCCGCTCTGGGGCATCGACGACGCGGCCGTTGACCTGGACGATGTCGCCGGGCGTGATGAAGGTGGCTGGGTGCCCGACTTGGCTGCCATTCAGGGTGACGCGGCCTTCAGCAAGCAGCTTTTCGGCGTCGCGACGGCTGGCAACGCCGGCGCGGGCAAGCCATTTGGCGATGCGCTCACCCCGCCCAACCTCCGTG
The DNA here is from genome assembly GCA_964246785.1 of uncultured Acetobacteraceae bacterium. Lineage (GTDB taxonomy): Bacteria > Pseudomonadota > Alphaproteobacteria > Acetobacterales > Acetobacteraceae > LMUY01. Next base: position 4,474 of record CAXTRX010000051.1, on the reverse strand, counting down.
CCGCTCACGATGCCGCGCTGACGAGGGCGTGGAACACGCGCCGGTCGCCCGGATCAATGCCGAACTCGGGATGCCATTGCAGGCCGAGGCAAAAGCGGAAGCGCCGGTCTTCGATGCCTTCAATAATGCCGTCGGGGGCGGTGGCGTTCACGCTGGCGGTCAGACCCGGCGTGGCCACTGCCTGATGGTGGGCGGAGTTCACCTGCATCGTCGTCTCGCCGACGATGTCGTGCAGCAGGGTACCAGGAATGAGGCTGACGGTATGGCTGGGCTGGTCCCGCGGGTTGGATTGCTCGTGTTGCAAAGCCCCGGGCCATTCATCCGGGATATGCTGGATGAGCGTGCCGCCCAGGGCGACTGCGAGGAGTTGCTGTCCGCCGCAGATGCCGAGCACGGGCTGGCCGTGGGCGAGCGCAGTTTGTACGAGGGCCAGTTCGGTCGCGGTGCGGCGGCTTTTGATGGTGACGCTGCCGTGGACTGCCGTGGCGCCATAGAGGGCTGGGTCGACATCGAAGGCGCCGCCGGTGACGACGAGGGCGTCCAGCCGCCCAAGCCAGTCGGCGGCGAGCGCCGGGTCATGCGGGATGGCGACGGGAAGGCCGCCGGCGGCGGCGATGGCATCGAGATAGTTGGCGCGCAAGGCATACCAGGGAAAGCGGGACCAGCCGCCGGCGGGTTCGGCATCGAGGGTTATGCCGATGAGGGGTTTGGGCATGGTTTGCCTTCAAGCGGAATGGTTCGCTCCGAGCCAGCCCGTGGATGCAGCGAGCTTTCGGGTCGGGCGACGAGTGGATAAGGGCTGACGCTTGATGCTGCAATGTCGTTGGCTTCTGGGCAGCGGACATCAAGCTCATTGTGCCGTCATGCCTTGCTCAGCGGTGAAACATACCGGGTTTTAGCTCGTCGAGCGCGAGAGACGCCATCGCCGCCGCATCTGCCGCCCTGTTTTCCACTTGGGCAAAGTCTGTCGCGGGGCCAAAGCCTCAGCGGCGCGACCAAATCCCACACTCCCAACCTCGTTCATTGGCACGCGGATGAACGCAAGCACGATGCGGCATACGCCAACGTCCGCGTGGCCAGGATAGCCTTTGGTGATAGTTGGATAGGCGAGGGCGTCTGCGGCTGGCTCGCTGAAGCGCCGCTACCGCGGGCAGGTTCGAGGGCAACAAGCCACGTCTGCGTGCGCGAGCCGAAATCGTTGACTTCATGCTGCAGCACCCAAGCTTCAGCCAAGGATCAGCAGCAAGACTCGCAGCCCCTAGCGTCAGGCCGTGACCACTAGACCCGGCGCCCCCGCGTGGGCAAGACGGCGCCATGGATGGCATGGCAGTGGCGTTGCAGCAGGCTCGAGCGGCGGCGGCCCGGGGCGAGGTTCCGGTCGGGGCGGCGGTGG
>CAXTRX010000051.1:0-3071 GCA_964246785.1 uncultured Acetobacteraceae bacterium | reverse complement strand
CTGCTGGCCTGCGCGGGCAATGCCGTAGAGGCGGCGCACGATGCCAGCGCGCATGCCGAGATGCTGGCCATGCGGGCGGCGGCAAGGCGCTTGGGGTCGGCGCGGCTGGTGGGATGCCGGCTGTTCGTCACACTCGAGCCGTGCGCGATGTGCGCCGGGGCTGCGGTGCAGTTCCGCGTGGGGTCCGTGGTGTTCGGCGCCTATGACCCGAAGGGCGGCGGCGTCGACCATGGCGCACGGGTGTTTGCGGCGCCGGGTTGCCTGCACCGGCCCGAGGTGGTGGGCGGGGTGCGGGAGACCGAGGCGGGCGCGTTGCTGCGGCAGTTTTTCAGCACGCTGCGGGAGTAAGCCGGCCTGGCTTGAAGAACCAGCCGCCCAAGCCGTTTAGGGTCCGCCTAACTCGGCGGATATGGCGCGGGCAGTGGCAATCACAAGGTCGCTCAAAGGGCCGACCCGGTCGTCCCGGACGCGGGCCATCGGGCCGGAGGCGGAAACAGCGGCCACGACATCACCCTGTTCGTCGAACACCGGGGCTCCGATGCAGCGCAAGCCGATGGCGTGCTCCTCGTCGTCGATGGCATAGCCGATGCTGCGGGCGCGCTGCAGGTTGGCGCGCAAGGCCGTGGGCGTGGTGAGGGTTTTCACCGTCAGGCGCGGCATGCCGTGCTGGTGCAGGATCTTGGCCAGCGCCTTGTCGGAGACGGCGGACAGGATGGCCTTGCCCACCGCCGAACAGTGCAGCGGCACGCGCGAACCAGGGCGGGCAAACGCGCGCATCATCTGGCGGCACTCCACCTGGGCCAGGTAAACCGCCATGCCGTCATCCTCCACCGCCAAATTGACGGTCTCACCGCCGTCTTCCATCAAGCGGCGCATGTGGGGCCGTGCCAGGCCCACGAGGCTGCGGGTTTTCGTGAAAGCGCTGCCCGCGACAAACGCCTGCACACCGATGGACCAGAGCCGGCCGTCCGGTTCGAAGCGGACGTATCGCTCCTGCTCGAGCGTGGTGAGCAAGCGATGCGCGGTGGAGGAGGGCAGGCCCACCTGTTGCGCAAGTTCGGTGAGGGTGGCCCCGGCGTCAGCAGACTGAGCGATGCCGTTGAGCAGCCGCAGGGCACGGGTGAGCGACTGGACGGCATCGCTGCTGGCCGAGGTTTTGGTTCGGGCGGTGGCCACGGCAGCTCTGACTTTCATGACGTGACGTCTCCCGCATGCTTTTGGCGACCATTAACCACTTGATGGCAGTCGCAAAATCCCCCGTCTCACCACTATGCGGGATTTTTCCCGCACACCCGGCACGCTTCGGCCATGATGGACTCACCAAGCCTGCCAAGGGAGAAAACCAATGCCCAAGATGAAAGCCGTCGATGCGGCGGTTCTCGTGCTGGAGCGCGAAGGCGTATCGACCGTGTTCGGGGTGCCCGGCGCTGCTATCAACCCGTTCTACGCCGCGATGCGCCGACACGGCGGCGTGCGCCATATCCTGGCGCGCCATGTCGAGGGTGCGTCGCACATGGCGGACGGGTTCACCCGGGCCCGCGCGGGCAATATCGGGGTTTGCATCGGCACGTCGGGGCCGGCGGGCACGGATATGATCACCGGGCTCTACACCGCGCAGGCCGATTCGATCCCAATCCTGTGCATTACCGGCCAAGCGCCGCGGGCAAAGCTGTTCAAGGAGGATTTCCAGGCCGTCGACATCGAGACCATCGCCAAGGCGGTCACCAAATGGGCGGTGTGCGTGCGGGAGCCGGCGTTGATGCCGCAGGTGTTCCAGCAGGCGTTCCACCTGATGCGCTCTGGGCGGCCGGGCCCGGTGCATATCGACCTGCCGATCGATGTCCAGATGGCCGAGATCGAGTTCGACATCGACGCCTATGAGCCGCTGGCGGTGTACAAGCCGGCGGCATCGCGCAAGCAGGCGGAGCGGGCGCTGGCAATGCTGAACGCGTCGGCGCGGCCGCTGATCGTGGCGGGCGGCGGCATCATCAATGCGGATGCGAGCGGCCTGCTGGTGGAGTTTGCCGAGCTGACCGGCGTGCCGGTGATCCCGACCTTGATGGGCTGGGGCTGCATCCCGGACGACCACGACCTGATGGCCGGGATGGTGGGGCTGCAGACCAGCCACCGCTACGGCAACGCCACGTTCCTCGAGTCGGACTTCGTGTTCGGGATCGGCAACCGCTGGGCGAACCGGCACACCGGGTCGGTCGAGGTCTATACCAAGGGGCGCACGTTCGTTCATGTCGACATCGAGCCGACGCAGATCGGGCGGGTGTTCGGGCCGGATTTGGGCATCGTCTCGGACGCGAAGGCGGCGCTGCAGATGTTCCTCGAAGTGGCCCGCGAGATGAAGGCCGCGGGCAAGCTGGCGGATCGGGGCGAGTGGGGCGCTGCGTGTTTGCATCGCAAGCGCCACATGCTGCGCAAGACGCATTTCGATCAGGTGCCGCTGAAGCCGCAGCGTGTGTATCAGGAGATGAACGAAATCCTGGACCGCGACACGACTTACGTCAGCACGATCGGGCTGTCGCAGATCGCCGGTGCGCAGTTCCTGCATGTCTACAAGCCGCGGCACTGGATCAATTGCGGTCAGGCCGGGCCGCTGGGCTGGACCTTGCCGGCGGCACTCGGGGTGCGGGCGGCGGACCCGGCGCGCAAGATCGTGGCGCTGTCGGGGGATTACGATTTCCAGTTCATGATCGAGGAACTGGCGGTGGGCGCCCAGCATAAGCTGCCCTACCTGCATGTGGTGGTGAACAACTCCTATCTTGGCTTGATCCGGCAGGCGCAGCGCGGGTTCCAGATGGACTTCGAAGTCAGCCTGGCGTTCGACAACATCAATACGTCCCCCGATGGCGACGCGGTGCCGGGCTACGGGGTGGACCATGTGGCTGTGGCGGAGGGCTTGGGCTGCAAGGCGGTTCGGGTGAAAAGCCCAAACGAGTTCAAGGAAGCCTTCGCGCGTGCGCAGGCGCTGATGCAGGAGCACCAGGTGCCGGTGGTGCTGGAGTTCATCCTGGAGCGGGTGACGAACATCTCGATGGGGACGGAGGTGGATAGCGTAAACG
>CAXTRX010000050.1:0-20431 GCA_964246785.1 uncultured Acetobacteraceae bacterium | reverse complement strand
GCACTCCGCCGCTGCTGCTGCTCGACGAGCCCTTGGTGCATCTCGACGCGCCCCGCCGCGCCGCTCTGCTGGCCGCCTTGCCGCCGCTCGCCACCACGGTGCTGCTCACTGGCACCGACAGCGCGCTGTTCAAGCCGCTGCGCGGGCTCGCCGAAGGGCTTACTGTCGCCCACAACGCGCTCCATGCAGACGCCTCGTTCCCCACTCTCTCTGATAGGCCAGGTCCGTGAAAACGGAGGACGACACCCGCCATCTCGCCCCGGGATAGCGGCCGCCCCCCGGCCCCCCCCCGGCCCCACCCCTCTCGCCCTGGATCGCCGCGCCTTCGGCTCGCGATGACGGGCTTGCCGTGGGTCAGTCGTTCAGGTCGCTGGTATAAGGTCTGTGGCAACGCAGGTTAATATCAACCGTGCGTCGCTCCACGGCTCTTTGATCATTCAACCAAGAGGCTGACAAAGCGCCAGGCTGTCGCGCCGCTTTCGACTGGTATGGCTGACGGTGGCGTGACGAATACCGAACACGCGCAAATCGGTAACCCACCCTTAGGGCCTGTCTAAACATCCCAAAAACGCCTATATGGCAGCTATTCCAATCCCCTCCCCGGAGCCTTCTGCACGGCATGTCCGACTCAGCCGCGCCTACCCCCGAATCCACTCCCAGCCACACGCCCGGCAGCGACGAATACGACGCCGCCTCCATCTCCGTCCTGCGCGGACTGGACGCGGTGCGTAAACGCCCAGGCATGTACATCGGCGACACCGACGACGGCTCCGGCCTGCACCACATGGCGTTCGAAATCATCGACAACGCCGTCGACGAAGCCCAGGCCGGTTTCGCCACCCATTGCTCCCTCACCCTAAACGCCGACGGCAGCGTCACCGTCCGCGACGACGGCCGCGGCATCCCCACCGACATTCATGCCGAGGAGGGCGTGTCCGCGGCCGAAGTGGTGCTCACCCGCCTGCATGCCGGCGGCAAGTTCAACCAAAACAGCTACAAGGTCTCCGGCGGGCTGCACGGCGTGGGCGCCGCCGTGGTCAACGCGCTGTCCGAGTGGATGACCGTGCGCATCTGGCGCAACGGCCAGGAACACCAGATCGAGTTCCGCAACGGTGACGCCACGGCTCCCCTGCGCATCATCGGCGCCAGCAACGAGCCCTCGGGCACCGAGGTCACCTTCAAGCCAAGTCCCGCCACCTTCACCAAGACCGAGTTTGACTACGCCATCATCGAACGCCGCCTGCGCGAACTCGCTTTCCTCAACTCCGGCCTGCGCATCCGCCTCTGCGACGAGCGCCACGCCCCGGCACAGGAGACCGCCTTCTTCTACCAGGGCGGCCTGGTCGAGTTCGTCCACTATCTCGACCGCTCCAAGGCCCCCATCCTGGCCGAGCCGATCAGCGTCACCACGCTGGAAAGCCAAGTCGGCATCCGCGTCGAGTTCGCGCTGTGCTGGAACGACAGTTTCCACGAGACCATGCTCTGCTTCACCAACAACATCCCCCAGCGCGACGGCGGCAGCCATCTCGCCGGTTTCCGCCAGGCGCTCACCCGCGTGGTCGCGAAATACGCCGAGGGCATGGGCAAGAAGGAGCTTGCTCTGGTCGGCGAGGACATGCGCGAAGGCATGACCGCCGTCCTATCGGTCAAGGTGCCCGACCCGAAGTTCAGCAGCCAAACCAAGGACAAGCTGGTCAGCTCCGAAGTCCAGCCCGTCGTGCAGGCCGCCGTGGCGGACACCCTAAGCCACTGGTTCGAAACCCACCCGCGCGAGGGCCGCATCATCGCGCAAAAGGTGATGGACGCCGCCAGCGCCCGCGAAGCCGCCCGCCGCGCCCGCGAACTGACCCGGCGTAAAGGCGTGCTCGACATCTCCACCCTCCCCGGCAAGCTCGCCGACTGCCAGGAGCGCGACCCAGCCCGCGCAGAAGTCTTCCTCGTCGAGGGCGACTCCGCCGGCGGCTCCGCCAAGCAGGGCAGGGACCGCCGCTTCCAGGCCATCCTGCCGCTCAAGGGCAAGATCCTCAACGTCGAGCGCGCCCGCTTCGACCGCATGCTGGGCTCCGCCGAAATCGGCACCCTCATCACCGCGCTGGGCACCGGCATCGGTCGCGGCGAACCCGAGCAGGGCGGCTTCGACGTCACCAAGCTGCGCTACCACCGCATCGTCATCATGACCGACGCCGATGTCGACGGCAGCCACATCCGCACCTTGCTGCTGACCTTCTTCTTCCGCCAGATGCCGCAGTTGATCGACCGCGGCTTCCTCTACATCGCCCAGCCGCCGCTGTTCAAAGCCACCCGCGGCCGCGACGAGCGCTACATCAAGGACGATGCATCGCTCGAGGAATACCTGCTCGACAAGGCCCTCTCCGAAGCTGCGCTCAGCTACGCCGACGGCGCCTTGCTGCAGGGCGACGACCTCACCGCCGAAGCCCGCCTGTTGCGCGAGGCCTGGCTGAACCTGCGCCGCCTGTCTGCCGCCGTGCCCACCAGCTTGCTCGAGCAGGCTGCCATCGCCGGGGTGCTCACCGCTGACTACGCCGGCACCGTCGGCGCCCGCCAGGTCTTGGCCGACCGCCTGGCTGCCATCTCCGCACCCAGCGAGCGCGGCTGGGTGGTGGACGCCGACGAACGCGGCCTGACCATGCGCCGCACCGTCCGCGGCGTGGCCGATTGGCACCGGTTGGACGCCGGGTCGCTTCGCAGCGTCGAGGCGCGTTGGCTGCACGACCGGCGCGACATGTTCGCCGCCAAGTTCGGCACCGCGGCCAGCCTCAAGCTGGACCGCGACACGGTTGCCGTCCAGGGCCCTGCCAGTGCGTTCGACCGCTTCATGCAGCAGGGTCGCAAAGGCCTGACGATCCAGCGGTTTAAGGGTTTGGGCGAGATGAACCCCGACCAGCTCTGGAAGACGACCCTCGACCCGGCGATCCGTACCTTGCTCCAGGTCCGCGTCCGCGACGCCGAGAACGCCGCTGAGGTTTTCAGCACCTTGATGGGCGACGTGGTCGAGCCCCGCCGCGACTTCATCGTCGGCAACGCCCTGAAAGTCGCCAACCTGGACGTATAGCGCTCACGGGCTTGATGCCTAGCCCGCCGATGCATAGCCTACTCGAATGCCAGCCCAAGCAGTTGCCCGTCCCGCGCCCGACCTCACCGAACGCAGTTATTGGGCGGGAACCATCAAGATGGCGCTCAGCCGCTTTTTCGTGCTCCAGGTTCTCCATGACGGCCCCGCCCACGGCTACGACATCGCCCGGGCAGTCGAGCGCACGACCAAGGGGTGCTGCTCGCCCAGCGAGGGCGCCCTGTATCCGACGCTGAAAGAATTCGAGCAGGGCGGCTACCTGACTTCCGCCGCCGCGGTCGTCTCCGGCCGCGAACGCAAGGTCTACACGCTTACAGATCGAGGACGCGAGGCGTTCCAGGTCGGCTTGGCCGCGTGGATGGAGGCCACGGAAGCGCTGCTGGCCACTCGGCACACGGCTGGTTCGGCGGAATGAGCCAAGCCGTCGTGGCAGTCGAGAGCGGCCGCCATCAGTGGCTCGTGGTTTGCGCCATGGGCGTCTGCCAAATTCTCGCCTGGGGCAGCAGCTACTACTTGCTCGCCGTGCTGGCGGTGCCGATCGCCCGCGATACCGGATGGTCGCCGACTTGGATTGTCGGCGGCTTGTCCCTGGGTTTCCTTGTGTCCGGCATCGTCTCGCCCCGTGTGGGTCGCGCCATCGAACGGTTTGGGGGCCGCCCGGTTCTTATGGCCAGCGCCGTGATGCTGGCGCTCGGGTCGCTCGCCTTGGGATTGGCGCCGAACCGGCTTAGCTTCGCGGCGGCTTGGATATTGGTCGGTTGCGGCATGGGCTGCGGCCTATATGACCCGGCGTTCTCAACCCTCGGCCGGATCTACGGGGAAACGGCGCGACCGCTCATAACGGGAGTTACGCTTTGGGGCGGCTTCGCCAGCACGGTTTGCTGGCCGATCTCCGCATTCCTGACCGACCATCTGGGATGGCGTGGCGCCTGCCTGACCTATGCGGCTATCCACATCACGGTCGTTCTGCCCAGCTACGCGTTCGGCGTACCCCAGGAAACGCAGCGTCGCGCCGGGCCCGGCAAGTGTGCGGCGAACGCCCCGGTGGATCGGCAGGCCTTCGTCCTGCTCGCCGCTGGATTCACCTTGGCATCCGTGATCATGACCGTGATTTCCGTCGACTTGCTGGCGCTGCTGCAATCCCAAGGCGGGGCGATGGCGGCCGCCGTCGGCTTGGGCGCCTTGGTCGGTCCGTCGCAAGTCGGCGCGCGCGTGTTCGAGATGCTCCTCGGCGGCAAGGCGCATCCAATCTGGAGCTTGCTGGTTTCCACCGTCTTGGTCGCCGTTGGCTTGGGCATGCTGATCGGCGCGCCGGGCACGATGGCTATTGGCATCGTCCTCTACGGTTCTGGTAGCGGTTTCCGATCCATCGCCCGCGGCACAGTGCCGTTGGCCTTGTTCGGGCGCGAGGGTTACGCCGGGCTGATGGGGCGCATCGCCATGCCCGCCCTTGTCGCCCAGGCGGCATCTCCGCTGGTCGGTTCGTGGTTGCTCGAACGCTGGGGCGCGACGCCGACCTTGGGTGTGCTGTGCGGGGCGGCCGTGGTGAACGTAGCGTTGGTCGTGGCGCTCATCCCTTCGGTAAAGAGATTACGACCGTAGCGACGTCGGATTGGACATTGCCGACTATATCTGCTCATCTGGATGCATGGATAATGATGTCGCTGTCCTAGCCCTCGGTGCCCTGGCGCAGGCCACCCGCTTGGAGACGTTCCGCCTCCTGGTGGCGTGCGAACCGGAGGGGCTCGCAGCGGGTGAGATCTCCCGGCAGGTCGGCACTCCCCAAAACACGATGTCGACGCATCTCGCCGTTCTCGCCCGCGCCGGGCTGGTGCGTTCGGAACGACGCAGCCGCTCCGTGGTCTACCGCGCCGATATCGACCGGCTTCGTGACATGATGTTGTTCCTGGCCAAGGATTGCTGCGGCGGTCGACCCGAATTATGCGAGCCGCTGCTGGCGGACCTCGCTCCCTGTTGCCTGCCGGAGAAGGCTCTGCAGTGACCGGCCGCGTTTTCAGCGTGCTGTTCCTATGCACTGCCAATTCGGCGCGCTCCATTCTCGCCGAATGCATCCTCGCACAGGACGGCGACGGTAGGTTCCGGGCGTTTTGCGCCGGTAGCCATCCCAAGGGCACGGTCCAGCCGCTGGCGTTGGATGTGCTCGCCGGTGCCGACTATCCGGCCGAGGGCGCTCGCTCGAAGGGTTGGAACGAGGTCGCTGACCCCGCTGCGCCTGTCATGGACTTCGTTTTCACCGTCTGCGCCGACGCCGCTGAGCAAACGTGCCCGGTTTGGCCGGGTCAGCCGATTGTGGCGCACTGGGGAATGCGCCGACCCGGTTCGCAGTCCCATCGTCCGATTGGATTCCAGCAATGCTCGCGCTCGCGATCTTCATCGCCACCCTCGTCCTCGTCATCCGGCAGCCGCGTGGCTTGGGCATCGGCTGGAGCGCCATGGCGGGCGCCGTCGTCGCGCTGCTAACCGGCGTCATCGGTTGGGGCGACGTGCCAGTCGTCTGGCACATCGTCTGGGACGCCACCTTCACGTTCATCGGCCTGATCGTGATTTCGCTGCTCCTCGACGAGGCCGGGTTTTTCGCTTGGGCTGCCTTGCACATCGCGCGTTGGGGCGGCGGCAACGGACGCAGGCTCTTCCCGATGATCGTGCTCCTGGGCGCGGCCATCGCCGCCGTTTTCGCCAACGACGGAGCCGCCCTGCTGCTGACGCCCATCGTGGTCGCCATTCTGGTCCGACTTGAATTCAGCCCGGCTGCCACCTTGGCCTTCATCGTCGCCACCGGCTTCGTGGCGGACACCACCAGCCTGCCGCTCATCATCAGCAACCTGGTCAATATCGTCAGCGCCAACTACTTCGGGATCTCGTTCGACCGCTACGCAGCCGTCATGGTGCCCGTCGATGTCGTGGCGCTGGTGGCGACCCTTGCGGTGCTCTGGGCCTCCTACAGGAGCCAGGTTCCGGCATTCTACCCAACGGTGCAACTGGGTGCGCCGGGCCTGGCGATTTGCGACTATGCCGTCTTTCGGGCCGCGTTCCCGCTGCTGGCGATGTTGCTGGTGGCCTATTTCGTGTTGGCGCCGTTGGGCGTGCCGGTATCGGCGGTCACCGGCGCTGGCGCGATGCTGCTGCTGGCCGTGGCTGGGCGCTGGCACCGGGGCGGCCGCGATGCCGTTGTGCCGGTGATCGACGTGCTGCGCGGCGCGCCATGGCAGATTGTGGTGTTCAGCCTAGGCATGTATCTCGTGGTCTACGGCCTGCGAAACGCCGGGCTGACCGACCACTTGGCGACCGCGCTCGTCTGGCTCGCCGGATACGGCCCATGGGCGGCGACCATCGGCACCGGCTTCGGAGCGGCGACCATTTCATCCATCATGAACAACATGCCCGGCGTGCTGGTCGGCGCCCTGTCCATCGAAGGCGCTCGCGGCATCCCGGCGGCAACCCGCGAGGCCATGGTTTACGCCAACGTCATTGGATGCGACCTCGGACCCAAATTCACGCCGATCGGGTCGCTTGCGACGCTGCTGTGGCTGCACGTGCTCTCCACCAAGGGGGTTCGGATTTCGTGGGGACAATACATGCGCGTCGGGCTGGCCATCACGCCGCCGGTTCTGCTGGTGGTGCTCGCCGCGTTGGCGCTGTGGCTGCCGCTGCTCGGACCCGCTTGAGGATAAACGCGATGAACGAACCGATGCCAGCCCTGCGCGCCGACCTGCTGCACGCACCAGATCTGGCCAAGCTGGAGCCGGCCGAGCGGATGACGCACCCGCCGCGCATTTTGCTGCTCTATGGTTCCTTGCGGGAGCGCTCCTACAGCCGCTTGCTGGTCGAGGAAGCGGACAGGCTGCTGCAACTTATGGGCGCCGAGACGCGCATCTTCGATCCGCGCGAGTTGCCCATGGTGGACAGCGTTCCCAAGGACCATCCCAAGGTGCAGGAACTCCGGGCGTTATCGCTCTGGTCGGAGGGCCAAGTCTGGTGCAGCCCGGAGCGACACGGCGCCGTGACGTCTGTGTTCAAGAACCAGATCGACTGGTTGCCGCTGGAGGAGGGTTCGGTGCGCCCTACTCAGGGGCGGACGCTGGCGGTCATGCAGGTGTCCGGCGGATCGCAATCGTTCAACTCGGTCAACGCGCTGCGCTTGTTGGGGCGCTGGATGCGGATGTTCACGATCCCTAACCAGTCTAGCTTGCCCAAGGCTTACGAGCAGTTCGACGAAGCCGGACGGATGCTGCCCGGCGGGAATTACGACCGGGTGGTGGATGTCATGGAGGAACTGGTGCGCCTCACGTGGCTGCTGCGGGACCGGGCGGATTATTTGGTCGACCGCTACGGCGAGCGGAAGGTGGCATTCAGGCTGCCGGAGGCGCTGTGACAGCTTCCCGATAGGTGACTTCAATTCGTTCAGGAGGCTTGAAGCAAGCCTCTCGTCTGGGGCGCCGGGGTGGCTTGAGGCTCTCACATCGCGCTCCGCAGTCCATCATTCATCCAGTGGGCGAACAGCATAGCAATGCGTTTGCGGCTACGGAGTGTCTGACATCGTGCCTCCCTACCGGCATGCCGGTAGCGGCAGTCCTCGGCACCGCCGGCCAAGCTGATTTATGCTGAAATACTATTCTTCGCGCTGCCGCCAAGCATGGCAACCACATGATCCACGGTGCCATCTTGAAACCCTCGCCAGCCGGTTTCGGTCGATTGTCGATCCGATCCCGGCAGTTCGGAAGGTGCAAGACATTGTCTATGCTGCAGTTGGTTGCAACCCAGTCGCGGGCCGACCGGGACGGCCTTGGCGAAACGGCCTCGGACCCCCTCTTAAGCTTCGCCGGCTCAATCGCCGGTTGCCACGCCCTCATCCTCGCACCAAACGGCCTGGACCTGCTCTGCAGCCTGCTGAGGCATGGCTGCGCGGCTGCCACGTGCCTGCGCTTGGCCGAGAGGTCCGAACATGAGGCCTATGATCTCGTATTCGCCCCCGGCATCGTGTCGCCGGCATTGGTCGGACGTAGCATTTGCCAGGCCAAGCGCGCGCTGGTTCCCTCAGGCCGCTTCCTGGCACTCGTCCCGGCAAGTGTTTCAGATCACCATGAACTCGCCGCCCTCCTGGTCCGCTCTCTGCGGCTCGCAGGGTTCGCCGCCCTGCGCACCATGGAGGCAGACGACGGACTGCTCGTGCGGTGTGACCGTTTACGGACACCTGCAGCCGCTCTAGCAAGGGCGCACTCATGAACGTCCTCAAGCTGCCCCAGCGTGGCCGGCTGCTCAGCGGGGGCTCCGCCACCGCGCTTCCAACACCGTTCCACGAGGACCAAATCGATCGCGAGGCCCTGGCCCGGCTCTGCGAACGGCAGATCGACCGCGGCACCACGGCGTTGGTGGTGTGCGGGAGCACCGGCGAGGCCGCGTCGTTGCGGCCGCAGGAATATCGGCAAGCCATCGAAGTCGTCATCGAGGCCGCTTCCGGTTGCGTGCCGGTCATGGCTGGGTGCGGCGCCTTGTCGACGCAAGCCGCGACTGAACTGGCCGCCATCGCGGCCCAGGCTGGAGCCGCTGCGGTCCTCTGTGCTCCGCCGCCCTACGTCAAACCCACCCAGGACGGGATCATCGGCCATGTCACCGCGGTCCGGAACGCTGCGGACCTTCCAGTCATGGTGTATGATGTGCCCGGCCGCAGCGGCGTCAGCATTGCCGACACGACACTTGCACGTCTGTTCGAACGGGGATTGGTGTTCGGCTTGAAGGATGCGACCGCCGATCTCGCCCGTCCGCCCCGGTTGCGTGCGCTGTGCGGCAACGATTTCTTGCAGATGTCCGGCGACGACGGCACCGCGGCCGCCTATCGTGCTGCGGGCGGGGATGGTTGCGTGTCGGTCGTTGCCAACGTGGCACCCGGGCTGTGCAGCCTGCTGCATCGCTCCTGGGACAGCGGTGACTTGCCGACCTTTGCCTATGTGCGTGATTGGCTTGCGGAGGTCAGCGACCTGCTTTTCCTCGAAAGCAACCCCATTCCGCTCAAAGCCGCACTTTTCACGCTCGGCCTGATGCAGCCCGGCGTGCGCCTGCCGCTGACGTCTGCCAGCCGCGGGACCTACCAACGGCTGGCGGCGCCGATAGAAGCCTTGACTGCTGTAGAGGAGGCCATGTTGGAGCGACGCTGGCGCGCATCGGCAAGCGTGGGCCTGATTGCATCAGGCTGAATTAACCTGATGCGTCAATCAGCCTTTCGCCAACCGGCCGTCGCTATTTGTTGCCGCGGCCCCCGCCATGCTCGGGCACGCCGCCGTTGGCGTTTGTCCCGTTGTCGACGTCGCCCTCTATCGTGTTGTCGCCCTCGATGGTCTCTGGATCCTCGCCAGTGCGGAACGCGCCCTTGGATGCCCCGATCCCAGGATTACGCTCCAGGTCGCTGGGCGGCCGCGGAACATCGGGGGGTAGGTCCTTCATGTGCTTGGATGCGGTCATCGAACATCTCCCGGTAAATGTGACATAGGCTACGAGGCCGCTCCCATGCTGCCCATGCCGTGCGTCGTTTGCCCACCCGTGCTGATCGTCGCCAGCTTGCGGGCTCGGTCTGCCTCCATGCTGAGACGGACCTCGCCGCTCTCGACGGCCGCCACGCTGCTCACCGGCAGGTAGTGATGGTGCTGGCCAGAACCGTCCGGATCGTCCTTCTTGGTCAGTTTGATCCGGTCTTCTTCCATCTTGTCGACGGTGCCGACATGACCGCCATCGCTGCCGACGACAGGCATGTGTTCCTTGATCTGTGAAGCCAGCGCACTACCGCTCATGTCATTCTCCAAATCGGCCCAGATCGCGTGCGAGCCGTCTGGCTGCTTGCAACGACGCAGGTGCTGCCGGGATTGCCGCCACACGAAGGCGTCATGCTTCAAAGCAGCGGAAGTTGGCTGGCCTGCGTCTTGGTTCCGCGCCGCTGGCTGCGGCCCGACGGTCCAGCTTTCTCCGCCCGGAGCTGCAGTAACTCGTCAACCACGCGGTCGACCGTCTTCCACAGCGGTTCGTCGCCAACTCGTTCCTGCAGGAACACCTTGTGTGCGGCCAGCGTCACGTTGAGGGTGCCACGGGTCGTCTCTGGTCGGGGCGAGCGCATCTGCACCAGCGCCTTCTCGACCTCCTCCGTCGCCACGCCCAGGCTGACCGCAATCTGCTCCGGCTCGGCGCCCAGCCGGCGGAGCCGCCGTGCCTCGACGACTTGCGCCGGACGCAGGGAAATCGCGGGGCGCAAGCGTTCAGTGCGGCGTGACATCTCGCCAGCACCGCCGCCGGGTGGCTTGCCATGAAATGCTGCCATCAATCACCCCTCCCAATACTGAACACCTGCCGGCTTGCAACGCTTGAGCCGCCGAGTCGTCCAGGTTTCACTCCATTCACTGTCGCTTTCTTCTACGAAATGCAATAAAGGCCGCTCATCGACAGGTCTTGCGCAGCGCTTGCAGGCTGCGTTGCGCCCGGCCAGCGAGGTGCCCTGCAAGGGCCGCTACAACGACCTTGGCCGTCGACCCCCGCGCGCTACGCGATGCTTTCGATCTCGACGGCCGCTGCCGCCAAGCCGCTCAAGAGCCGGAAAACCAGTCGTAGCCCTGCTTCTCCCAGTAGCCGCCGGGATTGGCCGCGCTGACGACGATTTCCTGCACGTTCTTGGCGCTCTTGAACCCGAGCTTGGTGGGGATGCGCAGTCGCACCGGCGCCCCCCATTCCGGGGCGAGCGGCTTGCCCAGGAAGTCCAGCGCCAGGATAGTCTGCGGATGCAGCGCGCTGGCCATGTCGATGCTGGTGGAATAGCCGTCGAAGCAAGTGAAGCCGACAAAGGGTGCGTCGAGGTCGGCCCCCACGCTCTGCAGGAAGGCCTGCAGCGGCACGCCGCTCCATTGGCCGATCTGGCTCCAGCCCTCGATGCAGATGTGCCGGGTGATCTGGGCGGCCTGCGGCATCGCGCGCAGCCGCTCAAGCGTCCAGGGGGTCTTGTCCGCGACCCGGCCGCCAACCACCAGCCGCCAATCGTCCGGCACGTCGCGTACCTGCCAGATCTCGTAAAAGGCGTTGAAGCGGAACGGGTCGGTGATGGCGCTGGCCGGGTAGGTCGCTGCCATCCGCGTGCGCGAGAAGAGGGCTGCTTGCACCCGGTCGTTGAAGCGCAGCATGGCCCAGAGCGCCGCATCGACGCCGGAGTGGGTATTGAGATCACACCCCGTCAGCAGGCCGAGGCCGCCGAGCGAGAGCCCACGCAGCAGCGCGTTCCGGCGGCCCAGGCGCACCAGCTCCGGCCGGATTTCGTCCGCGGTGACGACGGGCGCAAGCCGCCGCCTCACGGCGCAACCTCCGGCCCATCCACCGCAAGGTCTGCAGGCAGCCCGGTCAGCATGGAGCGCAGGGTGCGCGGATACAGCACCGCCAACGTCATGTGCAGCACGACGAAGGCGGCGATGGCCAGCATGGCGGACAAGTGCACCAGCCGGGCCGTCGCGTAGCCGCCAAACAGCCGGGTCAACCAGCCCAGTTGCACCGGCTTCCAGATCGACACACCCGTGGCCACGGCAAGGCCAATGGCGATGATCACTCCGGCATAAAGCAGCCGCTGCACCGCGTTGTAGTGCCCGATCCGGTGGTTCAACCGGCCGCGCAAGGCCGCGCCGACGTCGCGCACCACGGCAGCGGGCGAGGGTGGGTGGAAGTGGCGGCGGAAGTGCCCGGTGGCAACGCCATAGGCCAGGTAGGCCAAGCCGTCCGCGACCAGGACCCACATCGTGGCGAAATGCCAAGCGATCCCGCCGGCCAGCCAGCCCCCCAACATCAATGCGTGCGGGAAGGTGAAGGGCAGGCTGGGCGAGGCGTTGTAGATGGTGAAGCCGCTCAGGATCATGCAAATCATCGCCGCCGCGCCCACCCAATGCATGACGCGGACGGCAAGCGGATGGGCCGGCTGGAGGGATCGTTGCGGCATGCGGGCGGGTCTCAACGGCGGGACATCACATGGGCGGGTTGGCGCCGGGCGTGCCGATGTTGACGGAGTTGGCGGTCAGCTTGCCCTCGTCATTGCTGGCGACGATGAACACTGTGGCGCCCACGGCGGCATCGGCCATTGTCCCAGGCTGGAAGGTCACGACCGGCGCCGTTGGCGGCACGTGAATGCTTTGCTCGCCGCCCTTGTA
This sequence comes from uncultured Acetobacteraceae bacterium, assembly GCA_964246785.1. GTDB lineage: Bacteria > Pseudomonadota > Alphaproteobacteria > Acetobacterales > Acetobacteraceae > LMUY01. The sequence continues at coordinate 8,158 of CAXTRX010000050.1, read as the reverse complement.
GGTGACGGTCAACTGCTTGGCGCCCCCGGCGCTCGATGCGGTCGACACGTTGCCGTTGGTCATGGTGGTGTTGGCCGATCCGCCCACGGCGCTCACGGCCGAGACGTTGCCGTTGGTCATCGTGCTGGATGCGTTGCCACCGCCGGATAGCGTCGTGTCTGGTATCCGGTCCCAGCCGTAATGCCCTTCACCGGCGCCGCGCATGGCGGGCGGGAACACGACGACCTCAAGCGCGATGAGCTTGCCGCCCACCTCCTTCGTCGCCGTGCCGATGTAGCTGTCCTTGTCGACATTGGCCAAGTCGGCTTTGAGGACCTTGTTGTAGCGTGTCGCGGCGGCAAGCCCGACCGTCATGTTCGGCCCAGCAGTGGTGTGCACGACCATGGCGCCGGGCTCAATTGATTGCACGGTGCCGCGGATCCGCTCCGGCGTTGCGGCAAGCGCCGCCGTGGTCAGCAGGGTCGTCGCCGCAAGCGTCAAGGTGAGAAGCCGCATCATGGATTGCCTTTTGGTGGTAGCCTCCTCATAGGCGCTTTGCGCCCCAACATGCCAGCCTCGCACCCCCTCAGATCGAGCCTTTTCTCCCTCTCCCGCGAGCGGTCGAGAGGCCGGGGTGAGGGCTTTCCCGTCTGGGATGTAACTCGGGGGAGCACAACGCTTGCAAAACCAAGATGACCGGTCATATTGGCAAACATGTCGAGACTGTCACCTTTGACCGTGCGTGAGCGGCTGTTGCAAGCCGGCGTGTCCGTGATGAGCGCCCAGGGCTTCCACGGCTGCAGCGTGCAAGACATCACCGATGCTGCTACTGTCCCCAAAGGCTCGTTCTACAATCACTTCGACAGCAAGGAGGGCTTGGCCGCGGCAGCGCTCGATTACTTCTGGGCCGAGAACGCCTGTCACCTGCTGAGCATTCTCGACGAAGCGCAAACCCCACCCTTGGACCGTCTGCGGCGCTACTTCGAGCAGAGCGCCACGCAACTCGAAGCCGCCGGCTACACCTGCGGCTGCTTCTTGGGCAACATGGCGGCGGAGATGTCCGACCACAGCACCATCGTCGCCGGCCATCTGGCGGCAATCTATCAGTGTTGGACCGGCCGGGTGACGCGCTGCCTCGACCAGGCGCAGCAGGCCGGCACCCTACGGCGCGAGGCCGATCCGGCGGTGCTTGCCACCTTCACGCTCAATGCCTGGCAAGGTGCCGCACTGCGGGCGCGGGTGGAAAAGAGCCGCGCGCCATTGCAGCAGTTCATCGCCACGCTGTTCTCCCACGTGCTTTGCTGAACCTCTTTTTTGCCGGAGTAAAAGATGACCGGTCATCCAGACTCGCTCGACCGTGTGGCGCCGTTTACCACGCATCCGAGGGCGCAACGGCGTGGCGGCACCCGGCTGTTGGTCGGCATCGCCGTGTTGCTCGCGGCGGCAGGCGGCTATTGGGCCTTTGCCGTGCGGGGCAGCGGTCCGGCGCCAATGGCCATGGCTCCCCAGTCATCCCCCGTCACCGTCAGTCCGCCGCTGCAGCGCACCCTCGCCGAGGCAACGGAATTCACCGGCCAGTTCTCCGCCATCGACCAAGTGGACCTGCGCGCCCAAGCCAACGGCTACCTGACCGAGATCCACTTCACCGACGGCCAGCTCGTGCAGAAGGGCGATCTGCTGTTTGTGATCGACCCGCGCCCCTATCAGATCCAACTACAGCAGGCGGTGGCGCAGTATCAGAGTGCCGTGGCCGCACTCGACTTGGCCAACAAGGAGGTCAGCCGGGCGACCACGCTCCACCGCAACGACTTCGAGTCGGGCGAGACGGTGGACCAGCGCGTGCAAACGCAACTGGCCGCGGCCGCGGCGATTGAGACCAGCAAGGCCGCCATCCATATGGCCCAGCTCAACCTCGACTTCACCCGCATCACCGCCCCCTTCTCCGGCCGGATCGGCGCACGCCAGGTTTCACTTGGCAGCCTGATCGGCAGCGGCACCAGCCTGGCCGGGATTGTCTCGCTTGACCCGCTGCATCTCGACTTCGACATGAGCGAGGCGGATTACCTCACCTACCAGCGCTTTCTCGCCACCAAGCAGCCCGGCCTTGACCCCACCATCAAGGTGGCACTCAGCGACGAGACCGGCTGGCCGCGCCAGGGCGTGCTGGACTTCCTGGACAACCAGATGGACCGGGGCAGCGGCACCGTGCATGGGCGCGCCACCGTGGCGAACCCGGGGCTGCTGATCGCGCCGGGTCAATTTGCCCGCCTCGAGGTGCCGATGTCCGCGCCGCGCCCGGTGCTGCTGGTGCCGGATGCCGCATTGGTCACCGACCAGTCCGCCAAGCTGCTGATGACCGCGCTGCCGGACGGCACGGTGGTGCCCAAGCCGGTGCAGATCGGGCCTTTGGACGGGCCTAATTTGCGCGTGGTGACCAAGGGCCTGGAACCAACCGACCAGATCATCATCGACGGCCTGGTGCGGCTGCGGCCCGGCGCCAAGGTAGCGCCCCACCCGGGCAACATCAGCATGGCCTCCGAGTAAGGGAATAGCGCCATGCGCCTGTCACACTTCTTCATCGACCACCCGATCTTCGCCTCGGTGCTGTCGCTGTTCCTGACCATCGTGGGCGGAGTGGCGTATTTCACCCTGCCGATTTCGCAATACCCCTCGATTGCGCCACCGATCGTCCAGGTTTCGGCGACGTATCCCGGCGCCTCCGCCGAGGTGCTCGCCCAGACCGTGGCAACGCCCATCGAGCAGCAGATTAACGGCGTCGAAAACATGCTCTACATGAGCAGCCAATCGACCGGCGACGGCAAGCTCACCATCTCCGTCACCTTCAAGCTGGGCACCGACCTCGACACCGCGCAGGTGCTGACGCAAAACCGCGTAGCCGTGGCGCTCCCGCGCCTGCCGCAAGCGGTGCAGCAGCTTGGCGTGACCGTCATCAAGAGCTCGCCCGACCTCATGATGGTGATCCATCTGTCCTCGCCCGACCACTCCCGCGACCAGCTCTACATGTCGAACTACGCGACGTTGCACGTGAAGGACACGCTGGCGCGCCAGCCCGGCGTCGGCGACGTGCAGGTGTTCGGCAACCGCGACTACTCGATGCGCGTCTGGCTCGACCCCGATAAAGTGGCCGCGCACAACCTCACCGCCGGCGAAGTGGTGGCGGCGCTGCAGGCGCAGAACGTGCAGGTGTCTTCGGGCGTGCTGGGGCAACCCCCGGTGCCGCAGCCCGGCGCCTTCCAACTGAACGTGCAGACGCAGGGCCGCCTGGTGGACCCAGCCCAATTCGGCAACATCATCGTCAAGTCCGACGGTCAAGGCCGCGTCACCCGCGTGAGCGACATCGGCCGGGCCGAATTGGGTGCGCAGGATTATGGCTCCAACGGCTATCTCGACGTGCTGGAGGCCGTTCCGCTGCTGATCTATCAGCAGCCCGGTTCCAACGCGCTGTCCACGGCGCAGCACGTTCACGCCGCCATGGCCGAACTCTCCAAGCAATTCCCGGCGGGCCTGCATTACGACATCGTCTACGACACCACCGGCTTCATCGCCCAGTCGGTGCACGAGGTGTTGGTGACCATCCTTGAGGCGGTGGCCTTGGTCGTGGTCGTGGTGATCCTGTTCCTGCAGACCTGGCGCGCCTCCGTCATCCCGATCGTGGCCATCCCCGTGTCGCTGATCGGCACCTTCGCCGTGCTGGCGGCGCTGGGCTTTTCGCTGAACAACCTCTCGCTGTTCGGCCTCGTGCTCGCGGTCGGCATCGTGGTGGACGACGCAATCGTCGTGGTGGAGAACGTCGAGCGCAACATACGCCTCGGCATGACGCCGCGCGCGGCGGCGCACCGCACCATGGATGAGGTCGGCGGCGCGCTGATCGCCATTGCACTCACGCTCTGCGCCGTGTTCATCCCGGCGGCCTTCATTTCGGGCATTTCCGGCCAGTTCTTCCGCCAGTTCGCGGTGACCATCGCGGCCTCGACGGTGATCTCTTGTTTCGTGTCGCTCACGCTGAGCCCGGCGCTGTGCGCGATCCTGTTCCGCGCCCATGTCGAGCACACCGCTCCGCGCCCCCTGCTGGTGCGCCCTGTGGTGGCGTTCTTCGATGGCTTCAACCGGGGCTTCGAATGGCTCGCGCAGCGCTTTGGCCGCTTGACGGCGCGCCTCATCCGTTTCAGCGGCCTCATGCTGGTCGCCTACGCCGTGCTGATTGGGCTGACCGGATTTCAGTTCAGCCGCGCCCCGACAGGGTTCATCCCGGAGCTCGATCAAGGCTACCTCATTACCGTCATCCAGTTGCCGCCCGGCGCATCGCTGGCCCGCACCGACGCCGTGGTGCGCGAGGCCACCCGGATCATCCTCGACACCCCCGGCATCGAGCATGCCGTGGCCTTCTCCGGGCTGGATGGCGCCACCCTGACCAATGCGCCCAACGCGGGTGCGATTTTCACCCCGATGCAGCCGTTTGCCGAACGCGACCGCAAGGGGCTGACGGCCGACGTGATCCTTGCCTCGCTTCGGCAGCGCCTGGCGGCCATCGAGGACGCTTTCATCATCACCATCGCGCCGCCCCCCGTGTCGGGTATCGGCAATGCCGGCGGCTTCAAGATGATGCTGCAGGACCAAAGCGGCATCGGGCCCGAGGCGCTGCAGTCGGCGGCGCAGGCGCTGGCTGCCGCGGCAAACCAAACGCCGGGTCTGGTCGGCGTGTTCAGCCCGTTCAGCGCCGGCACGCCCACGGTATACGCCGATATCGACCGGGTGAAAGCGGAGCGGCTTGGCGTGTCCCCCGACAAAGTGTTCGAGGCGCTGCAGGTCTATATAGGTTCCGCCTACGTCAACGACTTCAACTACCTTGGCCGTACCTACGAGGTTCTGGCCCAGGCGGACGGCAAATTCCGCACCGCCACGGCCGACATCGCCCGGCTCAAGACGCGCAATGCCGCCGGCGCCATGGTGCCGATCGGCTCGGTGGCCAGCTTCCACAACGTGACGGGGCCGTATCGCGTGCCGCGCTACGACCTGTTTCCGGCCGCCGAAGTGCAGGGCGCCACATTGCCGGGCGTGTCCTCCGGCTACGGGCTGTCCGCCATGGAAGCCCTGGCCAAAACCGCCCTGCCGCAGGGAGTGGGCTTCGAATGGACCGACCTGGCGTTCCAGCAGCGCTCCACGGGCAACACCACGCTGTTGATCTTCGGCGCCTCCGTGTTGTTCGTCTTCATGGTGCTCGCGGCTCAGTATGAGAGCTGGAGCTTGCCGCTCTCCGTCGTGCTGATCGTGCCGATGTGCCTGCTCACGGCCGTGACGGGGCTGCTGTTGCGCGGCATGGCAGTCGACATACTCGGGCAAATCGGCTTCGTCGTGCTGGTGGGCTTGGCCTCGAAAAACGCCATCCTGATCGTCGAATTCGCCAAGCAGGCGCAGGAGCAGGGCGCCAGCCCAAGCGACGCCGCGGTGCAGGCGGCGCGCACCCGGCTGCGCCCGATCCTGATGACGTCGTTCGCCTTCATCTTCGGCGTGGTGCCGCTGGTGACCGCCAGCGGCGCGGGTGCGGAACTCCGCCAGTCGCTCGGCACGGCGGTCTTCTTCGGCATGCTAGGGGTGACGGGCTTCGGGCTGTTGTTCACGCCCGTGTTCTACTCGGTCATCCAGCGCGTGTTCGGCAAGCGCCGCGCCATCCAACCGCTGGCCGTGCCAGCAGGGGAGTGAACCTGCGTCATCCATCGCGGTTCCTGGCACAAGCAGCGGAACAACAATTGCTATCCTAACCTTACTCTCATAGGTTGAGGCATGGCCGTGTCCTTGATTGACACATTCGTGTGTCCGGCGTGCAGCAACGCGCTCACGGAAAACGGTGCGAGACTGGCCTGTTCGGCGTGCGACCGCTGGTATGACATCGTACAGGGTGTGCCTATGCTCCTGCCGGGCCTATGCATTGAACCTGGCAACGAGCCCGATGCTGACTTGATCGACGATATCTCCAGGATCGTATTTCCTTTTGAGGAAGGAACTGCAAACGCGTTCATGCGCGAGCTATTCTCCAAGCGCTTCCGTTTTCCCGACCCGCAACTCAGCAGCGAAGGGCACCGGTTCCTGCATCGGCTACGCGCTTCCGGATACGCCATTCGCATCCCTGGTCCGAATTCCAACAGCCCAGCCGAAGACGCCTCACCTTCAAACAGTAGTTCTCCGCCCTGCGTGCGGCTAAGCCTCTCCACCGCGCCTGCCGCTGTACGGGCGGGACAGGATTTCTGGGTCCAGGTTCGTATTGTAAACGACAGCCCAACCACATTAACGGCCAGTGGCCCCAACTCAGTGGCACTTCAATATTCCCACCAGAGAGCGTTTGGTTGGAACAATCCATTTCCGGCCACAGTCCCTGGCGAACAGTTGTCCCGTCTGCTGATTGACCTCGCGCCGGGCCGGGCTCTTACTCAGCCGGTCCGTATCGCCGCTTCGCATCGCCCCGGACGTTTCACCTATTTCGTCAGCGTAATTGGGCATGGCACGAAACAACCGCCGCAAGTCTTGCGTTTCCCCGTCACCATACTGCCACCAACCGCTGCTGATCCACTTGCCGTGGATTGGCCGTCTGATGCTTTGCTTCGCGACTACGGCAGCGATCACGAGCGTGGCGTTGCGTTTCTTGTATCATGGCTGAAGCAGCGGCCTGTCCGTCACATCCCCCCCATTATCTTAGAACTCGGCGGCAATGCGGCACCGATGTTGCTGAGGGCCGGCGTGGAACTGGGGGATGCTCGCCTGTTCAATCTTGATATCGATCCCTATGGTCTTGTCTTCGGCACGGTGCAGCGGCGGTTGCATAGACAAACTCATATCCAGGATGTTCTGGCAGACGGCATGCGCTTGCCATTTGCCGATGGGTCGCTCAATGCCATTGTGATGTTTGCCACGCTGCATCATTTTGCTGATCCAGTCGGTCTGCTCCGACACCTGGCAACCAAGCTGGCGCCAGGCGGCCTCATTTGCGCGTGCTGCGAACCCGTGGGCCGTGTCACCCATGAGCAAATTCCGCCTGAGTTCCGCGAAGAGTTGGTTGCGGGTATTTGCGAACAGGCGTTCGAGCCATGGGAGTGGCGCTCGCTGTTTGAGCAAGCAGGCCTCAGCATCGTACACGTGCAGCACGATTACGGGTCCTTGAAGGTCGCCTTGTCAGCCGAACCGGCTTAGCCCTCGCGCCGCCTCGCTGCCTCGCTGACCATCAAAGCCGTCTCATTCGGAGTAGCGTTGCTCCCGCCAGGGGTCGCCACGCTCATGGTAGCCGCGAACCTCCCAGAAGCCGGGCTTGTCGGCAGTGACGAACTCGATCCGCTGCAGCCACTTGGCACTTTTCCAGAGGTAGAGATGCGGCACGATCAGCCGCACCGGGCCACCATGCTCGGCGGTGAGCGGCTTGCCCTCCCAGCTATGCGCGAGCACTGCGTCCTCGGCGGCGAAGTCGGCGAGCGGGAGATTGGTGGTGTAGCCATCATGGCTATGAAGCACGACGAACGCGGCGGCAGGCTGCGGGCGCACGGCGTCCAGCACGCTGCGGGTGGCCACGCCCTGCCATGTGTTGTCGTAGCGCGACCAGGTGGTGACGCAATGCATGTCGGTCACCTCGCGAACCTGCGTCTGTGCGCAGAAGCCAGCCCAGTCCCATGTGATGGCCTCTGCGACGGCGCCGAACACCCGCAGCGTCCAGCGGTCGCGCTCCACTTTGGGGTGAACGCCAAGGTCCAGCACGGGCCAGTCTTTCACCAGGTGCTGACCCGGCGGCAACCGGTCGGTCTGCGGGCGCGCAACGCGGCCGGTCAGGGCGCGGTCATCGGCGGCCCATTGCTGCTTGATCGTGGTAAGCTTGCTGTCGGCTGGAGGTTTGTCGCTCACGCCGTCTCCTTTCGGTCGATCAAGGCGCCACCCCGGCCAGGATGCTGACAGGAGGGTGGCCGCAGCAGTTAGAGCCTGATCGCTTCAGGTTGGATCGACCTGAAGCGTGAACCAGCCTCTCAAACAAAGCGGACTTGCTCTAGCCCGCTTCCAGGGCATCATGAATACCTTGAAGCCAGACCGCTACGGCCACGGCACCGCCGTCAGGGATACCCAGCGCCCGGTCACCCAGATAGCTGCTCCGGCCAAGCCGCGGCGACATGCTCGCGGTTGCGGC